>CAYFJS010000125.1:0-2514 GCA_964343495.1 uncultured Acidimicrobium sp. | reverse complement strand
ACGATCTTCTCGAGGTTCGGCACCTGCATCACGTTCTTCACGCCGAGCTCCTTGATGAGCTCCGCGCGGACGACGTTGTTGTAGTGCGCCTTCAAGCGCGGTACGTAGGTCTCTACTGCAGCCATCAGATCTCGTCTCCGGTCTTCTTGGCGACGCGCACCTTGGTGCCGTCACTCTTCACTTTGAAACCCACGCGGGTCGGCTTGCCCTTGTGGACGAGCATCACGTTGGATGCGTCCACTGGCATGACCTTGTCCACGATGCCGCCGGTGTTCGCGGTCTGTCCGCGGGCTGCGAGGTGGCGCTTGGCCACGTTCACTCCCTCGACCTCGACCTTGTTCTCCTTCGGCAGAACCTTGGTGATCTCGCCCTGCTTGCCCTTGTCCTTGCCGGCAATGACGATCACGGTGTCGCCCTTCTTGAACTTCATGACTACAACACCTCCGGTGCGAGCGAAATGATTCGCATGAACTTCTTGTCACGCAGTTCGCGACCGACCGGTCCGAAGATACGGGTGCCGCGTGGCGTGAGGTCTTCCTTGATCAGCACGGCGGCGTTTTCGTCGAAGCGGATGTAGCTGCCGTCTGGACGACGCTTCTCCTTCTTCACGCGAACGACCACGCAGCGCACGACTTCACCCTTCTTCACACCTGCGCCAGGGATCGCGTCCTTGACGGTGCCGATGAAGACGTCGCCGATGGATGCGTAGCGACGACGGGTGCCACCGAGGACCTTGATCACGAGGACCTCACGGGCACCGCTGTTGTCAGCGACGCGGAGACGGGACTCTTGCTGAATCACTTTGCACGCTCCAGTACCTCGACGAGGCGCCAACGCTTCTGCTTCGACAGCGGACGGGTCTCCATGACGCGCACGCGGTCACCGATCTGGGCATCGTTCGTCTCGTCGTGGGCGTACAGCTTCTTGGTGCGCGACACGAACTTCGCGTACTTCGGGTGACGGACGCGCTCCACGATGGAGATCACGATGGTCTTGTTCATCTTGTTCGACACGACGATTCCCTCGCGCACCTTGCGGGCGTTGCGGGCGTCGGCGACGACGGTTGATGGTGTCTCGGTCATGTCCTACTCACTTCCCTGCTGATTCCGCAGCGGCGATCTCGCGCTGACGAATGAGCGTGTTGATACGGGCGATGGCCTTCTTCACCTTGCCGAGTTCAGCCGTGTTGTCGAGCTGACCGGTGGCATGGCGGAAGCGCAGGTTGAGGGCCTCCTGCTTGGACTCGCGGAGCTCCTCGACGAGTGTCGCGAGATCCATGTCCTTCAATTCGTTCAGTTCACGGGCCATGTCAGATCGCCTCCTCGCGGCTGATGACGCGCGCCTTGATCGGCAGTTTCTGCACCGCGCGATCGAGGGCCTGGTGCGCGGTCGCTGAGTTCGGGTACGACAACTCGAACAAGATGCGACCCGGCTTGACGACGGCGACCCACAATTCGGGGTTGCCCTTGCCCGAACCCATGCGGGTTTCTGCCGGCTTCTTGGTCACGGACTTGTCCGGGAACACGTTGATCCACACCTTGCCACCGCGCTTGATGTGGCGCGTCATGGCGATACGTGCGGCTTCGATCTGGCGTGCCGTGATCCAGCCCGGCTCGAGGGCCTGAATCCCGTACTCGCCGAAAGCGAGTTCGGTGGCGCCCTTCGACACTCCGTTCATGCGACCGCGGTGGTGCTTGCGGTGCTTTACCTTGCGTGGCTGCAACATGGATTACTCCCGTCCAAACTTCGGCGTCTCGTGCGAGTCGACGATGCGGCGCTGGATGTCTTCCTCTTCCGCCAGCAAGCGCTCGAACTCGGGATCTGCTTCCTTGACCAACGGTGCGACTTCGATCTCGTCGGAGTCGGCGACCTTCGGACCTGCCGAGGTGACGACCTTCATCGTCGGCTCGACGCTGCCCGAGGTGTGACCGACCGCCATCGCGGCCTCGCGGGCGATGCGATCGTCGCTCGTCTTGTACGGCAGGATCTCACCCTTGTAGAGCCAGACCTTGACGCCGATGCGACCGGCGGACGTGGCTGCCTCGCGGAAGCCGTAGTCGATGTCGGCGCGCAGCGTGTGCAACGGCACTCGACCCTCGCGGTACCACTCGGTGCGGCACATTTCTGCGCCACCGAGACGACCTGAACACTGGATTCGGATGCCCTCCGCGCCGTACTTCTGCGCGTTCTGCACCGCACGCTTCATCGCACGACGGAACGCGATGCGATTGACGAGCTGGTCGGCGACGCCCTGCGCGACGAGCGCTGCATCGAGTTCGGCCTGCTTGATCTCGGTGATGTTCAACTGCACCTTGTTGTTGCCGGTGAGCTTGGTGAGACCGGCGCGAAGCTCGTCGGCCTTCTGACCTTTGCGACCGATGACGATGCCAGGGCGTGCGGTGTGCACGTCGATCCGGAGCTTGTCACGGGTGCGCTCGATCTCGATGCGGCTGACGGCTGCGTCGGCGAGTTGCACCGTGAGGTACTCGCGAATCTTCCAGTCCTCGGTGAGGT
>CAYFJS010000124.1:0-2516 GCA_964343495.1 uncultured Acidimicrobium sp. | reverse complement strand
CTCGAGGCCGGCGTCCATGGCTTGCGCCTGAATCCCGGCAACATCCGCAAGCCCGAACACATCAAGGCGGTCGCGAGCGAGGCGCGCGACCGCAAGGTGCCGATCCGCATCGGCGTGAATGGTGGCTCGCTCGACCCCGCACTCTATGAGAAGCACAACGGCCTCACCGCCGAAGCGATGGTGGAGTCCGCATTGCAGGAGATCGCGTACTTCCAAGAAGTCGACTTCGACTTGATCAAGATCTCGGTGAAGGCGTCCAACGTGCCGCTCATGATCGAGGCCTATCGCCAACTGAGCGAGGTCACCGACTATCCACTGCACCTCGGCGTCACCGAGGCGGGTCCGCTTCCCGGAGGTCTCGTGAAGGCCACGGCCGGCATCGCGACACTCCTCATGGAGGGCATCGGCGACACCATCCGCTACAGCCTCACCGCGGATCCGGTCGAAGAGGCACGAGCCGGTCGACAGTTGCTCGAGTCGCTCGGGTTGCGCGAGCGCAAGAACGTCGACCTGATCGCGTGCCCGAGCTGTGGTCGCGCGGAGATCGACGTGATCGAGGTCGCCAATCGCGCGCAGCAGGCATTCGCCGACAAGAAGATTCCGTTGCAGATCGCGGTCATGGGCTGCGTCGTGAACGGACCGGGTGAGGCTCGCGAGGCCGATCTCGGGATAGCAGCTGGAAACAAGCGAGGGCACCTCTTCGTGAAGGGGCGCAACGTCGCCGTCGTGCCCGAATCGGAGATGGTCGAGGCGCTCGTCGACTGGGCGACCTACATCAATGACCACGGCGTCGAGGCCGCGATCGCGCGCGTCGACACCGCACTTGCCGAGCGTGAGGCGGCCAAGGATCGCAACGCACTCCTCGAGGAGAAGGGTGACGACGCGAACCGCTCGGGCGACAAGATCGTCGAGATCCGCAAGAAGGTTTCCGGGAACTAGCCCTGCGCGACGGTGGTCGTCGGTGCCACTGTCGTCGTGGTCGACGGTGTCGTCGTGGACGTAGTCGTCGTTGCTGGAATGGTCGTGGTCGACGTCGTAGTGGTCGTCGGCGGGGGAGTCAAGGTGCCGATCAGCATCTGTGCTGCTTCGACGTACATCTGTGCGCGCAGTCTGTAACCGACGGGCTGCAGGTGAAGCCCGTCGAATGCCATCAGTTTCGGGTTCGCCACGACGATCGAGGCCCAGTCGGCGACGGTGACGTTCGGATACTCGGTGGCGACCTCGGCGAGCGTCGCGTTGAAGGTCGCGGAGCGCTTGGGGTAGTAGGCGGCATCCGTTCGCCACACGTTGAACCACACGACGGGGATGTCGCCGAGAAGGTCGAGGAGTTCGCGGATTCGTCCCGCGTAGAACGCCGGATCCCCCGAGTGCTGCAGGTCGTTGCTCCCGAGTGCGACGATCGCCGCGCTCGGCGCGAGACCCGACGTCGTGAGTTTCTTCATCGTCTTCACGCCGTTTCGCGCCGTTCCGGCGGGACCGGAGATGTTGCGTGCGAACACGCCGTCGACGACGAGGGTGTTGAAGTAGCCGAGCGCCTTCAACTTGGGCGTCACGTTGCCGAAGCCGCGGTAGTTGGTGCCCCAGGTGAGGCTGTCGCCGAGCACGAGGAGCGTCGGCTGCGGTGGCGGGGTCGACTTCGCGTTCGCCACTCCCACCCCGACGAGGCTCGAACACAGCGCGAGGACGAGGAGGAGTCGACGCATGCTCAGCCCCAACAGCGAAAGACGCTCGCTTTGGCGTCGATCGTGAGTGATTCGCCGTGGCGCAGGAGGCACGCCTGGCCCTTGCGCAGGGTGTCGTCGCCACCCGCGACGCAGAGCACGATCTCGGCCGCGTGCGTCGCGCGAACGGTGACCCGTTTGTCGCCGTCGATCCTCTGGACTCCGAACGCCCGTGTTGGGGCGAAGTATTCGATGCGGTCGTCGTTGCGGGCGTGGCCGACGAGTGGCGGCGGCATCGGGGCGAAGTTGCTCACCTTCATGAACTCCTCGACGTCCACGTGCTTGCGGGTGAACGCCGCACGCACGACGTTGTCGCTCGCGGACATGACTTCGACGCCGAAGCCGGAGAGATAGGAGTGCACGTTGCCGGCATCGAGGAACAGTGCCTCGCCGGGTGCGAGGACGACGTGGTGCATGAGGAGTGAAACGAGGACTCCGCCCGAGCCGGGATAGTGCTCGGCGAGACGGGCGGCATAGTCGGGGAGGTTCGTCGGCAGCTCGTGGCGCGACTGCGAGAGTGCGAAGCGCACGAAGCCTTCGATCCCGTCGCGCGAGAGTCGAGTGGCGAGATCGCGCCAGTTGTGTCGCGTGAAGAGCTCGAGGGATTCCTCGATGTCGCGGAATCCACTCACGGCCTCGAATTGCGACAGCGCGATCAGCAGTTCCGGCTTGGCCGATGCGTCACGGTAGATGCGGCTCGGGGAGTCGATCGCAACTCCGCGAGCGTTCTCTCTCGCATACCCCTCACGCGCTTGTGCCGTCGTCGGGTGCGTCTGCAGCGAGAGCGGTTCGGCG
>CAYFJS010000123.1:0-2518 GCA_964343495.1 uncultured Acidimicrobium sp. | reverse complement strand
GCGAGGATCGACATCCATGGCAGGAACGCGACGACGGCCGAAGCGATGATCACGACCTGCACCAGGGCGTTTCTGCGGTCCTTTTGAGACATCTTCCGAGCTCGTCGCACGACGAGACCAAAGCTCAATGCGAAGAACACGATCAGCCAGCCGTCGATGCGGGCAAATCCCGTGAACAGCACGATCGCATATGCGAGGACGGCTATCCCGAGGAAGGTCAGCGCATCCCGGCGAACGACTGCCCGGGGCCTCAGCCATGGCTGTGTCGGAGCCGGCTGAGCAGGAGTCTCGACGACCACGTCGCTCATGCCGACCTCGTCGTGCGCGTCACGATGCTCGAGGCGATCATGTTGACGATCAAGGTGAGCAGGAAGAGGACGAACCCTGCCGCGACGAGGGCCTTCAACTCCGCCTCAGTCGCCTCACCGAATTTCGTCGCGATCAATGAGGCAACGTTGCCGCCCTCCGATTCGAGGATCTTGGACGAATACCTGAACGTGAGATTCAAGACGAGATACACGGCGACGGTCTCACCGAGGGCGCGACCGAGACCGAGCATCGCGCCACCAACGACGCCGCTGCGACCGAACGGCAGAACGACGGTGCGAATCGCGCCCCACTTCGACCCGCCAAGCGCGTAACACGTATCGATCAACTCGCGCGGTGTTCGCGAATACACCTCGCGAGCGACCGACGTCGTGATCGGCATCACGAGCGACGCGAGGACACATCCTGCGACGAATGGACTCCGGCCGAAGATTCCGGAAAGGGACTCGAAGATCGGGATGAAGCCGAGTCGATCACTCAGGAAGTACGCCCAGCGCTCGCCGAACGAGGTGAAGATCTGAACACCCCACAACCCGAAGATCAATGATGGGATCGCTGCCGCGAGATCGAGGAGCGCAACGAGAAACCGCTTGATTCGGTGCGGTGCATAGAACTCGAGGAAGAGCGCTCCCCCGATTGACATCGGCACCGCGATGACGAGCGCGATGATCGACACGATGATCGTGCCAACCAACATCGGGCCGATCGAAAAATCGTTCGGGATGATCCCGTCTTCGCTACCCGCCGTCCAATTCGATCCGGTGATGAACTTGATTCCGGTCTCGCTGAACACTTGCGCGCCGCGAGCGAAGAGGAATGCACCGATGAGCCCGAGCACGACGAGGGAGGTCATGGCTCCGGCGGTCACGACGCCACGAAACACACGATCCGCCGTGCTGTAGACGACGTGCATCTCGCGCTTTTCGGGGACCGCCACACTCACGCACGGCAGTCTTCCAAGTCCAGGTAACGCCGGAATGGGATATGGGTTAACGGAGAGTGAACTTCATCCCCGAACGAGAAGGTCCTCGCCGTGGGGTAACCCACGAGCGGAGTCCCTTGCGTTATTTGGACGCGGCGAATCCTGCATCGAGGTCGGCGAGGATGTCCTCGATCGACTCGAGCCCGACCGAGAGGCGCACGAGGCCAGGGAAAACTCCCGTCGCCGCCTGCTCCTCTGGGGTCAGCTGGCTGTGCGTCGTCGACGCCGGGTGAATCACGAGGCTGCGCACGTCACCGATGTTGGCCACGTGGCTGTGCAACTTGAGTCCACCGACGAACTTGCGACCAGCCTCGACACCGCCCTTGATGTTGAACGCGAGCACCGAGCCGTAGCCCTTGCCACCGCCGTACTTCTTCGCGCGCGCATGCCACTTGCTCGTCGGGAGACCCGCGTAGAAGACCTCCTCGACCTGCGGGTGCTTGGCGAGATACTCGCCCACCTTCTGTGCATTCGCCCAGTGGCGGTCCATGCGCAGCGACAAGGTCTCGAGACCTTGCAGGAAGTTGAACGCGTTGTCTGGTGTCGTCGCCATGCCCATGTCACGCAGCATCTGCACGCGGGCCTTAATGATGTACGAGCCTGCGCCGAGCGCCGGCCAATAAGAGAGCCCGTGGTACGACGGGTCAGGTTCCGTGAAGTTCGGGAAGCGACCGCTCGCGGAGAAGTCAAACGTGCCGCCGTCGATGATCGCGCCACCGATCGAGGTTCCGTGACCGCCGATGAACTTCGTGAGCGAGTGCACGACGATGTCGGCTCCCCACTCGATCGGACGAATGAGGTACGGGGTCGGCACGGTGTTGTCCACGATGAGTGGAACGCCGATTTCGTGTGCCACCTTGCTCACACCCTCGATGTCGAACACGTTGTTGCGCGGGTTGGCGAGCACTTCGCCGTAGAACGCCTTCGTGTTCGGCTTGGCCGCGGCCTTCCACTGGTCGAGGTTGTCAGGATCTTCGACGAACGACACCTCGATGCCGAGCTTCGGAAGCGTGTAGTGGAACAAGTTGTACGTTCCGCCATAGAGGCTCGGTGAAGCGACGATGTGCGAACCGGCCTCGGCGAGCGTGAGGATCGCGAGCAACTCCGCCGACTGCCCCGACGACACCGCGAGTGCGCCGGGCAGGCCGACGGCCGTCGTGATGCCACCCTCGAGCGACGACAAGCGCGCTTCGAGCACGCCCTGGGTCG
>CAYFJS010000122.1:0-2569 GCA_964343495.1 uncultured Acidimicrobium sp. | reverse complement strand
ACCGCAACCGCGTCGAGCTCGAGGAGCAGGGCATCTTGTTCTGCGACATGGACACTGCGCTGCGCGAATACCCGGATCTTGTCAAGCGGTATTTCGGATCCGTCATCCCGATGGGCGACAACAAGTTCGCCGCACTGAACACCTCGGTGTGGTCGGGAGGTTCGTTCATCTACGTGCCACCGGGCGTCGAGTGCGAGATGCCGCTGCAGGCCTACTTCCGCATCAACTCGGAGAATGCCGGCCAGTTCGAGCGCACGTTGATCATCGCCGATGAGGGCTCGAAGGTGCACTACATCGAGGGCTGCTCCGCTCCGGTGTACACCAACGATGCGTTGCACTCCGCGGTCGTCGAGATCGTCGTCAAGCCGAGCGCGCACGTCACCTACACGACCATCCAGAACTGGTCACCGAACGTCTACAACCTCGTCACCAAGCGCGCACGCGTCGAGGCAGAGGGCCACATGGAGTGGATCGACGGCAACATCGGTTCCAAGCTGACGATGAAGTACCCGAGCGTGTACCTCGTCGGTCCGAAGGCCACGGGCGAAGTGCTCTCGGTCGCCTACGCGGGTCCAGGTCAGCACCAGGATGCCGGCGCAAAGATGGTGCACGCAGCACCCGAGACGTCCTCCAAGATCGTCTCCAAGTCGATCTCCAAGGACGGCGGCATCACGACCTATCGCGGTCTCGTGCGCGTCGAAGAGGGTGCGACCGGATGCAAGAGCCACGTGCAGTGCGACGCGCTCATCTTGGACGAGGACTCCGAGAGCCGCACCCTTCCGTACATGGAAGTGGGCGAGCGCGACGCCCAGATCGGTCACGAAGCGACGGTGTCGAAGATCGCCGACGAGCAGCTCTTCTATCTCATGAGTCGTGGTCTCACCCAGGAACAGGCGATGGGCATGGTCGTGAACGGCTTCATCGAGCCCGTCACCCGCACGCTCCCGATGGAATACGCCGTCGAGTGGAGCCGACTCATCGAGTTGCAGATGGAAGGATCCGTCGGCTGACACGCACGTCCTGCCGCGAGACTCACCCCCATGGCGATGCGATCTGAATGCAAGCACTTCGAGTCGCGCACGTACGCCAACGGCGACACGATGCGCCGGTGCAACCTCGGTCTCGCCCCCGATGCACCCTGGCGCTGTCCTGAGAACTGTGAGAAGTATGAGCGACGAATGGTCGACGTCGCCTGGGCTCACGGATCGCTCGTGCCACCAGCGACGCCAGTCGAGCCCGAGAGCCTGAACGACGGAACCGCCTCTGCAGTGCTCGACGAGGCCGCCTCAATCATCGAAGCCGCGATGGGGGACGTGCTCGCCGACTTGAACGACAAGCGCAAGAACAAGAAGAAGAATCGCGACAAGAAGAAAAAGAAGTAGATGACGACCCTCGCACTCCCCACCATCGACGAAGAGATCTGGCGCTACAGCCGCATCAACGAACTCGACCTCTCGTCCTATGCTCCGGGCACGGTGACCACCGTCGTGTCGGGTGCCGATGGCGTGCTCGCGACGAACCCGCACGACCACGTCGGCGTCGCCATGACGAGCGATCCCGACGTCTTTGCGACGATGAACCGCACCTCACCCGACGTCGTCGCACTCGTCGTGCCCCGCGGCGCCGTGCACGCACAGACCGTCATCGTCGAGCGCACGGTCGCCTCGTCGGGCATCGTCGCCTTCCCGCGACTCGTGATCGATGCCGGCGAAAACTCCGAGGTCACGGTCATCGAGCGATTCACCTCCGCCGATGGCGTCGCATCACTCGTCGTTCCCGTGGCCGAAATTCGTGCCGCACAATCTGCTCGGGTCACGTACCTCGCGATCAACGAACTCGGCGCGAACACCTGGCAGATCGGCCACCAGCTCGCCGTCGGTGAGCGCGACTCCACGGTCAAGGTGTTCACCGTCGCACTCGGTGGCGACTACGCGCGCGTGCGCGCAGAGGTCAAGCTCGTCGGTCAAGGCGCGAGCGCTCAGCAGACCGCGCTGTACTTCGCGGACTCGACCCAGATGCACGACTTCCGCACGCTCCAGACGCACGAAGCACCCCGCACCCACAGCGACCTGTTGTTCAAGGGAGCGGTGAAGGACACCGCCAAGAGCGTCTACACCGGGCTCATCAAGATCACGGAGAACGCGACGAAGAGCGAGGCGTTCCAGACGAATCGCAACCTCACGCTCTCACACGGTGCGTGGGCCGAGAGCGTGCCGAACCTCGAGATCGAGACGAACGACGTGAAGTGCAGCCATGCCTCCACCGTCGGTCCGATCGACGACGACCAGCGCTTCTACTTGGAGAGTCGCGGAATCCCGACGGACGTCGCCGAACGACTCGTCGTGTTCGGGTTCTTCGACGAAGTCCTCGAGCGCATTCCGGCCTCGTCGTTCACCGCCGAACTGCGCGCCAAGGTGGCGGCGAAGTTGGGGAGGACGATCTAGATGGCGACGCGTGTGTGTGCCCTCGGCGACCTCGAGCACGGCAAGGCCCGGCGATTCGACGTGAACGGTCGCGCAGTGGCAATCGTGCGGATCGACGACGCGGTGTATGCGATCAGCGATCGCTG
>CAYFJS010000121.1:0-2630 GCA_964343495.1 uncultured Acidimicrobium sp. | reverse complement strand
GCGATCGCGCGCTGCAAGGTGTTCATGAAGCCGGAGACGACTCGGGCGATCACGAACCGCGAGGTGAAGAAGGGTGACGTCCTCGCCGTTGCACGCATCGCCGGGATCCAGGCCGCCAAGCGCACGAGCGACATGATTCCGCTCTGCCACCCGCTCCTCGTTGGGGCCGTGCACATCAACTTCGAGATCGGCGACGACCACATCGCGATCGAATCCCAGGTCGACACCGTCGAGCGCACGGGGGTGGAGATGGAGGCCCTGCACGCCTGTGCCGTGGCGGCGCTCACCATCTACGACATGTGCAAGAGCGCAGACCGGGCGATGGTCATCGGGGAGCTTGCCCTGTGGGAAAAGTCGGGCGGACGCCAGGGCCACTACCTGCGCGACGAGTCCTAGGGGTCACCCGCAAAAGCCCCAATTTGCAGGGAATTGGGGGAGTAGTCGGGGTCAAAGCGTCGGTTTTGTAGCGATTTCGTAATACACTCAGGGAACCCATGAGCAAGCTGATCTTGATCATCGTCGGTGCCGCCTGGATGGCCGTACTGCTCCCGCCACTCGTTCGCGCCAAGCTGAACGGGTCGCCGGCGAACTCGGTGACCCAGTTCCGTCGTCAGCTCAATTCGCTCGAGAACGCCGGCGGCATGCCCCGCAACCTGGTCCGTCCGCTCGCGCCCTCCGGCCAGCGCCGCGTGCAGCAGACCCGGATGCCCCGCAGTGGCGGTCTCACCGGCGCCCTCGTCCGCCCGGAGGGCACCCGTGCCCACCGCGCCCCGATGTACCGATCGGTCGCCGAGATGCAGCGCCAGCGCCGCCAGAACATCGTCGTCGGCAACTTCGGGATCGTCGTCGTCTCCCTCTTCCTCGCCGCCACGACCGGAGGCAACTCGTTCTTCCTGTACTCCTTCACGGTGAGCCTGCTCATCCTCATCGGGTATTGCTACGTGCTCGTCCAGATGCGGGTGAAGCGCGACAACGAGCGTTATCTCAGCCAGTTCCGCCGTCGCTAGGCGCATCATCCCCGACCCCCGATAGGGTTTGGACGCACATACGGGGCTGTAGCTCAGTTGGCAGAGCGGTACGTTCGCAATGTACAGGCCAGGGGTTCAATTCCCCTCAGCTCCACGGTGACGCCTAGATTGCTGGCAGGCGATTTTCGGGGGAAGACGACATGGCAATGACGTGGGACGAGGCCAACCTCGCAGTGACCGCACCCGGTCAGATGTTCGAGCTGATCGACGGGGAAGTGCGCGGCGTGAAGATGAAGGTCTTCAAGAATGCGCCGCCGCATCTCGGCCTCGTGTTCGCCAATGCGCGCAACCACGGCGACAAGCCGTTCCTCATCTACGAAGGCGAGACGTGGACCTTCACCAAGACGATGGACCACGTGGACGCCCTCGCCAGCCTGCTCGTCAACACCTACGGGGTGAAGAAGGGTGATCGCGTGGCGGTGGCCATGCGCAACTATCCCGAATGGGTGATGTCGTTCGCCGCGATCATCTCCTCGGGTGCGATCAACGTCTCGATGAACTCGTGGTGGACAGAGGACGAGATGGACTTCGCCCTCGAAGACTCGGGTTCGAAGGTGTTGATCTGCGACCAGCAGCGCTATGACATCGGAGCAGCCTCGTGCGCGAAGCGTGGTGTCAAGGTGCTCGTCGTGCGCTCCGACAAGCCGTTGCCGGCCGGAGTCGACAAGTGGGAAGAGGTGCTGCCGCTCGGCGACAAGCACCCGGGTGCCGACATCCACCCGGATGACGATGCGACGATCCTCTACACGAGTGGCACGACCGGTCGGCCGAAGGGCGCGGTGTCTACCCACCGCGCGATCATCTCCTCGATCATGGCCTTCTCCGCGCGCAATGCAGTCTTGACGGCCGCCGGCGTGAAGTTGAAGGACGTCGACGGCCCCGATCTCCCGCCCTCGTTCATCCTGATCGTTCCGCTCTTCCACGTCACGGGTTGCGTGCCCGTGATGTTGAGCTGTTTCGTCGTGGGATTGAAGCTCGTGATCATGTACAAGTGGGACGCAGAGAAGGCCCTCGAGATCATCGAGCGGGAGAAGATCACCAACTTCGTCGGCGTGCCGACGCAGAGTTGGGACCTCGTCAACTCACCGGCGTTCGGGAAGTACGACACGTCGTCGTTGCGTGCCGTCGGTGGTGGTGGCGCGCCGTCGCCCGCCTCGCTCGTGACGAAGGTGAACGAAAAGACGAAGAACGGCAACCCGCAGCTCGGCTACGGCATGACCGAGACGAACGCGTTCGGCCCCGGCATCACCGGATCCGACTACCTCACGCACCCCACCTCGACCGGTCGTGCGGTACTCCCGATGATCGTGCATGTGCGCGACGAAAATCTGAAGGAAGTTCCGCGCGGCCAGGCCGGCGAGATCTGGTTCTTCGGTCCGATGCTCATCCGCGGCTATTGGAACCGTCCGGACGCGACCGCAGAGACGATCGTGGACGGCTGGTTGCGCTCCGGCGACATCGGTCGCATGGACGAAGACGGCTTCGTCTATGTCGAGGACCGTGTGAAGGACATGATCCTGCGCGCAGGTGAGAACGTCTACGGCGCAGAGGTCGAGAGCGCGATCTACGAGCACCCCGCGGTGCACGAGGCCGCCGTGTTCG
>CAYFJS010000120.1:0-2645 GCA_964343495.1 uncultured Acidimicrobium sp. | reverse complement strand
AGCACAACGCGATCGTGTGCAACATCGGCCACTTCGACAACGAGATCGACATGGCCGGACTCGCCCGCAGTGGTGCGGTGCGTGACGAGCTGAAGCCGGGCACCGACCTGTGGACGTTCCCCGACGGCCACGCGGTGATCGTGCTCGCCGAGGGTCGCCTCGTGAACCTCGGTTGCGCGACCGGTCACCCGAGCTTCGTGATGAGCTGCTCGTTCTCCAACCAGGTCATCGCCCAGATCGAGTTGTTCAACAACACCACCAAGTACCCGCTCGGCGTCTACGTGCTGCCCAAGCACCTCGACGAGAAGGTCGCGGCGTTGCACCTCGAGTCACTCGGTGTCGTGCTCACGAAGTTGAACGACACGCAGGCCGACTATCTCGGCATCAACCCATCGGGTCCGTTCAAGCCGGAGGCGTACCGCTACTAGGCGGTTTCGCGCGGGCGCATCCGAAAGTACGGGAGCGTCCGCGCGACGATCGGCCCGATCAAGAGTGCGAAGGCGAGCGTGCCGATGCCGATCGAGCCGCCGAGGACGACGCCGATCAACATGATCGAGACCTCGACGCCCGTGCGGGCGACGCTGATGCGCATGCCTCGCGAGGCGAGCCCGGTCATGAGTCCGTCGCGCGGTCCAGGTCCGAGTCCGGCTCCGATGTAGATCCCCGAGCCGATGCCCGTCACCAGAATGCCGCCGAACATGAGCGCAACCCGAAGATACGGATTCGTCGCCGGTTCGACGTGGGAGAGATAGAGGTCGGCGACGACGCCGATCTCGACGGCGTTGATCAGCGTGCCGAGTCCCGGCATCTGGCGGAGCGGAATCCACAGCAACATGACGAGCGCGCTCGTGGCCACGATCGTGTGGCCGAAGGAGAGCCCGACGATGGAACTGAAGCCGTCGTGGAACACGTCCCACGGCGGCAGACCGAGGTTGCCGTGCTTTTGCATCGCGACGCCGACGCCGAACACGCAGAGTCCGAACACACATCGCACAAGTCGTTCGATCGGACGATCGGCGAGCGGGGCGAGGAACGAAGTGGGCACCGCTCGATGGTAGTGGTGGGAGGTCGTTGCAACCGTGTTGTTTCTCGCTCGATGCCCCGGTTGTGGCGCAGTGCACTCAGGATGGTGCGACGGGTGTTGGACGGTGCTGTCGAACGCCCCCGTCGTGCATCGGTCGGGCATCGTCGTTTCGCACGAGTACGCCGGCGTGATGCGCGAATTGATCGTGGCGATGAAATACTCATCCGCTCGGTGGGTCGTGCCGATGCTCGCAGACGTGTGGGTCATGCGTCACGCGCAAGTCTGCGAGGCAGACGTCGTGACCTGGGTGCCGACGACGCCTCGAAGGATGCGCGAGCGAGGCTATGACCAAAGCGAGTTGATCGCACGTCGCGTGGCGCGACGACTTCGAGTGCCGTGCGTGGGGCTGTTGCGTCGGCTCGACGATCATGCGCAAACGGGTAGGACCGCGAGCGAGCGACGCACCGGAGCACGATTCGTTGCGCGTCGGTCGCGGTACGAACGCGTACTCGTCATCGACGACGTGGTGACGACCGGTGCGACGTTGCAGCACAGCCTCGATGCACTCCGTGCGAGCACTGCGCGAACGGTGACGTGTGCCGCGATCGCCGCCACTCCGGCCCCCGAGGTGCGCAGGTAGGCTTGGACACCGCATGGCACTCCTGGATCGCATCCTCCGCGCCGGCGAGGGCAAGAAGGTCAAGGCGCTCGCGGGCATCGTCCCCGAGGTCAATGCGCTCGAGGCCCAAATAGCGGCACTCGACGATGCTGCGTTGCAGGCCAAGACCGTCGAATTCCGCGGCCGTCTCGAGCGCGGGGAGGACCTCGACGACTTGATGATCGAGGCGTTCGCCGTCGTGCGCGAGGCGTCTCGGCGAGTGATCGGCCAGCGCCACTACGACGTGCAGATCATGGGTGGCGCGGCGCTGCACGCGGGCTGGGTCGCAGAAATGGGAACGGGCGAGGGCAAGACCCTCGTCTCGACGCTGCCCGTCTATTTGAACGCGCTCTCCGGCAAGGGCGTGCACCTCGTCACCGTGAACGACTATCTCGCGCGCCGCGACGCCGAATGGATGGGTCGCATCCACCGCTTCATGGGTCTCACCGTCGGTCTCGTCGTGCCGGGGCATCGCCCGTCGCCGGCCGAGAAGCGCGTCGACTACGGCTGCGACATCACGTACGGCACGAACAACGAGTTCGGTTTCGACTACCTGCGCGACAACATGGCGGGATCGCTCGCCGACAAGGTGCAGCGTGGACACAACTACGCCATCGTCGACGAAGTCGACTCGATCCTCATCGACGAAGCGCGAACCCCGCTCATCATCTCCGGTCGCATCGCGGACGCGGCGAAGATCTACTACCGCTTCGCCTCGATCGTGCGCTCGCTGAAGCGTGACGAGGACTTCCAAGTCGAGGAAGACAAGCGCATCGTCGTGCCGACCGAGTCGGGCATCGAGAAGGTCGAGCAGCAGCTCGGCATCGAGAACCTCTACGACGAGGTGCAGCAGAACCTCGTGCACCAGCTCCAAGTCGCCCTCAAGGCCTCGGTGCTGTACCACCGCGACAAGGACTACATCATCCAAGACGGCGAGGTGAAGATCGTCGATGAGTTCACCGG
>CAYFJS010000119.1:0-2678 GCA_964343495.1 uncultured Acidimicrobium sp. | reverse complement strand
GAGCCGTCACTACATTGATCATCACACGTAAGAAAGTCTTGCGACGCAGCAAAGGATGAGCCAATGGCCACGCATGAACGCCCCCGCTTCGAACAGTTCACACACGAACTCGCGGGCATCCGCTCAGTCGTCCAAGAGCGGCCATCCAAGTACATGATGCTGATGACGTTCGCTCAAGAAATTCTGCGCGAAGACTCACATCTGAGCCCGACAGATCGCGAGATCATCGCTGCGTATACGAGCAAGCTGAACGGTTGTGAGTTCTGTTGCGGGTCCCACACCGCCTTTGCCTCCTCGATCGGTGCCGGGTCAGCCGACCTCGCGATGATCGAGAGCGGCGACACCACCGGTCACCGCCTCGCACCCCTCCTTGCCTACGTGAAGAAGCTGACGCTCACGCCAAGTGCAATCTCTGAGTCGGACAAGCAGGCCGTTCATGCCGGCGGATTCTCTGAAGAACAACTGAAGGACGCAATCGCGGTGTGCGCCGGGTTCAACCTGTTCAACAGACTCGTCGAAGGCCATGGCATCGGACCACACAAGAGTTACCAAGAGGCCACCGACATGATCAATGCCCACGGATACGACAGACGCCGCTGAAGTCGACGACCCTTTGACATCACCACAAATCCTCGAAGCAGCTGCCCGACAGTCGCGCCGACTCGAACTTCTCAATCGTGCGACGCTCGCCGTGGCGGTTGTCGTCTATTCGACGATCCTCATCTTCTGTCTGATCAACGTGTTCATCCCACCAATCGTCTTCACCTCGTGCGTGATGCTCGCCGAAATCCTCGTCTATCAATTCGTCAAGACGATGCTTGCCCACTTCGCAGTTGTACGCGACGAGTCGAAATAGTCGGCGCTTAACGACGACGAATCGCTACTGGTAGCGCGGTCTGCGCCACCATTCCCGTGAGTTCGTCGACTCGTGTCGCTGACGTCAACTCCGAGACATTCGCATTTCGCACACCGTGTGTCACCGAGACGGCGTCTCGGTGAATCCGGTCGGTGAACATTGCACGGAAGGTCACCGATCCATCGTCCGTCGAGATAATGACCGAGTCGCCCTCCTCGATCCCATTGGCCGTCGCAAGGTCGGGGTGGATGAGAACGATCTCATCGTCGTCTTCGACGTTGGTCATCGGAGGGTGTTGGGAATTGAGGTGCCGAAGTCTTCGCCTGCTGGTTAGCAGTGGGCCGGGCTGTGGAACCACGTCACGCCATCGTGCGAGTTGCTCTCTGAACTCACTGGGAACGAGGCGCCAACGACCGTCTGCAAGCACGGCCTCCCGCACCCAACCAAAGACCGGGGATTCGGCGAAGTACCGGTCCCTTTTGAGATCGTCGAACGGAATCGATGACTTCGATGCCAAGTGTCGCAAGACGTCGATATCGGATGACGATGACGAGAGTCCGCCCGGCAACATCGACACGCCGAATTCCTCGGCGATCCGCGCCGCGATCCACCACATGCTCTGCGCCGCTCCAACTGGTTTGGTCACCGCAGGAGTGAACTGCGTTGAAAAGTCGAGACTGAATTGGTCATAGAAGAACGGCAGATCGGCACGTTCGAGTTGACCTTTGGAGGGCAACACATGTGTTGCAAGCTCCGTCATCTCGTTTTCGACGACGTCGACGACGACAAGCGCATCCAGCTTCGCGAGCGCATTTCGCGTGCGCCGAGCATCTGGAAACGCGCTCAGTGGATTGCCCCCGAATACGACGAGGACCTTCAAGTTCCCCGACTCGATCTCGTCGACCATCGCCGAACACGGGAATTCCTCTCCCCAGAGTCGGGAAGTCGGACGGCTCTTCGGCCCAGGTGACGTTGTTGGCAGATCGAAATTCGGTCGAGCATCGACATGGGTCTGCCGAAGGACCCCCGGGTTGAACCACATTCCCCCCTCGACGTCATAGGAGCCCGTCACGATGTGCAAGACCCAGATCAGCCATTCAGTGAGGTTTGCCGTCGCGGCCATCGTCGTTCCGGTTCCGGTCTGCACCGAGACTCGACCATGACGACGGACCGACTTCAAGAGGTCTTGAAGATCGTCAGCGACACATCCCGTGACATCGCTCGCTTGCTCCACAGTCCACTCATCGAGAACCTCGCGGAGAGCCTCGATGTCGATCGGCCACGCATGACGCGAGAGATACTCCTCGTCCGCTCCGCCGTGTGCGAGCAATTCCCGGACGAGATACGCAAAGATCGCAAAATCAGTACCCGGCCGCGGGCACAAGCTCTTCGTGGCGATCCGGCTCGACTCGGTCTCGCGAGAGTCGACCACCCACAACTCTCGTTCCCCGCGTGAGTATTCACGCAGGCGAACGACAGGATCTGGAAGACCGTTCAGGTGTCCGTGGCTGACGACCGGATTGCATCCGACGAACATCGTGAACGTGCACCTGCGGTCATCAATTACCGGCACGAGGCCCGCGTACCCAGACATCAGAAGAGAGACGAGTGGCTTGCACGGATTGTCCACCGAAATCGCCGAATAGCGGGATCGAGAACCGAGCGCATGGATGAGCCGTTCCGCTGCCCACTTCCCCGCCCCGTCGAGGGACGCTGCAGTGCCGTTGTAGATACCAACTGAATCGGGACCATGAAGCTCAATCGAGCGCTTCACCGCATCTCCTACCTCAGCGAGAATCCCCTCCCATGAGACGCGTTCGAA
>CAYFJS010000118.1:0-2681 GCA_964343495.1 uncultured Acidimicrobium sp. | reverse complement strand
CTCGTCGTCGTCGACCGACCGGGCGTGCAGGTCGCACTTCCGACTGAGTACTCCTGGGTGCGCGTCGAATCACCACGACTCGAGGTGTCGAGCACGGACCTTCGTGCGCGCTTCGTCGATGGTCGTCCGCTCGATTATCTCGTGACCGACCCAGTGCTTCGGGTGATCGCCGCGCGAGGACTGTACGGCACGACTCGCGTGGGGGCACGCTCGTGACGGCGATTCCATCCCGCCAGCGAGCGCTCTTGAAGCGCGCACTCTTCGCCAGTCTCGGTGCGTCGCTGCTCCTCCCGATCGGCGTCGTCTCCGGCGCGCGTTCGATCCTCGGCTCGTCGTCCGGGCGCAACGTCGATGGCTCGGTCGTGGCGCTCCCGAACACGCCCACCGCGCTACTCGCGAGCGTGAACGAGTCGAACGAGATCACCACGCTCACCGCACTCGTCCTCGACCAGAGCGGCGCGGGCGGCACGATCGTGTCGATGCCGGTCGGTGCTGCTGTCGAGACGCTCGCGAACGAGACACCGCGGCGGCTCGGCGACTCCTTTGGCATCGCCGGAATCGAGGGCGTGCGGCTCGAGGCAGAAGGTCTGCTCGATGCGACGATCTCGGTCGTCGGTGTCGCGGGTCCTACAGACTTCGCCAATTTGTTGTCCGTCGTGCCGTCACTCACCGTCACCTTCGACGCTCCGGTCGTGAATTCGACGCTCGCACCTCCGGACCCAGCGACGACCACCACGGTGAAATCACGCTCGACGACCACGACCGTTGCGCCACAACTCGTGCAGACCGACACCGAGATCCTGCCCGCGGGACCACTGTCGCTCGCCCCCGAGCAGGTGGTCGCGGCGCTCAACGCGCGCCGCATCGGAGATCCCGAAAGTGCTCGTTTGCCGAGAGTGAAAACGATCTGGGAATCACTCGCGTCCGCCGTCGGCGAGGGGCTCTCGTATGAGCAAGCGGGAGTGCCGAGCCCTGACGGCTCGACGCCGCCCGACATCGGTGTGTTCCTCCGCCGTTTGCTCACCGGCCCGATCCAGGTTCGCCAACTGACTGCGAACCCGATCTCCCCTGAAGGCGCGCCGCCTGGACTCGATATATATGGTCTCGATCCGATCGAGATTCGCGTCATCTTGGCCTCGGTCGCCCCGAGCAGCCTGACGATCTCCGCCGACTTGATGGCCGCCGAACTCGTGCTCCCGATCGACGACGCGAACCTCGCCTACGAGGCGGTCAAACGCCTTCAGTACGTGGGCATCGCCACAGCGCTCATCAGACTCTCCGACTCGGACAAGATCGAACAGACCACGATCATCCGCCACGTCGACAAGACCGTCATCGACAATGGGCGTGCACTCATCGAGTCCGTCGTCGGTCCGTTCAAGTCACGCACCCTGAAGCGGCCGGTGGACGGGACTGACGCCCAGATCACCCTCGGTCAGAGCTACCTCGACTTCGTCGCAGGGAACCCGAACCTGCCAGAGACAACGGTTCCGCCCAGTGAGTAGCGCAAGCGACAGTGCCACCGAGCTCGCGCTCGTGGCCGCACGCGCCGCCGACGACAAGCAAGGACTCGACATCACGATCCTGGACGTCTCGAGCGTGCTTGCGATCACCGAAGTGTTCGTCATCACGAGCGCATCGAACTCTCGTCAGGTGAAGACCATCGCTAGTGAGGTGACCGACAAGGTTCGCGAGACGCTCGGTCGTTCGCCCCTTCACAGCGAGGGAGCGGGCGAGCAGCAATGGGTGCTCCTCGATTACGGTGACGTCGTGGTGCACATCTTCGCCGACGAGGCCCGACGGTTCTACGAAATCGAGCGGCTGTATTCGGACATGCCCAAGATCGCCTTCGCCCCACTTGCGCCGAAGGAGTCGTGATGTCCCAGACCTACGCCAAGACGCGCATCAGTCCCTCCGATCTGACCTTCGGGTGGAGCGGATGTAGGCGATGCTTCTGGATCCGCTACGCCAACGGCGTCTCGCACCAGGGCCCGTTTCCGGGGATCGTCACGTCACTCTCGGCGAAGCAAGAGGCCTATTACAAGGACAAGCACTCGCACGACTTCTCGCCGACGTTGCCGTCTGGGAATGTCCATTCGACGGGCAAGATGCTCGAGAGTACGCCGATCCTCGTCAACGGTGAGGCGACTCCGTTCACTCTCGGAGGCAAGTACGACTTCCTCCTCGAATACGACAAGGGAACCTACGGCATCATCGACACGAAGGTCGTGAGCAAGGGTGACAAAGCCGAGTTCTATTGGCCGCAGCTCGCCGCATACGACTACATCCTTTCGAACCCGAAGCAGGGAACCGCGCGCACGTGCGAGACGCTCGGTCTCCTCGTGTGGGAGATCCGCAACGTCTCACCGGGCGAGGGGGACGAATACCGCGTCGGGTTCAACGCCGCATACGAACCCGTCGAGGTGAATCCGTCGAAGTTCGAGTCATTCATTTCCGAGGTGGTCAGCGTCCTGATGGGGCCGATGCCCGACTCGGCGGAGAAGTGCTCGAACTGTGGGTACTACACGCAACGCGCACAGCTCGGCCACTGATTCGCGCAGGTCCTTCCGGATCACGGCACTTCGGCCGTGACTGGCCAATCAGGGGAATGTGTACTGTGTGGCAAAGGGGGTAGTCGTGGGGGCACAGATTCCTTCGTCGATCGGTGAGATCGACTCAGC
>CAYFJS010000117.1:0-2717 GCA_964343495.1 uncultured Acidimicrobium sp. | reverse complement strand
CCGATCGGTTACTTCAAGAACGTGTTGTTCCCACCCGGCGTGCCGAAGGCGCTGTACATCCTGGTCACCCCGATCGAGTTCATCTCCACCCTCGTGGTGCGTCCCTTCTCGCTCGCCGTGCGACTCTTCGCCAACATGCTCGCCGGCCACTTGCTGCTCGTCATCTTCGCGCTGCTCTCCGAGGCCCTGATCCAGGCGGAGACGAAGCGCGTCTTCCTCATTCCGATCGGCGTGCTGCCGTTCGGCGTGTTGATGTTCCTGACGGCGTTCGAGATCTTGGTTGCGTTCCTCCAGGCCTACATCTTCACCACGCTCACCGCGGTGTACTTGGGCATGGCGACGCACCCAGAGCACTAAACCTTCGCACCACCGACAGATACCCACTACAGAAACACCACAAACACAACAGGAGAAAGAAACATGGAAGCGTTAACACGAATCGCCCGCGCAGGCATCCGCGTTGCGGAGCTCACCGCGGCAGAGGAGAAGGCCAACTCGGCAGCCCAGATGGCGGGTCTCGCCTACGGTCTCGCCGCGATTGGACCAGGCGTCGGCATCGGCATCATCTTCGGTAAGGCCATCGAGTCGATGGCTCGTCAGCCGGAGTCCGCAGGCATGGTCCGCACCACGATGTTCCTCGGCGTCGCCTTCACCGAAGCGCTCGCGCTCATCGGCTTCGTCGCGTTCATTCTGCTCAAGTTCGCCTGATCGCAATGCGAGTCCTCGTCACAACACAGCAGGGTCAACTGCTCGAGGTGCGCGTGAACGCCGACGATGCCGCAGGCACCGAGGCCACCGCAACCGAGTCGGCGACCGCCTCGGCACCGAACCCGATCGCACCGGAGGGCAAAGAGCTCATCTGGGGCGCTGCGTCGTTCCTGGTGTTCTTGGTGCTCATGCGCGTGTACTTGTTCCCCAAGTTGAAGAAGGGGATGGATGCGCGATACACCGGCATCCGCGAGGACTTCGAACAGGCAGATGCCACGCGTCAGGCCGCCCAGTCGGATGTCGCCAAGTACGAGTCGGCACTCGCCGACGTTCGTGCCGAAGCGGCAGGTCGAATCGATGCGGCCCGCCAGACCGTGGACGCCGAGCGCAACGCCAAGATCGCCGAGGCCAACTCGAAGATCGCAGCCAAGCGTCAGGCAGCAGATGCAGAACTCGCCGCGGCGCGCGCCAAGGTGCGTGACCAGGTCGCCGAAGCAGTCTCCACCGTCACCGCACGGACCACCCAGCTTGCAGTGGGCAAGTCTCCTGATGGGTCGGTCGTGCGTGAAGCGGTGCAGCAGGTCATGCAGTCAGGAGCACGTTGAACATGAACCTCGTCATTGCACTCCTCGCGAGTGAGGACCCGAACGTCACGCACCACTGGCTGTTGCCAGAGACCGGTGAGATCATCTACGGCGGTCTCGCCTCGTTGATCGTCGTCGGTGCGCTCGTGAAGTTCGCAGGCCCGATGATCAAGAAGGGCTTCGCCGCCCGCACCGAGCGCATCCAGAAGGAGCTCGACGACGCGGCGAACGCCAAGGTCAAGGCAGCGAGCGACGCCTCGGCGATTCGTTCGGCGCTCGGTGACATCGCATCCGAGCGCGCCAAGATCCTCGCCGAAGCAGATGCACAAGCTGCAGCGGTGTTGTCCGAGGGTCGCGCGCGCATCGCCAAGGAGGTCGCTGACCTCGAGGCGAAGGCCGATGCCGATCTCGCAGCGGCACAGGGTCGCACCAACGACGAGTTGCGTGCGGAGATCTCGTTGCTCGCCGCCAAGGCGACGCCGATCGTGATCGCCAAGACCCTCACCGACCAGACCAAGAACGAACTCGTCGAGTCGTTCATCGCCAACGTAGGAGCAGCACGATGAGCTCAGCCAAGGTCGAGGCGTACGCACGCGCCCTCGTCGAGATCGCCCAGGCCGAAGGTGGATTGGAGCGAGTCGAGGACGAACTATTCCGAGTTGCTCGCGCGTTCGAGTCCAACGATCAGTTGCGTGCCACGCTGTCCGACACGACGATCCCGTCCGAGCGTCGCCAGCAGGTCGTCGAGCAGTTGCTCGGTGGCAAGGCGTCCGCGACCACGATCCAGCTCGTCGGTTTGATCGTCGCAGCCGGTCAGGTGCGCGAACTCCCCGCAATCATCGACGTCGTCGTGCGTGAAGCATCGCAGGGCAAGTCGCAGTCGCTCGCCGAAGTGCGCAGCGCGATCGCTCTCAGCGACGACCAGCAGAAGCGTCTCGCGGCAGCACTCACCAAGGCCACCGGCAAGCCGGTGAACCTGAAGGTCGTCGTCGACCCGAGCGTGCTCGGCGGACTCGTCGCCACGGTCGGTGACGAAGTCATCGACGACACCGTTCGTACCCGCCTCGACCAACTCAAGTCGTTGATCTGACCCCGTTTTCGAAAGGACACCACCATGGCTGAACTCACACTCTCTGCGAGCGACATCGCAGCAGCGATCACCAAAGGACTCGAGGGCTACAAGCCATCGACCGAAGCGCGCACCGTCGGTCGCGTCGCCGAAGTCGGTGACGGCATCGCCCGCGTCAGCGGCCTGCCCGACTGCGCCGTGAACGAGTTGCTCGAATTCGAGGACGGCACCGTCGGCCTCGCACTCAACTTGGACGAAGACTCGATCGGTGCGGTGGTCCTCGGTGACGCCGACAACATCGAAGAAGGCCAGTCCGTGAAGGCGACCGGACGCATCTTGTCCGTGCCGGTCGGCGA
>CAYFJS010000116.1:0-2733 GCA_964343495.1 uncultured Acidimicrobium sp. | reverse complement strand
GCGTCAGCCTCGGCACCATCGTCACGCTGATGTTCGAGAACCGCGCGACGATGCTGAACCAGATCCACGAGATGCTGCGCGCCGAGAAGGTCGTCAACGACGAGTTGGTCTATGAGGAGTTGAAGGCCTACAACCCGCTCATCCCGGAGGCCGGACAGCTGTCTGCGACGCTCTTCATCGAGCTCACGAGCGACGAACAAATGCGCGAATGGTTGCCCAAGCTCGTCGGCATCGAGCGTTCCATCGTGCTCACGCTCGCCAATGGCGACACGGTGCGCAGCATCACCGAGGAGGGCCACGCCGAGACCCTGACGCGCGACCACGTGACGGCGGCGGTTCATTACATCCGCTTCGAGTTCACCCCGGAGCAGGTCGAGGAGTTCGCCAAGGGTGGCGTGCTCGTCACCTGCGATCTGCCGAACTACCTCGAGGCCGTCGAACTCGCCCCGTTTGCAGTTGCGGAATTGTTGACCGACCTGCGTCCGTAGGCGCTCACCGATATCCACAGCCACCGGCTTGGGCCACGTCGGCCCGCGCCGGGGAATTGGCATCGGCCCAAATTTGTGCCATACCATCGCCCCGGGGCCGCTTCGTGCGGCAAGGGGGCCGTGGATGTCGAGCGCGGATGTGTCGTGGCGGAGCAAGGGCGCGTGTTGCGGCCTCGACGCCGAGATCTTCTATCCCGACAACGACGACCACGCGGACTTCGCCAAATCGGTCTGCGAGGAGTGCGAGGTGCGCCTAGCGTGTCTGAACTATGCCCTCGACAATCGTGAGCAGCAAGGCGTGTGGGGCGGGGCTACCGCCCGTGAACGTCGCCGGCTCCTGCGCATCCGTCGCCGTAGCGCCTGAGGTCGCGCGTCGTTGAGCGCGATCGACGACATCGGCGGGTGGCCGTCGATCCTCGGGCATCTCGCCGGGCGAGGTGACTTGAGCGCGCTCCAGTCGCGTTCTGCGATGCAATCGATCCTCGCGGGCGAGGCGACATCGGCACAGATCGCCGCGTTCCTCGTCGGATTGCGCACGAAGGGTGAGACGAGCGAGGAACTCTCCGGGCTCCTCGATGCGGTGCTCGCCGCATCGGGTCGGATCGATCTTCCCGCCGACGTCGCAGCGCGCTCGATCGACATCGTCGGAACTGGTGGCGATGCTTCGCACTCGGTGAACGTCTCGACGATGGCCGCTCTCGTCGTCGCAGGCGCCGGAGTGCCGGTGTGCAAGCACGGCAATCGCGCATCGTCGTCGCGGTGCGGAACGGCCGACGTCCTCGAGCAACTCGGAGTCGTCCTCGAGCAGTCCGGCGAGGGAGTGGCACGCTGCGTGGTCGAGGCGGGGATGGGTTTCGCCTTCGCGCCGGTGTTCCATCCTGCGTTCCGCCACGCTGGTCCGACGCGCAAGGAGCTCGGGATCCCGACGGCATTCAACCTGCTCGGACCGATGGCCAACCCAGCTGACGTGGCATACATGGTCGTTGGTGTCGGTCAGGAACGATTCGCTGCGCTGATGGCCGACACCTTGCTTCGCAGGAACGTCGCGAGGGCGTGGGTCGTGCACGGCCATGGCGGACTCGATGAGTTGTCCCTGAGCGGAGTGAATCACGTGCTCGACGTTCGCGAAGGTGGAGTGCACGTGCTCGAGGTTGATCCGCACGAGGTGGGACTCGAACCCGCGGACCTCGCAGCGATTCGCGGTGGCGCGCCGGAGGACAACGCGCGCATCGTTCGCGAGACGCTCGAGGGGAAGAAGGGCGCGGTGCGCGACATCGTCGTACTCAACGCCGCGGCAGGTCTCGTCGTGAGCGGAGACTGCGCGTCGATGCGCGAGGGAGTGGGTCGCGCGTCCGAGAGCATCGACTCTGGCGCCGCACGAGGAGTTCTCGAGTCGTTGGTTCGCGTCAGTTCGACTGTGGCACGATAGGTCGCAATGTCTGGGTCGTTTCGCGTTCGCGTGCCGGCGAGTTCGGCCAACCTCGGCCCTGGATTCGACGCGCTCGGCATGGCGCTCTCGCTGTATCTCGTAGTGGGAATCGACGGAACGGCCGACCCGATCGACGGGGCGCGAATCGCAGACGCTCATCACCCCGCGCAGGTCGCCTTCGCCGACGCCGGTGGATCGGGCTCGCTGTGGGTCGCCTCCAAGATTCCGATGGGTCGAGGGCTCGGTTTTTCCGGAGCCGCACGTGTGGCGGGGGTCGTCGCAGCTCATGCGCAGCGAGAAGGGCTCGATGAAGCGACGTTTGCTCGCGCCAAGCGCTCGATCCTGCACGCCACGACGGCGATGGAGGGGCATCCTGACAACGTTGCGGCTTCGCTCTATGGCGGAGTGACGGCGAGTGCGTCCGGTGAGGTGGTTCGACTTCCTCTCGGGTGTGATCCCGCAATCGTCGCGTGGGTGCCCGAGACGCAGACCTCGACCGAGAAGTCACGCACGACGATTCCGCCACAAATCGCCCTCGGCGACGTCATCTTCAACATCGGGCACACGGCCCTGGTCATGGGAGCCCTTGCATCTGGCGACACGGCAGTGATGCGTACGGCATTCTCCGACCGGCTGCATCAGGACGTGCGCCTCGCGGCAGCCCCATCCTCGAAGAACGCCCTTGAGGCTGCGCTGTCCACGAGCGCGTGGGCTGCCTGGCTCTCCGGCTCTGGGCCGACCATCGCGGTCATGTGCGCAAAGGCCGATGCTGCCTCGATTTCCTCAGCATTGCCCGCGGACGGGGCGACCCACGTC
>CAYFJS010000115.1:0-2742 GCA_964343495.1 uncultured Acidimicrobium sp. | reverse complement strand
GCCCTTGTCAGTAACGAGGGGTGTTACTTGCTGGAAACCGTCTTTGCGAGAGCCAGGGCCTTGGTCTGGATCTCTCCGCTCAACGGTGCATAGCCGAGACCTTCGGCGTTCGCCGGCGAGTAGGTCTGGAGAACCCACGTGAAGAAATCGCGAACGACGTCGTTCTTCGAGCTCTTCGCCAACTTGCCAAGGCCGTAGGTCACTGCGGTGATCGGATACGCAGCCGCATTCGTGGTCTGCTTGTAGTTGAAAGTCACGAATCCCTTTGCGTCGATGTCAGCTCCCGCGATCGAAGCCGAAGCCGCTGCGGACGTTGGTGCAACGTACTTGCCGGCGGCATTCCGAACGAGGGCGGCTTTCATTCCCTTGGCGGCACGGGTGGCGTCATTGACGAACGAGACCTCGGTGTACCCGATTGATCCCGAGTTGTCAGAGATGTAGTTCGAGACGTTTGCCGAACCGCTCTGGCCCTGGAACCGGCTGCCATACGATGCGACCTGTGACGAGCCTCCCGGCACGCACGAGGTGAAAGAGTCGTTGACCGCCCAGTCTGGGTTCGTTCCGTTCTTCATGTAGTTGCAGAAGTTGTTGGTCGTGCCGGAACCATCCGAGCGATAGACCACGGTGATCGGCTTGGACGGCAAGGTCACTTCGACTCGCTTGAACTTGCCGACTTCCTTCCCGTCGACCTTCACGGAGTACTCGACACCGTCCTGTGTCTTCACATCGAGTGAAATTTCACCCTTCGCGGCAATCGTCGCCGTGCCGATGGCCTTCTTCGCCTTGTTGTCAATGACCTCGATCTTCTTGCCCTTTGCATCCTTCATTGACGTCGGCAGGATGGAAACGGTTGCGGTCACAGCGAATGGCCCGGTTGGTGTCCACTGCACGCTCGCGCCCTTGTAGTCGCTCTTCTTCTTCGAGTTCGCCCACGTCGGATTCGCCTTCATGTCGCGGACGATATTGGCATCGGCCCAGTTGGTGATCTGGCCAGCGAAAATCGCGTTGATCGTGTTTGAAGACAGCGACAGCGTTGCACCCTGAAGTTCATCAAGGCGGTATGCGATGGCGATTGCTCCACCGACGTATGGAACGTACGTCCAGTCGAACGAGGCAGCCTGTGAGCTCGTCACGGCAGAGTCGGAGCCGCCGAAGTCGGTGAGTCCACCCTTGAAGTCAGCCTTACCCTTCGATGACCCGCCGCCAGGGTTCGCATATGTCACGTTGTGACCGGTCGTCTTGTTGAATTCCGCAGTCGCCGAAGCGAGGAACTGCTGGGGGAACGTCGCACCAGAGCCACTCGCACTTTCGGCGAGGGCGATGGACGTCGTGGAAAGTGTTGCCACGACGGCGACGCCGACCGTGACGAGCGACTTTCGAAGTGTTCGCATGTGTTGTTTCCTTTGTGTCGTGGTCAAGTGATGACACGAGAAAGGTACAAAAGTTGGGTGTATTGGCCGTTGCCCCGAGGCAACGTCGCACTGACGATCAGATGAATTGTCGGTGAACGATCAGCCGAACTTGCCCTGGACGTAGTCGGCGGTGCGCTCGTCCTTGGGCGAAGTGAACATCTTGCGAGTGACATCGGCCTCGACGAGGTAGCCAGGACCACCATCGGTGAGGAAGAAGGCGCAGTAGTCGCTCACGCGACTCGCCTGCTGCATGTTGTGCGTGACGATCACGATCGTCATGCGCTGGGCGAGGTCCTTGATCGTTTCCTCGATCCGCAGGGTGCTCCCCGGGTCGAGTGCTGAGCACGGCTCGTCCATCAACAGCACCTCTGGTTCGACGGCGAGCGACCGCGCGATGCACAGGCGCTGCTGCTGACCTCCGGACAGCGACCCACCAGCGTTCCCGAGTCGGTCCTTCACTTCCTTCCACAGTCCGGCCTGGGTAAGGCATCGCTCGAGGATGTCGTCGGGATTGTCGATCTTCAGGTGAGCGAGCTTCAATCCCGAGAGCACGTTCTCCGCGATGGTCATCGCAGGGAACGGATTCGGCTTCTGGAACACCATGCCGACCTTCAAGCGGATTGATGCCGCATCGACTCCCTGGGCATAGATGTCACTTCCGTGCAGGCGCACCTCGCCTGCCATCGCCGCGCCGGGAATGAACTCGTGCATCCGATTGAGCAGCCGGAGATAGGTCGACTTGCCACACCCGGACGGCCCGATGAGGCCGGTGACGCTCCGAGCCGGGAACTTGAGCGACACGCCGGCCAATGCATGGTGGCTGCCGAACCACGCGTGCGCCCCGACCGTCTCCAAGCCTGCTGACTGGACCGATTCTTCGATTGTGGTGGTCATGGTGTCTTCTCCTCGGGCGACGGTGTACTGCGAAATTGGATTCATTGACGTAGCGGTGTCCATGTCAGCGGCGATCCTTCCCGCCGATCTTTCGAGCGACGATGAACAGTGCGAACACGATCAAGAGGAGCACGAGCGACCCCGCCCATGCTCGGGCGATGGCGTACTCGGTGCCGATCTGCAGCAAGCCGAACACGTACATCGGCATCGACGCCATCGGACCATGGAACGGATTGAACACGAACGATGTATTGGACAGTGATGTGAGGAGCAACGGTGCGGTCTCGCCGATCACTCGTGCAACGCCAAGAATGGCCGCTGTCGTGAGCCCGCTTCGCACCGTCGGCAACACGACGTAGAGGATGGTGCGCCACTGGCGTGATCCGAGCGCGTAGCTTGCGCCACGGATGTCCTCGGGGACGAGCTTCAGGACCTC
>CAYFJS010000114.1:0-2744 GCA_964343495.1 uncultured Acidimicrobium sp. | reverse complement strand
GGTCGATGTGATCGACGACGTTGGTCGGGAACGGACGCCGGACGACGAATCCACCACCTTCGACGGTGCGCATCGAATCGATGATCCGAAGTAACGGTCGCATGGTCATGGGAGGTCCTTCCGATTCAGACCGCGGTCAGCGGAAGCGAGCGCCGACTCGCTTCCTTGGCGTGGTAGCTGGAACGCGTGAGCGGTCCAGACTCGACGTGGGCAATTCCCAGTGATTCGCCGATCTCCTTGTAGCGCGCGAACTGCGCCGGCTCGACGTAGCGAACGACGGGCAGGTGCGACGACGACGGTCGGAGGTATTGCCCGATCGTCACGATGTCGACACCGACACTGGCGAGGTCGCACAACAACTCGCCGATCTCGTCATCGGTCTCACCGAGACCGACCATGAATCCGGACTTCGTCGTCAGACCATGGCCCTTGGCGCGCGACAACACCGCGAGACTGCGGGCATACCCCGCGGATGGACGCACCGTGCGCTGCAGGCGCGCGATCGTCTCCACGTTGTGATTGAACACGTCGGGTCGCTCGGCGAAGAGCGCATCGATCGCCGACGTCCCCTTGGCGTCAGAGACCAACGTCTCCACTAAGACGCCCGGTGTACGTTCGCGAATCGCACGAACACAGTCCGCGACGTGGCCCATTCCACCGTCATTCAAGTCGTCGCGCGCCACCATCGTGAGCACGGCGAAGTCGAGACCCATCCGCTCGACTGCCTCCGCGACGCGGCGCGGTTCGTGCGCGTCAGGATCGAGCGGCTTGCGCGTATCGATCAGACAGAACCCACACGACCTCGTGCATCGATCGCCGAGGACCATGAACGTCGCGGTGCCGTCACTCCAGCACTCGCTCAAGTTCGGGCACCCGGCCTCCTCACAGACGGTGACGAGGTCGAGGTCCCGCAACGTGCGCTTGGTGGCCAGCACCTGCGCCGTGTGATTGACCTTGGGTCGAATCCACTCCGGCTTGCGCGCACTCATCGACAATCCCGACCCATCCGGTTCGTAGTCCCAGGCCACATCCGCACGCGTGATGGTGCTTGCGAACCTCGCAGAAATGTTTCTCGTGACGACATCTGCGACCTCGCGCATCGAGGCCTCGATCCCCTCTTCACGAAGTGACGTGACCGCATACTCGCTGATGCCACACGGCACGATGTGCTCACGCATGTAGGTGAGGTCGGTGGACACGTTGAGTGCAAACCCATGCATCGTGCGCCGCTGCGTCGATCCGTTGCCGACGCGCACGCCGATCGCCGCGATCTTGCGCGGCCGGGGACCAGCCGGCTCGACCCACACGCCAGGGAACTCCCCCATCCTTCCGACGTGTGCAAGTCCAAGTTCGACGAGCGCGTCGATGAGCGACTGCTCCAATGCAGAGATGTAGGCGCGTGTGTCTGCGGGCCCACTGTCACCGTGCTTCGGTTCGAGCGAGAGGATCGGATAGCCGACCAACTGTCCCGGGCCGTGGTAGGTGATGTCACCGCCGCGCTGCACCTCGACCAATTCGGCGCCAACCGAGAAGGGATCGCACCTCAGGTTGCTCTCGAGATCTGCGCCCGCTCCGTGGGTGAAGACGTGTGGATGCTCACACAGGAGCAGGTGCTGGTCGACGCCGTGGGCGAAGAGTCCCTCCTGCAACGCGAGCGCCTCGCGATACGCAACGCGACCGAGCCACCGCACATGGAGTGGTCTGCGCGAATTCGTCATGGCAGCCGGATCGACGATGCCCTAGAGCTCCGCCGACCAGTCCTGGGTTTCGAGGATGTGCTTCACGCGGGCGAGGAACCGTCCCGCATACGCACCGTCGAATGCACGATGATCCCAACTCATCGACAGGTGCCCCATCGGATGGATCGCGATCGACTCGCTTCCGTCTGGTGCGGTCACCACCACCGGCTTGCGCACGATGACGTCGGTGGACAGGATCGCCACCTGCGGCTGATTGATGATCGGCATCGTGATGAGTGCACCAGCCGAGCCGTTGTTCGACAACGTGAACGTTCCGCCCTGGATCTCATCGGGCGACAACTTCCGGCCTCGTGCACGCGAGGCGAGGTCGTTGATCTCCCGGGCGATCGCACGCAAGCGCTTCGCATCCGCGCTCCGCACGACCGGTACGAGGAGACCCTGATAGTCGAGGTCGACGGCAATGCCGAGGTCGACGTACCCGTGGACGACGAGATTGTCGCCGTCGATCGACGCATTCAGGTGAGGGAACTCGACGAGCGCATCGACGACCGCTCGCGAGATGAACGGAAGATAGGTGAGGCTGAATCCCTCCGTCGACTTCCACTGATCACGAACCGCGAGGCGCGTGCGGTCCACGTTGTTGTAGTCCACTTCGACGACCGTGAACGAGTGCGGGCTCACGCTCTTGGACATGATCATGTGCGCGCCGGTGAGGCGGCGGATCTTGGACAACGGGATCACCGTGTCGCGCTCGCCAGACACCACCGTCGGTCGAGGCGCAGCGGGTGCTGGTGTCGGTGCAGGTGCGGGCGCAGCGACGGGTTGCGGTGCGGGCGCAGGGGCTGGTGCAGGCGCAGGAGCAGGAGCAACGGTTGGCGAAGCGACGAGGTTGTTGCGATCGATATGGTCGAGCACGTCCTCGCGAGTGATTCGACCTCCCGGCCCGGTTCCGACGAGTGCATCGACGTCGATGCCATGGTCGTTCACCAGACGACGAACGACAGGTGACAACAACTTGTTCGATGATGTCGCAGGACGCGCCGG
>CAYFJS010000113.1:0-2746 GCA_964343495.1 uncultured Acidimicrobium sp. | reverse complement strand
AAGAGCGAAGCGGGCGCACTGATCGCCGCCTCGCACACCGCCTCCCTCGCCGGCAACCGCGCCGCATACGCCGCACTCTTCAATCGCTGCGGCGTCGCCACCGTCGAGACCCCGACCGAACTCGTCGAGACGCTCAAGGTCCTCGACCACGGCGGCGTGCTCTCGGGATACAAGATGGCGTCGCTGTCGTGTTCCGGTGGCGAGGCCTCCCTCGTCGCCGACCTCTCCGAGACGACGTCGCTCACCTTCTCGCCGTTCCCCGCCGACCAGCGCACGCGCATCGAGGCGACCCTCACGGAACTCGTCTCCGTCGCCAACCCGTTCGACTACCACACGTTCATGTGGGGCGATCGCGACGCGATGGCGAACACCTTCGGCGCGACGATGGACGGACCACACGACGCGACGATGCTCGTGCTCGATGCCCCACCGGACAAGGACCAGGACCCGAGCAGCTGGATCGTCGCGGCCGACGCGTTCGCCGACGCGGCACAACGCACCGCTCGGCGCGGAGTCGTCGTGGCCACGATGCCCGAATGCCTCGCCCCCGACGTGCGCGATGCGATCGCTGCGCGCGGGATCGCCCCGTTGCAAGGACTGCGTGAAGCGCTCATCGCCCTCGATCGCGCGGCGTGGCTCGGCGCGAATGCCCCGCAGGGCGAACCCGCTTCAGTCGCCGCCCCGAAATCGACGGCCCTCGTCGATGAACAACGAGCCAAGGACAAGCTGTCCGATCTCGGTGTGCGCGTGCCGAAGGGGTTGCGTGCAGCGCGCGCCGACGTCGAGCGCATCGCGTCACAGGTCGGATTCCCCGTCACGCTGAAGGGGCTCGGACTCGCGCACAAGAGCGAATCGGGCGCCGTCGCCATCGGCCTCGCCGACGCCTCGGCCCTGCGCACCGCACTCGAGGCGATGCCGAAGTCGATCACCGAGTTCCTCGTCGAAGAAACGGTGACGGGAATCGTCGCAGAGGTGCTCGTGAGCATCCGCCGCGCAGCCCCGCTCGGCTGGCTCGTCACGATCGGCGCAGGTGGTGTGCTGACCGAACTGTGGAAGGACACCCAGTCGCTCCTCGCTCCGGCCTCACGCGACGACATCGAGCGCGCACTCTCTCGTCTGCGCATCGCCCCGATCCTTTCCGGATACCGGGGAAAGCCAGCTAGCAACGTCGCGGCGCTCGTTCAGTTCATCGACAACCTGCAGCGCGTCGTCGTCGGCACGTCGATGGTCGAGGTCGAGCTCAACCCAGTGCTCGTCACGACCACGGACGCGATCGCCGTGGATGCATTGCTCATCGAGGAGGTCTGACCATGCCCATCACCACGACCACGTCGAACGACGGCCAGGTGCTCGAGATCACCCTCGACCGCCCGAAGGCGAACACCATCGATGCCGCCACCAGCCAGGAACTGAGTCGCATCTACGACGCGTTCAACCGTGACGCCACGCAGCGCGTCGCGATCTTCACCGCCGCCGGCGAGAAGTTCTTCTCGGCAGGTTGGGACCTGAACGCCGCCAACGACGGCGAATCCTTCGACTCCGACTATGGCGTCGGCGGCTTCGGCGGGTTCCCCGAACTTCCCAACCGCAACAAGCCCGTCATCGCGGCCGTGAACGGCATGGCCGTCGGCGGAGGCTTCGAGATCGCCATGGCGGCGGACTTCATCGTCGCGGCAGAACACGCGACGTTCTTCCTCGCCGAGACCAAGGTCGGGGTCATCCCCGACGCAGGAACGATCCGCTTGCCACGACTCCTCCCGAGACAGTTGTCGAACGAGATCATCTTCGGCGGTCGCCGGCTCACCGCACACGAGGCCGCATCCTTCGGCATCGTCAATCGCGTCGTCGCCGCGGCCGACTTGATGGACTCCGCCCGCGCGCTCGCCGCCGAGATCTGCCTGTCCGCGCCACTCGCCGTCGCCGCGGTGATGCAGTTGAACCGCGAGCTCGAGGGCGTCGACATCCTGGAGGCGATGAAGGCGATGCGCACGAATCCCGCCTATCGCGCCGCGATCGACTCAGATGACGCCAAGGAAGGTCCGGCGTCGTTCGCGGAGAAGCGTCCGCCGCGCTGGACCGGTCGCTAGTTCGACTTCTGCGCCTTCACCGCGCACTCGTCCAACACGTCGAGCAGTTCGATTCCGCGGCTGTCGCGCGGTTCGGGTTGGAACTCTCCCATCGCATAGGAAAAGCTCGTGCGCAATGAGGGCCATGCGCCGTGCGTCGAGCCACCCGCACCCGTGTGACCGAACGCGTCTGGTGCCATCCCGAGGCGTGAGGGATTCGGATTCAATTCGAAACCGACACCGAAGCGCAGTACACGACCCGACAACTCATCTGCGCCGAACGATCGCTCTCGGCGCGCGACCTCGATCGTCTCGGGCTTCAACAGGCGAACGCCGTCGAGTTCTCCGCCGTTCACGAGCATCGCGTACAGCCGCGACATCGCGTGCGCGGAGGCGACTCCGCCTCCGCCGGGCAACTCTGCGCGCGACATCTCGGGTGTCCCCGCCTTGTCGGTCGGGATCAGTCCGTAGACGAAGGCGAGCCGCGGGTCGACGTCGTCACCGATGAGCGCGGTGTAGTTGTAGTCGTCCGAGCGAACCGTCTTGGCGATGCGCGGGATGACCGACTCGGGCGCCCCGATGTGGAGATCGAGTCCGAGTGGCGTGGCGATCTCCTCGCGCACGAACGTGCCGATGCTGCGCCCGTCAACCCGACGCACGATTTCGCTCGCGATCCAGCC
>CAYFJS010000112.1:0-2893 GCA_964343495.1 uncultured Acidimicrobium sp. | reverse complement strand
GCGGTCTCGATGGTCGGCGTCGTGCTCGTCATCTCCGGGGTGTTGATCCTCGCCCGCGCGGGAAGCTGGCACGTGATCTCCGCGGCGCTCGCGGTGTCGGCCACGATCGGGACCTACACCGTCGTCGACGCCCACGGTGCGCGCGAGTCGCAACCGATCGGCTACTCGATGGCCCTCCTCGTGTGTGCAGCGGTCTTCACCACCACCTGGACGCTGTTCACCAAACGCGGCCTCATGATCTCGGCACTCAAGCGCAATGCGCGCACGATGTCGGGTGCAGCGCTCGCAAGCACGATCGCCTACACGCTCGTGCTCATCGCCGTGCGTCGCGCGCCGGTGGGTTATGTCGCTGCGCTGCGCGAGTCGAGCGTGGTGCTCGCGGCCTTCGCCGGATGGAAGATGCTGGACGAGGGAGATCATCGGCGACGCATCGCGTCGGCGATCATCGTGTTCGTCGGCCTCGTCGTGCTCGTGGCCGGGGGCTGACGAGTTAGAAGTAGATGATCTTTTCGGCCGAACGCTCGGCCTCGTCGAGATCCGCGGTGTAGGCACCCGTCGAGAGGTACTTCCAGCCACCGTCACAGACGATGAACACGATCGTGCCCTCGTCGATCTCGTTCGCCACCTTGAGCGCGCCCGCGAGCGATGCGCCCGAGGAGATGCCGGCGAAGATGCCGCACTCGCGCACGAGTCGACGCGTCATCTCGATCGATTCACGCGGGCGCACCACGCGCTTGCGGTCGAGGACGTCGATGCCGTGCCAGTTCTCGAAGATCGGCGGGATGTACCCCTCGTCCAAGTTGCGCAGACCCTCGACGCGTTCGCCGAGCGGCGGCTCGACGGCGACGATCTTGACGTCCGGCTTGCGCTCCTTCAGGTACCGACCGACACCCATCAACGTGCCGCTCGTGCCGAGGCCGGCGACGAAGTGCGTCACCTCGGGAACGTCACGCAAGATCTCCGGTCCGGTCGACTCGTAATGTGCCTGCGGGTTCGCATCGTTTTGGTACTGGTGCAAGAAACACCACTCCGGATTCTCACTCGCCAGCTTCTCCGCGCGACGCACCGCGCCGTTCGATCCCTCTGCACCTGGCGTCAAGATGATCTGCGCGCCGAACACCTCGAGCATCTGGCGACGCTCGATCGAGACGCTCTCGGGCATCAAGATGGTGATCGGGTTGCCCTTCACCGCAGCGATGGCGGCGAGTGCGATGCCGGTGTTGCCCGAACTGGGCTCCATGATGCGCTGGCCGGGCTTGAGCACGCCTTCCTTGATCGCGGTTTCGATCATCGACTTGGCGATGCGGTCCTTGACCGACCCGAACGGGTTCTGCCCCTCGAGCTTGGCCATCAACTTGACCCGTGGGTTCGGCGACAGGTTGCTCACGTCCACGACCGGCGTATTGCCGATCAGGTCGAGCACGCTTTCGTGGGGCACCATGGAGTCTCCGGGGATTGTTGACTGGCTTGGTCAGAATTCTAACCAGTGACCCGTTGCAACGACAGAGCCGTGCCCAATATTCCCTACCCGGTGACCAGGATCTCCGTCTCGGTGATGGTCTCGTTCACGATGCGGAAATTGCGTGGCCGGGGCTCGCCCGTCGCGAGGCTCACGATCGTGTAGTGCCACGTCGGGTCCGGGGCCTGGGCCACGTCGGTGGCGCTCGGGTATGCCTCGCTATGGGTGTGGCTGTGCACCACCCCGATCACCTCGAGACCGCGGTCCTCGGCGTCGCGCTCGATCAAGAGATGTTGCTTGGGATTGATGGTGTACACGCGCGCGGACTTCGCCGTGTTGTCGGTGGCGTGGAACTCGAGTGCCGTGCCGCTCGCGCCGTTGCCGACGAGGAGCCCGCACGCCTCATACGGGTAACACGCAATCGCGTGACGACCGATCTCATCCAGAATCGACTGCGCGATGTGCAACGGGCGTGACGACGACTCGCTCATCGCCTCGGAAGGCTAGCGGTACGCTGAATCGTCGCTATGAACGCACGTGAACGGAGCGACGGCTCCTCCTTGATTGCGAGCAATCGCAAGGCCCGGCACGACTACGCCATCTTGGACGAAGTCGAGGCCGGCATTGTGCTGCTCGGAAGCGAGGTCAAGAGCGCCCGTGCTGGCCAGGTCCAGCTCGCGGACGCCTACGCCCACGTGGTGCGCGGCGAGATGTGGCTCGAGGGCATGCACATCGCCCCCTATTCCTTCGCCCACGGCGTCGGCTCACACGAACCGGTGCGCCCGCGCAAACTCCTCCTGCACGCCGACCAGATCCGACGCCTGCACGAGCGCATGCAGCGCGAACGCCTCACGCTCGTGCCACTCGAGGTGCGCTTCCGCAAGGGTCGCGTGAAGGTCGACCTCGGTCTCGCCAAGGGTCGCCAGAAGGCGGATCGTCGCCAGGCGATCGCCAAGAAGGAGAGCGAACTCGAGATGCGTCGCGCGCAGGGTCGTGCCCGCAAGGGCACCGCATAACGACGACACCCCCGCCGTACACTCAAGAGTGCAAGTTCAATCACGGGGCTGACAGGTTTCGACGTCAGTGTCGCTGGTCGGACGTGCGACCCGAGTTGCTCAGACTCGTTAATCGGGGCAAACCAATAACTGCCAACAAGCAGTTCGCTCTCGCGGCCTAATTAGGGCGTAGAGAGCAACCGTGAGCCGCAAGGTCGCACGGGGCCAATTCACCGCAGCCCGGCAACAGAAGCGGGGAATGACATCGGGAAAGACTGGTGGCGTCGGGAAAGACCGATGACCGCACGGAAAGTCGTGCCGCGATCCCGCAAGGGATAGTCGACCCGCCGACGGTGTTGCGTTAGCACCACAGCGGGAATGGTCGTATCACGGTCGCTCAACGGCTGATGGACGGGGGTTCGATTCCCCCCAGCTCCAC
>CAYFJS010000111.1:0-2911 GCA_964343495.1 uncultured Acidimicrobium sp. | reverse complement strand
TCGGCACGCCAGAGCCGGCGATGGTGTTGTACACGGTCGCCGCGCTCGCGCGTCGTCTCGGCGTGCCGTTCCGTTCGGGTGGGTCGCTGTGTGCGTCCAAATTGCCCGATGCACAGGCCGCCTACGAAAGTGCGGCGACGCTCATCCCGACGATCATGGCGGGCACCAACTTCGTGTTGCATTCGGCCGGCTGGCTCGAAGGCGGGCTCGCGATCGGGTACGAGAAGTTCATCCTCGACTGCGACCAGCTCGGCATGATGATGACGTTCGGCAAGGGCCTCGACGCCTCCGACAACGGCCAGGCGATGAGCGCGTTCCACGAAAACGACCCGGGACAACACTTCCTCGGCACCGCGCACACGCTCACGAATTTCGAGACCGCGTTCTACCGCTCGGACACCGCCGACAACAACAGCTACGAGCAGTGGGTGGAGGACGGCAGCCAGGATGCCGCGACACGCGCCAACCGCTTGTGGAAGGAACGTCTCGCGGCCTACCAACCACCGCCCCTCGACGACGCCATCGACGCCGAGTTGCAGGACTACATCACCAAGCGCAAGGCTGAACTGCCCGACACGTTCGGCTGATGCGACCCCCACGACACTGAACGGAGAACAACCATGAGCCTGTTGACGTCACTTTTTGGATCCGCCAAGGCCTCGTATTCGCCCGAGGCCCGCGAGCTCGTCGCGCACATGCGTTATGAGCTCATCCCGCTGAAGAGCCTCGACCAGGCGATCGCCGACCTGCCGCATGGAGCGCCGGTGTCGGTGACGTGCTCGCCCGTCAAGGGCATCGCCACCACGCAGCAGCTCTGCGAGCAGCTCGTCGCCAAGGGCCACAACGCCGTCCCGCACTTCGCCGCCCGTCTCGTCGAGGGTCCCGAGCACGCCGCCAAGCTCGCCGAGTGGGTGCGCGCGCAGGGGATCAAGGAAGTGTTCATCATCGGCGGTGACGCCGAGACCCCACCGCACTATCAGTACGCGTTGCCGTTCATGCGCGACTTCCTGGACGCCAACCCCGGCATCGAGACGCTCGCCTTCGGCGCGTACCCGGATGGTCACGCGACGATCTCCAACAAGGACCTGCACGAAGCGATCCACGAGAAGCAGAAGCTGATCGAGTCGAAGGGCATCAAGCCGCTCGCCTCGACGCAGATGTGCTTCGACGCGGCCAAGATCCGCTCGTGGCTGAAGGAAGAGCGCGCAGCGGGTTTCACCGCGCCGATCAACCTCGGTCTCCCGGGTGTCGTCGATCGCGCCAAGTTGATGACGATGGGCATGCGCCTCGGCATCGGCCAGTCGATGCGCTATCTGTCGAAGAACAAGTCGACCATCACGCGCATGTTCGCACCGGGCGGATACGACCCGACGAAGCTGTTGAACGACCTCGCCCGCGACGCGCAGTCGCTGCGCATCCAGGGCATCCACTCGTTCACCTTCAACAACGTCGCCGACACCGCCAAGTGGGCACAAGCCATCCTGGATGGTGACAAGTGAGCCAGATTCCTTCCTCGACCGACGTCGTCATCATCGGTGGCGGCGTGATGGGCGCCTCGATCGCCCTCGAGTTGTCGAAGAACGGCCGCAAGGTCGTCGTCCTCGACAAGGGCGGCGCGCCGGGCGCGGGGTCGACGAGTGCGTCGTCGGCGATCATCCGCTTCACCTACTCGAACTTCAACACCATCCTGATGGCCTGGGAGGCCGCTCAGTATTGGTACAACTGGAAGGACTTCGTCGGCGTCGAGGATCCCGATGGCATGGCCAAGTTCGTGAAGACCGGTTATCTCGTGTTCTTGACCGAGGGCTACGACGGCGTGCGCCAGCGCGAGTTGTGGGACCAGTTCGGCATTCCGTACGAGGTATTGAGCCCAGAAGAAGTGCGCAAGCGCTGGCCGGCCTTCGAGACCGGCAAGTTCTATCCGCCGAAGTCGATCGAGGACCCCGCGTTCGCCGACGATCCGTACGACCAGCTGTCGGCGCTCTTCGACCCGTTGAGCGGATTCATGGACGACCCGATGCTCGCCGCGCACAACCTCGCACACGCCGCCAAGGCGCATGGTGCGGAGTTCTTCTTCCACAAGGAGGTGTCGGGCATCACGAAGTCTGGCGACAAGGTCACCGGCGTCACGCTCGCCTCGGGCGAGACCATCTCGGCCCCGATCGTGATCAACGCTGCCGGCCCGCACGCGGCCAAGATCAACCGTCTCGCCGGCGTGTACGACGAGATGAAGGTGCATCATCAACCGTTGCGCCAGGAAGTGTTCTCGCCACCCGCACCGGTCGGCTTCCGTCTCGAGGACAACGCGCCGATCGTCGCGGACCTCGACTTGGGTCAGTACTTCCGCCCACACATGGGCGATCTCTTGAACGTCGGCACCACGGAACCAGCCTGCGACCCGCTGCACTTCATCGAGGACGCCGACGACTGGAACGACTCGGTCACCGTCGAGTTCTTCGAGCGCGTCATGTTGCGCCTCGCGCGACGCCTGCCGGACTTCGGCATCCCGCTCAAGTTGCTCGGCATCGGCGCGCTGTACGACGTCACCGACGACTGGATCCCGCTGTATGACAAGTCCAGCCTGAACGGCTTCTTCATGGCGTGCGGCACGAGTGGCAATCAGTTCAAGAACGCGCCGCTCGTCGGCAAGTTCATGCGCATCCTCATCGAAGCGCAGGAGAACGGCATCGACCACGACGTGACGCCGCTCGAGTTCGTCGGTGAAGCGACGGGCAAGGCGATCAACCTTGGGGCATTTTCGCGACTTCGCTCCGAAGCCGTGACCGCCGGAAACGTGATGGGCTAGCGTTCGCTTCGTGCGAACGAGCCTGCAAGATCTCCTCGCGACCGGTCGACCACTCCTCGCCGACGGGGCGACGGGAACGAACTACTTCAGGGTCGGGCTCGAATC
>CAYFJS010000110.1:0-2959 GCA_964343495.1 uncultured Acidimicrobium sp. | reverse complement strand
GGGATGCCCGCCGACTTGATTGCCTGTGCGATCACGGTGGCTTGGTTGTTCGTGCGCACGAGGATGGCGACGGACTCCCACGGGTGTGCACCGGCAGTCGGGGCGTAATTCCAGAGGAGATCGGCGATGCCCTTTGCTTCGGCCTCTTCGTCGGCGAACGCCACGACGCGTACCGGTTCGCCGGTGGTGCGCGTGGCGCGGATGTGCACGGGCTCCTTGGTCTGGCTCGCGACATGTCGAGCTGCCGCGACGATGTGTGGCGAGCAGCGGTAGTTGTTCGGCAGCGTGAGCACCGTCGTGCGGCCGATGACGTCGGGGAGCGTGTCGAAGAGCATCCGGTCTGCGCCGTTCCAGCCGTAGATCGCCTGCAGGGGATCACCGACGACGAAGACGTCTTCGCGTCCACCGCGGATGGCATCGAAGAGTGCGTACTGCAGCGGGTTCATGTCCTGGGCCTCATCGACGAAGAGGTGCTGGAACCTCCAGCGCACTGCTTCGGCATACGCCTCGTCGGTGCGCATGTCCGTGACGACGCGCAGCAACAGATCGTCGAGGTCGACGACGTGTCGCTTGCGCTTCTCGGCCTCGTAGTCGCGGTACACGGCGGCGATGTCCTTGGGGTCTGCGAACGTGGTGCGCTGTTCGCGCTTGACCGCCGCGACGTAGTCCTGTGGTGTGACCATCCGGGCATGTGCCCAGTCGATCTCCACCAGCAGTTCGCGTGAACGCGAACCGAGTGGGCTGGCACCAGCAGCCGTCACCACGAGGTTCGGTCGGTTGTGCACGATGTTCGGCACGCTCGATCCCTGGCTCGTGAGCCGCTGACGCAACAGCGAGAGTGCGACGGCATGGAACGTGCCGACGGTCGGGGAGCCGGTGGATTCATCGATACCGAGTCGCTTCAGGCGACGACGCATTTCGCTCGCCGCCTCACGGGTGAAGGTGATGGCGAGCACGTGTTGGGCGAGTGCGGTGTTGGTGGCGATGCGGTAGGCGATGCGGTTCGTGAGCACCCTGGTCTTGCCCGACCCAGCTCCCGCGTGCACGATCGTCGCCGTTGGTCCGCAGATGACCGCCTCGCGTTGTTCGCGGTCGAGGCCGACGAGGAGGTCGTTTGGATGCACGCCGAGAGGCTAGGCGAGCCCTGTAACGACGGGCACATTACGCTTTCCGTATGGGTTTTTCGACTCGGGGATTCTCCGATGACGAAGACATCGAACTGCACCTCCATCCCCACTGGCTGGTGTTCGCCAAGCCCGCACTGACCATCGTCCTCGGGCTCATCTTGGCCTCGGCCTCTACCCAGATCGCCGACACCGCCGAGTGGTACGAGACGGTCCTCATGTATGCGTCCCTCGTGCTGTCGGGTCTCGGACTCCTGCGCCTCATCGGACGGCTCTTCACCTGGTCCACGACACACTTCGTCGTCACCACCGACCGCGTGATCTACCAGCGCGGACTCTTCGGTCGTCAGCGGCTCGAGATTCCCTTGCAGCGCGTGAACAACGTGCTGTTCGAGCAGAGCTTCCTCGAGCGACTGGTCAATGCGGGCGACGTCATCGTGGAATCAGGGGCAGACGACCGCGACGTCGTCTTCGACAACACCCCGGATCCCGAGTTCGTGCAGGCCAAGATTCAGCGAGCAGTGAGGGCGCTCGATAGGCGCTAGTCGTGACTTTCTGAAGTATCAGAGGTCAAAGTGGTTCCGCAGTGCCTTGTCGACGTCAGCCATGACGTGATTGGGGAGTCGACCGTTGTATCGAATCAGACGATGCTTGGAGAAGGTCACCACTTGTCCGCAGAGGACGGTGCCCCCATGTTCATCCAGAACTCCGGGTGGAATCTCGACATTGTGAGGAAGATGACTCTTGCGTTTTGTGTGAGTGAGCGGAGCAACCGTCACGACAGGTGAATGTTTATTGAACACATCGTTCGAAATCACGACGGCCGGTCGTCGGCCGCCTTGCTCGGAACCTCGACGGGGCTCAAAGTTGATAGTGAAGATGTCGCCCCTGCGCACCACAGTCAGGCGCCCCGCCGAGAAGACTTAGAAGGGGTAACCGCCGTCGTCGATCGGTGGCATGACAGCAAGTGCAGCTTCCGCCCACTCAACCGCTTCTGGACCTTCGAGGATGTAGCCCTCGGCGAGGGCTCGTTCATCTGGCGTGAGGTCGAGCGAATCAAGTTCCGCGAGTTGCTCTGCGATCGGTCGCTCCCAGGATTCCATGTCCACAATCGTATGTCTCGATGAGTGGAGCTGACCAGTGTCTTTCTGTTGCTCGTGGTGAGCGTTGGATTCGTGTTGTCCCATAGATTCCCCTGACGTCGATGCGCCGTGCCTGACTGAATGGTTCGCATGCCCTGATGTGTGCGCCGAGGCGCCGAGATGACCGTGCGGGTTAGGAATTCGCGTTCAGTGCACCATCCACAGCACGAACCTCCCACGAGGTCGTGTCGTCAACGGTGATCGCAGCATCAGTCCTGGCGAGGATCACGATGCAGCCTCCGAAACCACCGCCCGTGAGCCGGGCACCAAACACGCCAGGAACGGACAGTGCGGCCTCGACCGCGGCATCCATCTCCGGGGTCGAGACTTCGTAGTCATCGCGCAAGCTCGCGTGGCTCTCGACCATCAGCGACCCGCAACGTTCGAGGTCGCCGGCGGCAAGAGCGGCGGCTGCCTGGCGCACCCGTTCGTTTTCACTCACCACGTGCCGGGCACGGCGCCTGATGACGTCGTCGGCGATCGACTCCGCGTCGCGCAGCGACGCAGAGCGCAGTGGCCCGATGAGGCGCTCGGCCGTGGCGCACTCGGTGACGCGCTGGCCGTAGGCACTCGAGGCGAGACGGCGGTGCGCGATGAACTTGACGATGATCCGCGCGCCGGCAGGAATGCGCACTGGTGAGATCTCGAGGCTGTGGCAGTCGATGAGCAGTGCGTGGTCTTTGACCCCAGCAA
>CAYFJS010000109.1:0-2995 GCA_964343495.1 uncultured Acidimicrobium sp. | reverse complement strand
GAAGATGGCTCGGCCCGGTGGATGAACCACCGGGCCGAAAACGTGGACTGGACGCGAGGACTAGTTGTCTTCTTCTGCGTCCTTGCCGGTCTCGAAGAACTGCGCCGAGTTGTAGATCTCGCCGCGACGCTTCTTGTCTCGCAGGTTGGACAGACCCCTCGCCGTGCTGCGCATCGCTCGGACCGCACCGTCCGCCGATGCCGCGAAGTGCGTGGTCGAACCGTGGTCATACCCCATCGCTGCCGCGTCGTGGTATGCCGACGGATCGGCCGACACGTAGACGAAGGTCCAACCGTCCGCCTTGCACTGCTCGACGAGCTGGTTGATGCGCGCGAGGTTGTACTCGCGGCTCTGGTTCTCCTGGCCGTCGGTGATCGTGACGAACACGACGTCCTCGGTCTCGAGTCCGGTCGCCTTGCGGGCCTCCTGCTCGACGCGGATGCGTCCGATCAACATGCCGGTCGCATCGAGGAGTGGCGTGCCACCGCGCGGTTGGTAGACCGAACGGTCGAGCTTGGTCATCTCGAGGATCGGGATGCCTGCGACCATCACGGCCGCCGGGTCCTGCGAGTCGAACTGGAGGACCGTGATCCTGGCGTCCGGCCCGTTCGCCTGCTGCTCGGCGACGAGTGCGTTGAACCCGCCGATGACGTCGCTCGCGATCGACTCCATCGAGCCCGACCGGTCGATCAGGACGTAGGTGTGGTTCGTCTTTTGGACGACGTTGCCGCCCGCAGGCTGCTGTGGTTGTGGGGTGGTCATGGGGTGAGGCTCCTTTGCGCTCGTTGGTGTAGTGGGTAAACGCACGCAGGTCCCAAAAGTGTGACCTGCGTGCTCGCGCCTATGCGGCGTAACGGTTTCCGATGTTCCCGATGACCCATCCGAGGTCCAACGGGTTGGCCTCGTGCCATGCGAAGACCTCGTCGTACAGTGCGTCGATCGATGCCTGGTCGAGACCTGTGCTTCGCCCGAACCACTGCACCGCGTCGAAGGAGTACAACATCGACGCGATCGGTCGTGCGGTGCGGATCGCCGTCAGTGCCTCGGTCGGGGACGAACCGTTCACCAACAATGCGGTGAATGCCGCGGACGGACCCCGGTTTGCGCCCATGTGACAGTGCACGACGAGCTTGCGCGTCGGATCGGAGAGGATCGCGGATGCGATGCGTGCGATTTCTGCGAACCATTCGTCGCTCCGACGGTCGCCTTCATCGTCGACGCCCAACCAGTGGTACGTGATCCCGGGTGCGTTGGTCGCCACGAAGTCCTCGTGGGAATCTTCGATTCGCAGGTCGAGGATGTCGGTCACGCCCGCTGCGACCCAGGTCGCCAACGCGCTGCGCGCATCGGACCCCTTGCCCGGGAGGTCCCCCGAGACCGCGAGGTTGGGGGTCGCCCAACACAGGGTTCGCCACAGTGCGTGTGGTCGCTCCGGACGCGCGGAGGGTCGGTTTCCGAAGAGGTGGGTGGGTATGGGGCGGTAGGTCATGAGCGTCCTTTCTCGACGTGGTGATGACCTGATCACGCACGCAGCTCCTCCGTGCGTGACCAGGGGCAACACGCCACACCCACCACCTACGATTCGGACACCCATGCAGAAGAGCTCCACTTCGATCATCCTCAGCCCCACCGACCTCGCCAACCATCTCGCCTGTCGACACTTGTCCTGGCTCAACTACCACGCGCTCCATGGCGGCCCGAAGCCATCGAAGAGCGACGACGAACTCGCCGACATCTTGCGCCTCTACGGAGAGCAGCACGAACAGAAGTACCTCGCCGACCTCACGGCGAAGGTCGCCGAACTCGGCCAAGAGGTGATCAACCTCGACGCCGACCGCAAGGACGGCGATCCATACGGAGTCGAGACCTTGCGCGAACGAGCGCGAGTGACCAAGGAAGCACTCGCACAGGGTGGCAACGTGCTCTACCAGCCGACGTTCTTCCGCGAAGACGACAACGGCATCGCCTGGGTCGGTCGCGCCGACTTCGTCGTGCCCGTCGACTCACTCGGCTTCGAACCAGAAGACACGAAACTCGCGCGCATCGCCAAGGTGAATGCCGTGTTGCAGTTGTGTTCGTACGCCGAACACCTCGGCAAGATCCTGGACAAGGACCCCGAATACATCCACGTCGTCACCGGCTCGGTCGAAGAGGGCAAGGTGTCCGTCCGTCTCGATGAGGTGTCCGCGTATTACCGCCGCATCAAGGAAGACCTCGAACTCGCGGTGCTCGAAGGCTTCACCGGGCCGTCCGAACCGATCCCCGTCGATTTCTGCACCATTTGTCGCTGGAACAAGGACTGCAACCGCACGTGGCGCGAGATGGACCACCTCTCCTTCGTCGCGGGGTTGTCGAACGCACACCGCGAGACACTCGTCGAGTCCGGCATCACCACCCTCGCCGCGCTTGCCACGTCATCCGACGACCTCGTCATCGAGGATCTCGAGATCGACACGCTGCGCAAGCTGCAGGCCCAAGCGCGACTCCAACTCGACGCGCGCACCCGCAAGGAAGCGGACCCGAATGCACTCCCCGGGTATGAGTTCCTGCTCCCCGCGCGCGAATGGCGTGGATTCAACCTGCTCCCCGAGCCGAATCCCGGTGACCTCTTCTACGACATCGAAGGCCACCCCTATCGCGGCGACGAAGGTCTCGAATACCTCCACGGCTTCGCCTGGAAGAACGAAGACGGCTCCACCGAGTACAAGGCGATCTGGGCCCATTCACCGCATGACGAGCGCGCCGCGCTGATCGAACTCGTCGAATTCATTTCCAACCGCCGCAAGCAACCCGGCTTTGCGAACATGCGCGTGTATCACTTCGGTCACTACGAGCCGACCACGCTCACCCGACTCGCCGCACGACACGGCGCGTGCGAGACCGAGATCGCCGCGCTCCTCCGCGAGCGCGTCTTCGTGGATTTGTCGAAGGTGGTCACGCAGTCGATGCGCATCGGCGTCGAGTCCTATTCGATCAAGAAGCTCGAGCAGCTGTA
>CAYFJS010000108.1:0-3028 GCA_964343495.1 uncultured Acidimicrobium sp. | reverse complement strand
CTCGTCTACAGCGCACACGACATCGCCGACTGGCCGCAGGATCTCGTCGCCGAGGGAGACGACATCGGCGTCGTCATCGCGCTGCACCAGATGATGCTCCTCGGTGAAGACGTCTCGCGTCACGTGGAATCGATCGCCGAGTGCACCGAGCGCATCTTGGCTCGAGTGCGCAAGGCCGATGAGATTCCGTGGGACGTCGAGCGTGCGCTGTATTGCGCGAAGCACGTGTTCGTGTCCTGCGATGAGGAACGCGCTGCACGCGACGTCGCGCGTGCGCAGGACCAACTCGCCCCGGCTCTCGCACCGCCGAACGTCGTGCCCAAGGACGTGCGTGCGGTGGCCTGGATGGAGGAGATGCTCGTCAGTCCACGTCGTGACGGGAGCGTCGGGCTCTTGCAGCACGGAATTCCGACGCTGTGGCGAGGAGTCAACTTCGAGTGTCACCGCATCGTCGCCTCGCCAGAGCACAGCGTGTCGTTCGGGGTTCGGTGGCACGGTGCGCGACCCGCACTGTTGTGGGAGGTCGGCGGACCGTTCGGACTGCGACTCGGTGCTGGCGCGACGGACCCTTCGTGGTCGACGACGGATCCCGCGGGCGACGCGTTGCTCTCGTGAAGCCGTTTCCGACGACGCATCTCGAGCGTCGTCTGCTTGTCGATGGTGCTCAGTTCGTGATCGGTCTCGACGAAGTCGGCAAGGGTGCGTGGGCCGGACCGCTCGTGATCGGCGCGGCGGTGTTGTCCCGCGAGGTGATCGATGCGGATGACGGCGCGCAACGACTCGGTGGTGCGCGGGACTCCAAGCAGATCGCCGAGAAGAAGCGCGAGGCGATGTTCGACGTCGTCGCGTCGGGATGCGCGGCGTGGTCGATCGGGTCGGCATCGCATCGCGAATGCGACGAACTGGGGATGAACGAGGCGCAGCGGCTGGCGGCCAAGCGCGCACTCGATGCCCTCGGCAACGGAGTCGATCTCACTCGGGCAACTGCGATCATCGACGGGCGATGGGACTTCGTGAGCCCACACGTCGCGCGCGTGGAGACGATGGTCAAGGCCGACGCGAGCGTGCTGTCGGTGGCGGCGGCCTCGGTGCTGGCCAAGGTGTCGCGAGACCGACTGATGCGTGAACGTGCGCTCGAGTATCCGCACTGGAGCTTTGCCACCAACAAGGGCTATCCGTGCCCGAAGCACCGCCAGGGTCTCGTCGAACACGGCGTGAGTGAGATCCACCGCGTCTCGTGGGCCTTCATGGACAACCTCGGACTCAGGTCGCCGCGCGCTCCGCGCTGACGAACACGTCGTGTGAGGCCTGAAGGCCGGGATGCAGACGGGTGAGGTGCGCGTGCGGAACGATCGGTAGGTGGGTGCGCACGTCGAGTGAGTGTGCGGTGCCGCGCACGACGCCGAAGTACATGAGTCGCGACACCGCTCGCGTGAAGGGGTTGTGCGTGCCGTCGGTGTAGGTGAGACCGAGCGAGGAGGCGAGTTCCTCGACGTGGCACTCGTAACCGTTCGAGTACCACTCGAAGGCGCTCGCCATGCGTCGCAGTGCGAGGAGCGCGGTCGGCCCGAGGATGGGGAGCCAGTACCACTCGACGTAGCGCGAGAGCGTGGGGAAGCCGTGGTCGCGCAGCGCCGCGTCGTGCCACGGCGTGATCATCATGCGACCGTGGTGGATGAGGCGGTGCACGGCGTGTGCTTCGTTCGTTCGGCGTGAGGAATCCTTCGACATCACCCCGATGTGTGTGCGAGATGGACTGAACGGCCGTCGATGCCACAATGGGGTCGTGGTCGCCGATTCCGTTGCCCGAGCTCGAGACGTCATCGCCTCGGCATCGCGCGTCACGGTGCTGACCGGGGCGGGTATCTCGACCGACGCCGGCATTCCCGATTTCCGTGGGCCGCACGGTGTGTGGACGAAGAACCCGAAGGCGGAGAAGATGTCGACGTTGTCGGCCTACATCGGTGACCGCGAGGTGCGCGAGCTCGCCTGGCAGAGCAGGCTGCGGTCGCCGGTGTGGGAGGCGAACCCGACGCGCGGGCATCTCGCCCTCGTCGAACTCGAGCGGGTTGGGCAGTTGCATGCGATCATCACGCAGAACATCGATCGCCTGCACCACAAGGCGGGGAACGATCCGAGTCGTATCTATGAGGTGCACGGCAACGCGCTGCAGACGCTGTGTTGGTCGTGCGGGGACGTGCGCGAGATGACCGAGGCGATCGAGCGTGTGCGTGCCGGGGAGACCGATCCGTCGTGCGTGCTGTGCAACGGCATCCTGAAGAGCACGACGATTCTGTTCGAGGAGTCCCTCGTGCAGCACGTGATCGAGGGGGCGATGCGCGCGGCCGAGGAGTGCGACGTGTTGCTCGCGATCGGCTCGACGCTGTCGGTGTACCCGGCCGCCTATGCGGTCCCTCGCGCGAGGTCGGCCGGTGCGCGCGTGGTGATCGTGAACGGCTCGCCGACGGACATGGACTCGGTGGCCGACGTGGTGGTGAACGGGAGCATCTCGGAGGTGCTCCCGGCCATCGTGGGCTGGACGGGGTAAATCCCGACTGAAACGGTAGGGTATTGGGCGGAGGTTCCCCCCACCATGGCCAGTTTCCGAGATCTGCTCGCCCAGGCGAAGACCGTCATCACCGAGGTCGACACCACCGACGCCGCGTCGCGCATCGAGCGTGGCGTGATCGTGCTCGACGTGCGCGAGCCGGATGAATATGAACAAGGTGCGCTGCCGGGCGCGCTGCACATTCCGCGCGGTCACCTCGAGGCACAGATCGAGACGAAGATCGTCGACAAGTCCGCACCGATCGTCGTGTATTGCGCCGGAGGCGTGCGCAGCGCGTTCGCCGCGAAGACCCTCGCAGAACTCGGGTACACCGACGTCGTGTCGATGGCCGGCGGATTCGGCAAGTGGAAGGACGAGGGTCGCGCGTGGAAGACGCCCGCGACGTTGAATGCCGAACAAAAGATCCGCTACCAGCGTCACTTGCTCCTGCCGGAAGTCGGCATCGAGGGTCAGGCGAAG
>CAYFJS010000107.1:0-3032 GCA_964343495.1 uncultured Acidimicrobium sp. | reverse complement strand
GACTCACACGGGTTGACGAAGAGCGTTCCGTCGGCGATCTGGGCGTCGAGGGCCCGCAGCACGGCCGGGTGACGGTGGCCGACGAAGAGGGCCCCGAAGCCCATGTCGTAGTCGGTGTAGGTGTTGCCATCCACGTCGACCATGTTCGGGCCGTCGGCCGAGGCGATCACGATCGGGTACGGGTCGTAGGCCTGGAAGCTGGACGGCACTCCGAGGGGCAGCACCTTGCGTGCTCGAGCATTGGCTCGTTGCGAACCCGAGGTTCGCTCCGCGTAGGTGGCCAACTCTCGTTTCGTGATGTCTTTGGCTCGGTCCGCCAAAGTTGATCGCAGCGTGGAATCCATCGCTGACATGGTTATCAACTCCAATAATTACGTCCCTTTCAGCCTACACTGAGGCCCACGTGGTGGGCGTAGCTCAGTTGGCTAGAGCGCCAGGTTGTGGTCCTGGAGGTCGGGGGTTCGAGACCCCTCGTCCACCCCATATCGCACATGGGGGGAACGCGAGTTCCCCCCATTTTTCGTTCGGTCGACGAATCTCCTAAGATTCCACGGTCAGTACGGCGCCCCTCTAGCTCAGCTGGTTAGAGCATCGGACTCTTAATCCGCAGGTCCTCGGTTCGAATCCGAGGGGGGGCACCATTTCAGCGCGACAGCGCGGTCACCACCTCGACGTGCGGGGTGTGTGGGAACAGATCGAGCACGGTCACCGACTCGCACGTATAGCCCGCATCCATCAACAGACGGATGTCGCGTGCACCGGCGACTGCGTCGCAACTCACGAGCACGATGCGCGGTGCGTCCGTCGCCACGATCGCCTCTGCCCCGACGCGACCGAGCCCATTGCGCGCGGGGTCGGCGATGACGAGACCTGCCTCGATCGGTCGCCACTGCTCGACGGCGACCTGTTCGATGCGCACCTGGTGGTCGGCCAAGTTCACGTGCGCATCGTTGCACGCTGACTTGTTGGATTCCACCAGCACGATGTCGACGTCGGTGTCGACGAGCGTCGCACTGAACAGCCCGCCACCGCCGTAGGCATCCACGATCGGGCCGAAGTCGCCCGACAGCGCGGCATCACCCGCGGCTGAGTTGACCGCATTCACCAACAGTTCGGCGGCGATCGCCGAGGTCTGGAAGAACGCCGGCATCGAGACCTGCAGATTGACTCCGTGCACCGTCTCGTGCACGACGGCGCGACGACCGATCTTCACGTCGCGTGGCAGTCCGGTGATCGTCGCACCCTTGGCGTCACGGCCCTTGTCGTCGTGCAACCACACACCACGTTCGCCGCTCGACACCCCGCAGCGCATCGTGACCTCGCTCGCCCCGTCGACACGCGCGTCGGCGAGCATCTCGACGAGCATCTCGTGGGCGACGAGACAGTCCTCGAGTGCGACGACGTCGTGCGAGTGGGACTTGCGCAGGCCGAGACGCCCGTTTTCATCGACGGCCATGCGCAGTGTGGTGCGCGAGGCACTCGGCGGGAGCGACCCGCCGAAGCGCACGGGCACGTCCTCGAGATGTGCGGTGCGGCGCAGGGCCTCGGTGACGAGTTCGACCTTCGTGTCGCCGTGCACGGCGTGGTCGAGGTGCTGCCAGGAACACCCGCCGCAGCCTCGCGCCACGTTCGGACACGGCGGGTCGACGCGATGCGGCGACGGAGTCACGATCGATGCGAGCGTCGCGCGCGCGAAGTCCTTCTTGGATTGGGTGATCTCCACGTCGACGACCTCGCCGGGCAGTGCACCGTCGACGAACACGACGCGACCGTCCTCGAGTCGTGCGAGTGCGTCTCCCCCGGCGACCAGGCGCTCGATGGTCACTCGTTGCCCGCTCACGACGGATCCACCGTAGGCGAAAGCCAGCGAGGCGCGCGGACATCGACAACTAGGCTTGGCGCGTGGCCCGACCGATCCAGATCGCTCCCTCGGTGTTGCCCGCGGACTTCTCCAAGCTCGGCGAGGCGATCGTCGCACTCGACACGGCCGGCGTCGATCTCATCCAGTGGGACGTGATGGACGGCCAGTTCGTCCCGAACCTCACCTTCGGCCCCGACGTCATCGCCTCCACGCGACACTTGACGAAGGTTCCCTTCGAGGCACACCTGATGGTGCTCACCCCCGACGTGATGGCGCGCAACTACGTCGAGGCCGGCTGCCAGCGACTGATCGTGCACGTCGAGGCCTGCACGCACCTGCACCGCACGCTCGGCAACATCCGCGACCTCGGCGCGACCGCAGCCGTCGCACTCAACCCGGGCACGCACCCGTCTGCGATCGCAAACGTGCTCGACCTCGTGGATCTCGTGCTCGTGATGACCGTGAACCCCGGCTTCGGGGGCCAGAGCTACATCGCCACGATGGAGCCGAAGATCGCCGAAGTGCGCAGGATGATCGACGAACGCGGGCTTGCCGACACCGTCGATCTCGAAGTCGACGGTGGGATCTCGGCCAAGACCGTCGCCGGCGCGGCGAAGGCTGGAGCCAACGTGTTGATCGCCGGCAGTGCGATGTTCAAGCACCCGGGTGGTCTCGGTGCGGCGGTCAGCGAACTGCGCGAGCTCGCCACAGCAGCCCGCAAGTAACTATTTGCGTCGCAGCGCGCGGCGCGCACCGCTGAGCGAACGCCGCCAGATGATGAGCCCGACGAGGGTCGCGATCGCACCGAGCACGCTCATCACGACGACGAGCACGTAACGCCACAGGTTCTCGGTGATGCCGACGAGCACACCGGCGGGAATCTCGCTGCCGTCCGTGTTCAACGTGCGGATCGGGTCTTCGAACGTCGGACAGTCCGCTGCGGGCCCGTTCTCGCCGAGCACCGCGTCACCGCCGAAGAGCGGTCGCTCCTCGCGCACCTTGGATGCAAGCACGCCGGTCTGGGCGTCGCTCGCCGCGCCGACGAGATACGTTGCGCCACTCGAGAGGAACTGCGCGTCCTCGCCGTACTCGACGCCGAGCTCGCCACCCAGGTCTGCACCCGCGCGCACTTGCTCGACGCGATAGACGACGACGGTGCCGCTCACGCGCA
>CAYFJS010000106.1:0-3060 GCA_964343495.1 uncultured Acidimicrobium sp. | reverse complement strand
CGGATGTCGTGCGTGCACGGCTTGGACTGCTTGGGTGCCTGCTGGCCACGACCGCACACCCAGACGTCTGCGGACTCCCCCGTCTCCTCGCGGATCACGTCGATCGGCGGCGCGCTCGGGCCGTCGACGACGAGGAGCACGTGGCGAGAGGCGGGGCGCATCGTCTTGCGAATGAGTGCGATCGGGTCGACGTCGAATGCGGCCGCGATTGATGCGACGACGGTGACGGTGGGGGTCGGAGTCCTGTTCTCGCCGGCGAGTCGCGCACGTTCGAGCGCGACGACGTACGGCTGAGAGATTCCTGCGCGCACTGCGAGCTCACGGGTCGACCAATCCTTGGCGGTGCGCGACTTCCACAACCAGTCCGCGAATCGACGGGCATCGAACTCGAGCGGTCGGCGATGAGAGGTCTTGGAACCCATGTCTGCGATAACTATAGTGTTCACAAATGGGGGACGTGGCATTGCACGATCGCGCCGATGCGCCACGCCTCGCAACCTCTCCGTGGCCGTACTTCGCGGTGTTCGTGCTCGCCACTTGGGTCGCTGACGTCGCATGGCACGCCTCTGATCGTGCACACACCTCGGGCCTCCTCACGACGGTCTCGTGGCTCCTGATGACCGCGGCGATGATGACGCCGACGACGATCCCGATGTTGTCGGCACTCGCAGACGTCGTCTCGGGTCGCGAACCACGCACGTGGTGGACGTTCCTCGCCGGGTACCTCGGGGTGTGGGCGGGATTCTCGATCGTCGTCGCTCAAGTGCACCTCGTGCTCGCCGACTGGAACGTCGTCGATGCACACGGAACCTTCGGCTCGAACAACTGGGCCGGAGTCGCCCTGCTCGGTGCGGGTGTCTACCAGTTCAGTTCGGTGAAGGACCGCTGCCGTGAGGCCTGTATGCGCCCGATGAAGTTCTTCATGGTGCACTGGCGCGCCGGCACCCTAGGCGCCCTGCGCATGGGCGTGCGCCACGGCCTCGCCTGCCTCGGCTGCTGCGTCGCGCTCATGTTGCTCGCCTTCGTCGGCGGCATGGCCAATTGGGGGTTCATGACGCTCGCGACCGTGATCATGGTGGTCGAGAAGTGGCCGACCATCGGCCGCACCGTCACTCGACCGCTCGGGATCCTGCTCCTCGCACTCGGCGCATTCGTCCTCGTCGCCCAACCACTCGACGTCACATCACACACCAATCACATCGAAGGGACCACACCATGACCATCACGACACCGGCACTCACCGAGACTTGGTCGATCACCGGGGAACTCATCTTGAATTGCAACTGCACGGTGTTCTGTCCGTGCGTCGCATCCCTCGGCAAGCACCCCCCGACCGAGGGCTACTGCCAGGCATGGTCCGGCGTGCGCATCGACAAGGGCTCGTGCGGTGGCGTCGACCTCTCGGGACTCAACGTGGCGATGCTGCTCGACATTCCGGGAAAGATGGAGCGCGGCAACTGGACGCTCGCATTGTGGATCGACGACCGCGCCACCGACGAACAGTTCGCCGTCCTCGAGTCGATCTTCTCCGGTTCCCGCAAGGGAACGACGGGACTCTTCAAGCTGCTCGTCGGGAAGTATCTCGGTGCAGAACGTGCTCCGATCACCTTCGCGCGCGAGGGCGACACCCGCACCTTTTCCGCCGGCAAGATCATCAACGGCGCGGTAACCCCGATCAAGGGCCAGCGCAACGGTGAACCCGTGATGATCGTCAACACCCAGTACTGGATGGGCCCCGAGGTCACGGTCGCCGAGGCTTCGCTCGGTCGCGTGCGAGCCTTCGGTCGCGTGTGGAACTTCGAGGGTCGCAGCGCCGAGATCTGCGACATCTCCTGGGTCGGTCCGTGAGCGCCCCACTGATCGCGCTGTCACGGCGCTTGCGCAACACCCCGTTCACCTCGCGCATCGAGGCGTTCCCGGTGCAGGCCTACACCGTGTACAACCACATGCTCCTCCCCTCGCGCTTCCGCGGGCTCGAGGAGGACTACTGGCACCTGCGCACCGCCGTGCAGATCTGGGACGTCGCCTGCGAACGCCAGGTGCAACTGAAGGGACCGGACGCGGCGCGACTGGCACAGCTCCTCACCGTGCGCGACATCTCGAACTTCGAGGTCGGTCGCGGTGGCCTCGTTCCCGTCTGCGACCACGAGGGCAAATTGATCAACGACCCCGTCGTGTTCCGCGTCGCCGAGGACTGCTACTGGTTCTCGATCTCCGACTCCGACGTGGCGCTGTGGGCCGGAGGACTCGCCCTCGGGATGAATCTCGACGTCGAGGTCAGCGAACCCGACGTGAATCCGCTCGCCGTGCAGGGTCGGCATTCCGACGATGTCCTGGCGAAGATCTTCGGCGATGCGATCCGCGACACCAAGTTCTTCCGTTTCTCGACGCACACGTTCAAGGGCCACCCACTGCGCATCGCCCGCAGCGGATGGAGCGCACAAGGTGGCTTCGAGATCTTCGTCGACGACTGGGAGATCGGCGCCGCGCTCTACGACGCGATCTGCGAAGCGGGTGCGCCGTACGACATCGGCCCGGGGTGCCCGAACCTGATCGAACGCATCGAAGCCGGACTGATGACGTACGGCACCGACATCACCCGCGAGCACACCCCACTCGAGGGTGGCATGGAGAAGTACTGCTCACTCGATTCAGACATCCGTGCGATCGGCATCGAAGCGCTTCGCGCCCAACGAGACCGCGGCGTGACGCGCAAGATCATCGGCGTGATGGCCGACGGAGGCAAGGTGCCCGCGCAACGCGATCCGTGGCCGATCCGGGACGGGAATCGCGTCGTCGGATCGATCACCTCGATCACGTGGTCACCGCGACTCGAGTGCAACGTCGGTCTGGGAATGGTGGAGACGAATTCCACCTCGATCGGCACCACGCTCACCCTCGATGCCCCCGATGCACCACGCACCGCGACGGTGTGTCAGGTCCCGTTCGAAGGTGCCTCGCAGCGCTAATCGTTGTGTGCGCGCACGCGCGGCATCACATACTTCGCGAACAGATCACACTCCTCGAGGTGCGGATAGCCCGAGAGGATGAACGACGAGA
>CAYFJS010000105.1:0-3063 GCA_964343495.1 uncultured Acidimicrobium sp. | reverse complement strand
TGATGCGTCACGAGCGCCACGTGAATGGCGACTACGACGACTTCGTAGTCGGACCCGTGACGATCGAGATCGTCGAACCGAAACGAATCGTCCATCTCCGCGTCGAGGAGTCCGCGAGCGCTCCGGTCTCGATGGATCTCACGTTCACCGCGCGCACCGCGCCGTATGGACTGCGTCGGGGGACGATGCGTTCGGGGCACGAGATCATCTGGGATCAGCGCCACATGTTCCAAAGCGGGTGGTTCTCCGGCACGGTGACACGCGGAGGAGTCACGAAGACGCTGGACAAGTGGTGGGGGCAGCGCGACCACTCGTGGGGAATCCGCAACCATGCGCGGTGCCCGCTGTGGATGTGGACGCCGATCCAACTCGAAGAGGGAATGCTCAGCATCTGGCACTGGGAGTATCCGAACGGGGCCCGCGTGTACACCGATGGGTGTTTCGCACCGAGTGACATGAGCGAGCCGATTCCCGTCATCGACTTCGCCCATGACCTCACGTGGCTCGACGCCCACGGCAACTCGACGTCGTATGACCGCTTCGGCGATGACGTCGTCGGTCTCGCGGGTCGATTGACCTTCACCCTGCAGGGTGGACGGCGCATCGTCGTGGATGCAACAGGGCGGTGGGCCCAGCGCTACAGCTTCGGCGGCACGAAGACGCCGCAAACCCTCGGCGGGGGATTGAGCGAGATGCAGGTGACGACGTCTGACGGGGCTCGCGGAACGGCGATCTACGAGGTGACGGGCCAGTGGCACCACAAATATTTCCCTCTCCCGCGTGGCGAGAAGTTCCCGCCGAACGCGTACTCACCGAGTGAGGACGAACGGGCGAGATAGTGGTCGTGCGGGTCCTGCGCGACGCCTCGGAGCGCACGTTTTCCTGGCTGTACGGACTGATCGTCGGTACCGCCGCGTTCGTCTACGTGACGGGCGGGGCGATCATCAATCCGACGAACCGCGATTGGTTGATGCTCGGGGATTCCGCCCAGCATTATCTCGGTTGGGCGTTCTTCCGCAAGACGCCGATGCTCCAGTGGCCGATTGGAGCGAATCCCAAGCTCGGTCTCGACTTCGCAAGTTCGATCGTCTTCACCGACTCGATTCCACTCGTCGCATTCGTGTTCAAGCCCCTGTCATTTGTCCTCCCTGAAACTTTCCAATATCTCGGGGCGTGGATCTGGTTCTGCTTCGTGCTCCAGGCGGTGTTCGGCTACGTGTTGCTCCAGCGTCTCGTACATGACCGAGCCCTCTCCGCGCTCGCAGGTGTCCTCGTGGTCCTGTCACCGGTGCTCAGTTATCGCCTCGTGCATCAGGGATACGGACACATCGCACTCGTCAGTCACTTTCTGATCCTTGCTGCGCTCGTGCTGTATCTCGACGAACGACCGAGGACGGCGCGATGGGCGATCCTGTCATCGTGTGCGCTCCTCATCCAGGCGTACTTCGTTCCGATGGTCGCGGCGATCTGGCTCGCGTCGCTTGTTCGACGCCGAACGCCACTTCGAGACGCTGCGCGGAGCGCAGTAGCCGTCGGTGGCTCGCTCGCCTTCGTCGCGGTCGTGTCGGGCTTTGCCTCGCTTGGTGGTCGGCTCTTCGTCGGCGACTCGAGCGTCACACCAGTCGACTTCCCGTATCGCTTCAGGTGGCAGCCGATGGCGCTCGTCGATAGCGCGACGGATTTTTCGAGCGGATGGTCACACGTGATGGCCAACCAGCTCGAGCGTTTTGGCGACGTCGAGGGCTTCACCTATCTCGGGACTGGGGTGCTGCTCGTCCTTCTGCCGATCGTCGCAGTCGCGTTGATGGCACGAAGAAGTACTCCTCGCGACATTTGGCTCACTCTGGGGATCGTCGCCGTCGGCGCGGTGCTCAGCCCCTCGAAGGCATTCTCGACGGTGGTCGCCGTCGTTCTCGGGGTCGTCCTCGTCGCGTTTGCATGGCGCGCATTCGCCGAGCGTCGACATCGATCGCTCGTCGTTGCGGCAGGGGTGCTTGCCATCTATTCGATGACGATGAGGCCGGGAATCGGGAAACGGACGTTCTTCGAGTACCCGCTCATCCCCGGGCTCGAGCAGTTCACCCAGACGTTTCGCACCCACGCCCGATCGTCGTGGGTGCTGTATTACGTGATCGTGATCGCACTCCTTCGTTTCGTGGCGACGAAGGTCCCGAAGCGTGCCGCAGTCGGTGTGCTCGCGCTCGCGATTCTCGTGAGCGTCGTCGACTCGAACCCGGCGTACTCACAGGTTCGACATCGGTTCACCTCTCAGCCGGTGTGGGTGAATCAGTTGGACGATCCGCTGTGGGAGCAAGTCGTGAAGGGGAAGGACTCGCTGATCACCTATCCGCCGCTCAACAACGACGTGGAAGGGAGGTGGATCCAGATCGAGGACTTCGTCCAGCGCCGCGGCATGGCGACGAATGCCGGCTATTTCTCGCGCTGGAACATCGACACCTACGTGCGTGTGAACCAGCGTCTTCACGACGAACTTCGCGCCGGTGAGCTCGACCCGCGGTCGCTGTACGTGATCTTCGATCCCGAGATGTGGACGTATCTCTCTCAGGAGTCTGGGAAGTTCTCCTTCATCGGTGACATCGATGGCTATCTCGTGGTCGCCCCGTAGGGCGAGAAGATATGGTGAAGGCGTGATCGTCGAGCAGATCTCCGCGGCCATCGGTGCGAAAGTGAGCGGCATCGATTTGTGTGCCGGAATCACGAATGGCCAACGCGACGAGATCCTCGACGCACTGCACCGACACCACGTGCTCTTCTTCGAAAATCAGCCGTTGAGCCCACTGCAGCACCGCGATCTCGCCGCCAAGTTCGGTGAACTGCACGTGCATCCGTTCTATCCACACGACGGAGAGGTCGAAGAGATCATCGTCCTCGACACCAACGACAACAATCCGCCCGACTCCGACACGTGGCACACCGACGTCACCTTCATCGAGACGCCACCGATGGGTGCGCTGTTGTCTGCGCGCGTGTTGCCCCCGAGTGGCGGTGACACGCTGTGGCTGAGTTGCATCGCGGCATACGAGGCGTTGTCGCCGGCGATGC
>CAYFJS010000104.1:0-3065 GCA_964343495.1 uncultured Acidimicrobium sp. | reverse complement strand
TGGTGCCGCACAGATCAAGGCGATGAAGAGCGTGTCGGGAACCTTGAAGCTCGACCTCGCCCAGTTCCGTGAACTCGAGGCGTTCGCCACCTTCGGTTCGGAATTGGATGCGATCTCCAAGGCCCAGCTCGAGCGCGGTTACCGCCTCGTCGAGTTGCTCAAGCAGCCACTCAACAGCCCGATGCCGGTCGAGGAGCAGGTCGTCTCGATCTTCGCGGGCACGAAGGGCTACTTGGACGACATCCCGGTCGGCGACGTCCGTCGTTTCGAGACCGAGTTGCTCGAGCACATGCGCTCGCGACACTCGGCCGTGCTCTCGGGCATCCGTCAGGACCCGAAGGCCGACGTGCCGAAGGATCTCGCCGACATCGTGGCTTCGTTCAAGAAGTCGTTCAAGGTGACGACCTCAGGGGCGAGCGCCGATCCGACCAAGACCGACGCCGGTGAAGTCGGCGACGCAGCGAGCGCAAAGACGTTGGCAACGGAGTAAACGATGGCTGGCGGTCAAGAACGTATTCTGCGCGGGCGTATCCGCTCCGTGCAGGCGACGAAGAAAATCACTCGTGCTATGGAATTGATCGCTGCCTCGCGCATCGTCAAGGCCCAGCAGCGCGTGATTGCCGCCGTCCCATACAGCGAACGAATCACCGAGGTCGTCAAGGACCTCGCGGCCGGCGGAGCCGGTGTCGATTCGCCGTTCCTCAAGGTGCGCGAGAACTTGAAGACGACGTGTTACGTCGCCATCACCGCGGACCGCGGTCTGTGCGGCGGATACAACGCGGGCGTGCTGCGCGCGACCGAAGGCGAGATCAAGGCCGACGTGTTGGCGGGCAAGGACTACCTGGTCGTGCCGGTCGGACGTAAGTCGGAGGGGTACTTCCGCTTCCGTGGCTACAAGATCTCGGACTCCTTCGCAGGATTCTCCGACGCGCCGTCGTATCAGGACGCCAAGCGCATCGGCGAATACGTCGTCGATCTGTATCTCTCCGGAGCGGTCGACCGAGTCGAGCTCGTCTACACGCGCTTCGTGTCGGCGGGAACGCAAGAAGTCGTGCGCCGACCACTCGTGCCACTCGAGCGCGAGGTCGCAGCCGGCGGAGATGCCAAGCCCGCAACCGGTGGCGGGTCGTATGAGTTCGAGCCGGATCCGGACGTCATCTTGCAGACGCTCCTTCCGCGCTACGTCGAGGCCCGCGTGTACGCGGCGCTCTTGAACGCAGCGGCGAGTGAGCACGCATTCCGTCAGCGCGCGATGAAGGCCGCGACGGACAACGCAGAAGAACTGATCAAGAACCTCTCGCGCATCATGAACCGTGCGCGTCAGGACTCGATCACCACAGAAATCATGGAAATCGTCGGTGGCGCCGAAGCGCTGAGTTCCGGCGACTAACCGAGGAAAGGTCACGAAGGAGACAACATGAGCACAGCAACTGCAAACGAACTGAAGGACGGACGCGTCGTTGCCATCGCCGGACCGGTGATCGACGTCGAGTTCCCCCGCGGCGCGCTGCCCGAGTTGAACCAGGCGCTCGAGTTCACCGTCATGGTGGACGGCAAGCCGAACGTCGTGTTGGCAGAAGTCGCACAGCAGCTCGGTCAGAGCCGCGTGCGCGCGGTCTGCATGAAGCCGACCGACGGTCTGCGTCGTGGCACGCCGGTGCGCAACACCGGCCACGGCATTCAGGTGCCGGTCGGCGAGAAGACCCTCGGTCACGTGTGGAACGTGTGGGGTGACTGCCTCGACGGCAACAACGACGACTTCAAGAACTCCGAGCGCTGGGAGATCCACCGCTCGGCACCGGACTTCGCCGCGCTCGAGCCGAGCCGACGCATGTTCGAGACGGGCATCAAGGTCATCGACCTCCTCACCCCATATCTCGCCGGTGGAAAGATCGGTCTGTTCGGTGGTGCGGGAGTGGGTAAGACCGTGCTCATCACCGAGATGATCAACCGCGTGGCCTCCAACCACGGTGGTGTGTCGGTGTTCGCCGGAGTGGGCGAGCGCACCCGTGAGGGAACCGACCTGCGCATCGAAATGGAAGAGTCCGGCGTGTTCGAAAAGGCCGCGCTCGTGTTCGGCCAGATGGACGAGCCACCAGGCGTGCGCCTGCGCGTCGCGCTGTCGGCACTCACGATGGCCGAATACTTCCGCGACGTGAAGAACCAGGACGTGTTGCTCTTCGTCGACAACATCTTCCGCTTCGTGCAGGCGGGCTCCGAAGTGTCGACGCTCCTCGGTCGTATGCCATCGGCGGTGGGTTACCAGCCGACGCTCGCCGACGAGATGGGTCAGCTCCAGGAGCGCATCACCTCGACGCGCGGACGTTCGATCACCTCGCTGCAGGCCGTGTACGTGCCCGCGGACGACTACACCGACCCGGCACCGTTCACGACGTTCACCTTCTTGGACGCCACGACGGAACTCTCGCGTCAGATCGCATCGCTCGGTATCTATCCGGCGGTGGACCCACTCGCATCGACCTCGACGATCCTTTCGCCAGAGGTCGTCGGTGATCGTCACTACAACGTCGCTCGTCGCGTGCAGGAAATCCTCCAGCGCTACAAGGAACTCCAGGACATCATCGCGATCCTCGGTCTCGATGAACTCTCCGAAGAGGACCGCCTCACCGTCGCGCGTGCGCGCAAGGTGCAGCGATTCTTGTCGCAGCCGTTCTTCGTCGCCGAAGTGTTCACCGGTCTCAAGGGTGAATACGTCAAGACGGCCGAAACCGTCGAGAGCTTCGAGGCGATCATCAAGGGCGAACTCGACGAAGTGCCGGAACAGGCCTTCTTGAACGTCGGTGGCGTCGAGCAGGTGTTGGCCAAGGCCAAGGCACTGCAGGAGAACGCATAACGATGGCCGAGTCCGGTGGCTTCCGAGTGGAAGTGGTGTCGCCCGAGCGCGTGTTGTTCTCGGGTGATGCCAAGCAGGTGATCACGCGCACCTTGGATGGTGGCGAGATCGCCTTCTTGCCGGGCCACATCTCGTTCCTCGGCGCACTCGTCGAGAACCACACCCGCATCTACCTCTCGGACGGCAAGGTCCAGGACCTCGCGGTGCACGG
>CAYFJS010000103.1:0-3116 GCA_964343495.1 uncultured Acidimicrobium sp. | reverse complement strand
CGCAGTCGATCCCCGGGAAGGATCTGCGACATCGTCGTCAGGTTCGCGTCCAGGGCGTCGACGTCGATGATCGCCGCCGGGGTCGACAGATCGGAGACAACTCGTGGGTCTTTCACCGTGCCGACGGAGAGACTCGAACTCTCACTGACGGCGTCCTAAGCGCCGTGCCTCTGCCATTGGGCTACGTCGGCCGAACCGGCTCAAGGGTAGTGGAGTCTTCTCGAACCCAGACAGAATGGAGGCCGTGACCACCACATCGAACGTCCTCGACACCACCGCACTCACGAGTCAACTCGGACTCGCCGACACGATCGTCGATCCCGACGCGCTCGCCAACAGCGTGCGCAAGTGTGCCGACAACAACGTGGTGCTCCCGACGTTCGCACAGCTCGCCAATCCGGCGCTGATCCCTGCCGACGTCGCCAAGGGCGTCGACAAGAACGCACCGGACTCGCGCAACTTGTTCCGCGTGCACTGGTTCAACGACATGTCGGGCAATCGCGTGCGCGTGCCCGACCACGTCGTGTTGCCGTCGTCGCTCACCGGCGTCGCCTCGCCGATCATCGTCGTGTTCGGCGATCGCTTCCCGATGATCACCGCGCACAAGGTGTTGGCCGCGTACTCGTGCCTCGCACCGCGCGTCATCACCGGCCAGTTCGATCCCGTCTCGCAGCGTGCGGTGTGGCCCTCCACGGGCAACTACGCGCGCGGTGGCGTCGCCATCAGCCGCATCATGGGTGCACGCGGCGTCGCGGTGCTGCCCGCGGGTATGTCGCAGGAACGCTTCGACTGGTTGGACCACTGGACGAGCGACCCGAGCGACATCGTGCGCACGCCCGGCACCGAGAGCAACGTGAAGGAGATCTACGACGCGTGCAACGAGATGCAGCGCGACCCGAAGAACTTCATCTTCAACCAGTTCTGCGAATTCGGCAACTACCTCGGCCACTACGAGGTCACCGGTCAGGCGCTCGCCGCCGTCTATGACCACGTCGCGGCGAACTCGAAGAACCCGAACATGCGACTGGCTGCGTTCACGTCGGCGACCGGTTCGGCCGGCACGATCGGTGCGGGCGACCGCCTGAAGGAGATCTACGGCACGAAGATCGTCGCCGTCGAGGCACTCGAGTGCCCGACGATGCTCGAGAACGGCTTCGGCGAACACAACATCCAGGGCATCGGCGACAAGCACATCCCGCTCATCCACAACGTGATGAACACCGACGTCATCGCCGCGGTCTCCGATCGCGTCACCGACGAACTCGACGTGCTGTTCAACACCGAAGCGGGCAAGAAGTATCTCGTCGCGCGCAAGGGCATTCCCGCCGATGTCGTCGAGACCCTCACGCACTTCGGATTCTCTGCGATCTGCAACACGATCGCGGCGATCAAGACGGCAAAGCTGCTCGGTCTCGGCGAGAACGACGCGCTGATCACGATCGCCACGGACGGCAGCGACCTCTATCCGAGCGAGCGCGTGAAGACGCTCGCGCGACGCTTCAACAACACCTTCGGAGAGGTCGAGGCCGCGGAAGTGTTCGCCGAGCACCTCGGCACGGTCGACACCGACGCGATGATCGACTGCACGCAGCGCGATCGCAACCGCATCTTCAACCTCGGCTACTACACCTGGGTCGAGCAGCAGGGCACGCCGTTGTCGGTGTTCGAGGCCCGCCGCTCGCAGAGCTTCTGGAGGAACCTGCGCTCGTACATCCCGACGTGGGACGCCATGATCGGCGAGTTCAACCAGCGCGTCGCCAAACAGAAGAAGTAGTCACCAGTGACGACGCTCGCCGCACCAGGCTTTGGTCTGCGCTGTGCGGCGTGCGGAACGACGGTTGCCATCGACGTCGCATTGTCGTGGCGCTGTCCGAATGCTCCCGAGGGTGATCGTCACCACGTGTTGCACATCGACGCACCGATCGCTCCGCTGCGCGCGGTCGAGCACGCCAATCCGTTCGCCTCGTTCCGTCGGTATCTCGCGTGGGACGCCTTCGCCGCGGCGCACGGACTCGATGACGCAGCGCGCGTCGCGTTGATCGAGGAACTGGATGCCAAGGTCGCGAGCGTCGCGGGCGTCGGTTTTCGCACGACGCCGTATGGTCGCGCCGACGCACTCTCCGACGCACTCGGGTTTTCTGCCTCGGGTGGCGTGTGGGTGAAGGACGAGACACACAACGTGGCGGGCTCGCACAAGGCCCGTCACCTGTTCGGTGAGTTGTTGCACGTCGTCACCGCGGAACGCACCGGTGCCGCGCCGTGGCGCGATGCATCCGCGCGACCGCCACTCGCGATCGCATCGTGCGGGAATGCAGCCTTCGCCGCATCCACGCTCGCCAAGGCACTCGACTGGCCGATTCGCGTGTTCGTCCCCGTGACGGCGAGCGAGGCACTGCTCGAGATGTTGCGTTCGGTCGGCGCCGACATCGTCGTGTGTCCGCGACTCGACACCGATCCACCCGGCGACCCGTGCGTGCACCGCTTCCGCGAAGAAGTTGCACTCGGTGCGATTCCGTTCGGCGTGCAGGGCACGGAGAACGCCTGGTGTCTGGACGGCGGACGCACGATCGGGTGGGAGATCGCCGACGCCGAGGAACGCATGAGCACGCCGCCACTCGATCGACTGTTCATCCAGGTCGGCGGTGGCGCATTCGCCGCGAACGCCGCGACGGGGCTGTTCGCCGGCGGACTGCGGCCGATGCTGCACGCGGTGCAGACGCAAGGGTGCGCGCCACTCGCGCGCGCGTGGGATCGCGCCAAGTCCAGTGGTGGCACGCGCAATGCGGGTGCGCGCTGGGACGAGTGCATGTGGCCGTGGGAGGGGGAGCTGGTCTCGCTCGCCGACGGCATCTTGGACGATGAGACCTACGACTGGGTCGCGGTGTGCAACGCGATGTCCGACAGCGGGGGATCACCTGTCGTCGCTTCGGAACGCGACGTCGTCGAGGCGTACGCACTCGCGCATCGCACCACCGACATCGACGTCTCGCCGACGGGGAGTGCGGGTCTCGCCGGCGTGCTCGCGATGCGGGATTCGATCGCCGACGACGAGCGCGTCGTCGTGGTGTTCAGCGGCGTGCGCCGACACTTCATGGCGCTCCCGAATTCGTGACGAA
>CAYFJS010000102.1:0-3151 GCA_964343495.1 uncultured Acidimicrobium sp. | reverse complement strand
CGAAGGACAAGTTCATCTGTCCGGGAGTCATCGAGCCACAGTCCAACTACATCGAACACCCCGAGGTCATCGCCCAACGGCTCGCTCGCTGGGCGGAGGTCGTCCCACCGGATCGCCTGCTCGCGGGCGTCGACTGCGGGTTCTCGGTGCACGTCGGCACCACCACGATCGACCCTGACGTGGCCTTTGCCAAGCTCGCCTCGCTCGCCAAGGGCAGCGAGCTCGCCGCCTCACGGCTCTTCAACTAACGCTTCGACACAACGAGAAAGGCCCGCCCCGATTGCTCGGAGCGGGCCTTTCGTTCGACTTCGAACGAGCGGTGTTTAGTCGCTGTTCTTCGGCTGGTAGAGCAGACCGATCATCGCACCGTAGATGAGGTGCCAGATCAGGATGCCCGCCGGCAACTTCCAACCATCAGGGCCGTCGAAGAGGAACAGGCCGTAGCCCTGCTTCGCAACGTAGGCGTACGGAACGAGGAGTCCCGCGCTGATGATGGTCATGACGATGCCGTAGATGAGGCCCTTGGCCACGTGTCCCTTCGCCGGAATCTGCTTGTGGGCGAAGATTCCGAACAACATCGCGAACACGATGCCGTTGACGAAGTGCAGCGCCTGTCCCGAGAAGAACAACCAACCGGCATTCGTGCCGGCGATGGTGTAGTCCGCGTTGAAGTAGCTGCCCCAGCTTGGGCCGTTGATGCCGAGCGCCAAGGCGCCGTTGTACATCGGCCAAGGAAGCGTCGGGAGTCCGACGGCCGGGAACACGTACCCGAAGTACGTGCCGAGTTGGGTGGCGATGACACCGATGACGGCAAGGCCGCCAACGGGATGATCCTCCACCCACTTGTGCCAGCGCTGTGAGGCGCTGGGAGCTAAGTTGCCCATGTTTTTGTTACCCCCATGTGATGGTTCAGCCGGAGTGTCCGACTAACGGACAAATTACCACTGGGCGGACACCCCATTGGCGGATCTCGGAAATGCCCGCAAAGGGCCAGATTGGGCTATTTCGGGGGCTGGTAGTCGATGTTGCGGTCGACGTTCATATAGATGTCGATCCCGACCGGGTGGGTCTGCTCCTCGACGAGGTGGCCGAGGAGGCCTGCGCAGCGCGCGAGGAGCGCCACCCCGCGCATCACCCCCATCGGCAGACCGACGTCGGCCAGCACTGCCCCGCACACGCCCGCGCCGTTGAGCGGGAGGGTCTTGCCGAGCACCTGGGAGTGCACTCGACCGATCGACTCGAACAACGAAAGATGTGGGCCGAAGGTTCCGTTGTCGCGGGCGAGCTGCATCAGTACTGGCGTGCGTGGGTCTCCCTGCTTGTGCACGGGGTGACCGAGACCCGGAACGAACTTGCCCTTCTCTCGTTGCAGGCGCACGCTCTCGAGCGCCACAGCATCCCAGCCGTCCTGCGTCGTCGGCAGCTCACCGATGCGAACGAGTTCACCGGCCAAGAAGTGCGCACAATCTTCGGTGACGCCGAGGAATCGCGAGCCGCCGCCGAGGAGTCCTGCGGCGAGCGCGCCTTGCAGTGAGTCCGGTGCACTCGCATACGTGAGGCGTGCGGCGATTGCCGTCGGGGTGAAACCATGGTCCGCGAGCGCGGCGAGCACCGCCTCGAACATCACGAGCTGGCCCTTCGTCGGGCGCTTCTTGGCGATGAGATAGAACGCGAGTTCGCCGAAGCTGATCTTGCCGAGGAACTCGGACGCGAGGTCGTGCCCGAGGAGCGTGATCGAATCGGCGTCCGAGGTTCCGAGTCCGGTGCGGTAGGTGGGTTGATTCGTCATGGTCACTTCCCTTCGCTCAGCCATGCGCGGATTTCGTCGGTGTGTTCACCGAGCTTCGGTGGCGGCATCGTGTAGGACAACTCGCCCGTCGAGAACGTGATCGGGTTGCGCACGAGGTCGACCTTGCGGTCACCTTCGCCGACGCTCACTCGCGGCTCGAGTCCGAGTTTCTGGGCGAGTTCGACGCCGTCGCCGATCGAGTTGATCGGCCCGCACGGGACACCGACGTCGTTCAACGCATAGAAGAGATCGTCGGAGTTCCACTTGGCGAGCGCCTCGAGGAGGTGCGGGCGCAACTCTTCCCTGTTCTTGGTGCGGTCGGCGTTGATCGTGAACCGCGGATCGTCTGCGAGGTGCTCGATGCCGAGGACCTTGCACAGTGCGCGGAACTGCTTGTCGTTGCCGGCGGCGATGATCAGGTCGCGATCCTTGGTGGGCATCGCCTCGTACGGGAACAGGCTCGGATGCGCGTTGCCCATGCGGAAGGGCACGACGCCGGCGAGGGTGTACGCAGCGGTCTGGTTGACGAGTCCGGACATTGCCGACGACAACAGATTGACCTCGACGTGTTGGCCCTTGCCGGACTTCGCACGCTCATTCAGCGCGGCGAGCACGCCGATCGTGCCGTGCAGTCCAGCCATGACGTCGAACACCGAGATTCCTGCACGGAACGGTGGGCCGTCGGGTTCACCGGTGAGGCTCATCAGTCCAGACACTGCCTGCACGATCAAGTCGTATCCGGGGAGCTTGGCTCCCTCCTTGGTGCCGAACCCAGAAATGGAGAGATAGACGAGACCCGGATTCGTTGCGGCGACAGTGTCGTAGTCGAGCCCGAACTTCTTCAGACCACCCACCTTGAAGTTCTCCACGCAGATGTCGGCGCGTGCAACGAGTTCGCGCACCAGGACGAGATCCTCTTCCTTGCCGAAATCGAGCACGATCGACTTCTTGTTGCGATTGATCGACATGTAATAGGTGGCGACCCCGTCCTTCACTGGCGGGACCCACGTGCGCGTGTCGTCGCCACCGGGGCTCTCGACCTTGATGACCGTCGCACCCATGTCGGCGAGCAGCATCGTGCAGTACGGACCCGCGAGCACTCGGGACAAGTCGGCCACGAGGAGACCTTCGAGGGGGCGCGCGTGACTAGGCATATGAGGTACTCCATTGGGTTGTGCTGGGCCGAATGTGCGACAGTTGAGCGAGGAAGGAACCCATGGCGACCCCATCCAAAGAACCCGATTTCGTCGAGGCATTCGCGCGCGGACTCGCGGTCATCAAGGCGTTCTCCGTCTCACATCTGGCGCTGTCCGTGAGCGACGTCGCCGAAGTGACGAAACTGGCGCGCCCGACGACTCGCCG
>CAYFJS010000101.1:0-3242 GCA_964343495.1 uncultured Acidimicrobium sp. | reverse complement strand
GTGAGGTGCACGCCGATGTCCTCGCCGGCATAGTTGGCGACCGCGTCGCGGGCCCACGGCGCGGGCACCATGAGCGATGCGCACGTCGCTACGCCATTGCGAAGGGCGTCGTAGACGCCAGCGTTAGCGGACTGGAACGCTCCGAGGTCGTCGCACGAGATGATGACGAGTTTGTCGCCCGGCGCGTGACCGAGCCGTTCGTTCAAACTTTGCGCGGCCATGTGCTCAACGCTACTGGGGGCATGCGCCCCATAGTCCTAATCGTGCGCTGCGTGCGGCGAGTTCGGCGTCAGCGAACTGGGCGTGGAACATCGGCGTGTCGTCGAACGGCATCGCGCGACCGTAACCCTCGGCGACGAGCGACAGATTGACGAACAGCCCGTCCGAGACGCGGTGCACGTAGGCGAGGAGCCGACCGTAGCGGTCGCGAGTGGTCTGGTCGCGCTCGAGTCGCACGACCGTGCCGTCGGGGAGCAACTCGTGTGTGCGTGCCGAGGCTTCGGGACCGAAGCACTCGACGGGCTTGTTCGGAGCCTTCGTTTCGGGCGTGTTCACACCGATCAGTCGGACGGTCTCCATCGTCGAGCCAAGGCGCACTCGGATCGTGTCGCCGTCGATCACCTTGGTCACACGACCGGTTCCGGCGGGGAAGTCCTCCCCGCCGCATCCGGCGAGGGAACACATCAGGAAAATGACGAGCAGTGTGAGTTTGCGCACGCCGCGATGTGTGTGCGAGGGGCTCCAGTACTGTGGCGGCATGACGACAACTCCCCTCAATCTCGGTCGACTCGGTATCTGGACGTGGACGCTCGATGGGCATCCGATGGCACAGTCTCAGGATGCCGTGCGCGAGATCGAGGAGCTCGGCTTTGGCGCCGTGTGGATCCCCGAGGCCGTCGGGCGGGAACCTTTCGCGTCGGCCGCGCTGTTGTTGTCCGCGACGAAGAAGATCGTGGTCGCCACCGGCATCGCTTCGATGTATGCGCGCACGGCGGTCACGATGCAGGCGGGACAGAAGACGCTGACCGAGGCGTTCCCCGATCGCTTCTTGCTCGGCATCGGTGCGAGCCACGGGAACATGGTGAAGGCGCTGCACAAGCAGTCGTACGACAAGCCGTACTCGGCGATGGTCGACTATCTCGACTCGATGGACTCTGGGCTGTTCGCTGCACAAGTCCCGTCCACGCCGACGCATCGAGTACTCGCCGCGCTCGGGCCGAAGATGGTCAAGCTCGCGGGCGAGCGTGCCGACGGTGCGCATCCCTACTTCACGACGCCCGACCACACGAAGGCGGCGCGCGACATCCTCGGCGAGGGGCCGACGCTCGCGCCGGAGCAGGCGGTGATCTTCGAGACCGATCCGACGAAGGCGCGCGAGATCGCGCGCAAGTTCATGGCGACGTACACGAGGCTCCCGAACTACGCGAACAATTTGCTGCGCCACGGGTTCACCGAAGATGACATCAAGGGACCGAACGGCCAGTCGAGCGACAAGTTGGTGGACGCGATTTGCGCGTGGGGAACGCTCGATCAGATCGCCGCGCGACTGAAGGAACACTTCGACGCGGGTGCGTCGCACGTGTGCGTGCAGGTGTTGCGCGACGACCTCGTGGCGTTGCCGCGCGAGGAATGGCGCGAACTCGCGACGCTGATCCCGACGTTCAAAAAGTAACGGGCTAGAACCCGAGCACGCGCTTTTGCAACTTGCGCATGCCGCCGAGCCAACGCTCGTGTTCCGTTGCCTTCACCTTGGCGAACTCGGCGACCTCGGGGTGGGGCAGGATGAAGAACGTCTCGTCGCGAATGGTGCGCACGACGACCTCTGCGACCTCGGCTGGTTCGAGCACCGCACCCGCAACGCGCACGACGTTCCCGCTCGGTCCGTCGACGCCCTGATCGGCGCCCTTCAACATGTTGGTGTTGACGCCCTGCGGACACAGGCAACTCACGCGAATGCCGCGAGCGCCGTACGTGATCGACATCCATTCGGCGAAGGCGAGTGCGGCGTGCTTGGTCACCGAGTACGGGGCCGAGCCGATCTGCGCGAGCACGCCTGCAGCCGATGCCGTCGAGCAGAAGTAACCCTCGCCGCGGGCGAGCCAGCCCGGCACGAGATACTTCGCGGCCCAACGATGCGCATGCACGTTGATGTCGAAGGAGACGTCCCACGCCTCCTCTGGTGACGTGACGTCGGTGCCGAGCCCGACGCCGGCATTGGCGAAGAACAAATCGATGGGGCCGAAGAATCGTTCCGCCTGGTCGATGAGGGACTTGTTGGCGGCCTCCGTGGACAAATCGACCTCGACGCCGAGCGCGGAGTTCGCGCGCAGTGCATTGAGCTCCGCTGCGACGCCGAGGGCGGCTGTGCCGTCACGGTCCGCGACGACGACCCTGGCACCCTCGTGGTGGAAGCGCTCGGCGAGCGCGCGACCGATCCCGTTCCCCGCGCCGGTGACAATCGTCGTCTTTCCCGCCAAATCCATTGCTGTGATGTTACGCACAGTGTCACGCAATCGTGGCACCCGTGCGATATGGTGCGACCATGACGAATGTAGGAGATCAGGTTCGCGACGGAGCGGTCATCAACGAGGCATTGGCGGTCATCGACAAGGCACTCGGCGAGATGCTCAACCGTGAGCTCGTGTCCACCGACGAGGTGGCAGATCTGTTGTTGGACGTGCGGTTGCTGTTGACCGCTAGCGCCTCTTCCACCACCGAAGTCTGAACTTCGGTTTGTCGCCCACCGCGGTCGCGGTGGGACGCGATGCGGTGATCAACTCGCGCATCGAATCCTCGATGCACTGACGCAACAATTCCGGATCCTGGACGGCTGCCGTGTCGACGTTCAATCCCATGTCGAGGTTGTGGTTGTAGGAGAGCATCGTCAGGTTGAACGCCACGCCACCGAGCGGACCGACCGGGTAGTTGCCGAGCACCATCGCCCCGCAGATGTAGAGCGGGACGCCAGCTCCGCGCACGTTCGAGGTGGCGAAATCGACCGTCTGGCTCTGCGTGCGGGCGATGCGGGTGAGGACGGTGGTCGGGAGGAGCGCCGACATCGTGGCCAGCGTGTCGAGGGAAGCGGCCTTGGCCTGTTCGCGGGCGACTCCGATGATCTCGTTGATCGCCGCGAATCGTTCGGTGATCGGCATCTGCAGGGTCGGCACGAGCATGCGGGTGAGCGTGAAGGCGTTCGCGCCGGACGACTCGTTGCGCGTGCTGATCGCCATCGAGGTGCGCAG
>CAYFJS010000100.1:0-3260 GCA_964343495.1 uncultured Acidimicrobium sp. | reverse complement strand
CGAGCACGTCCATCTCGATGTTGACGCGATCGCCCGGCTTGCGCACGCCGAGTGTCGTCACTTCCATCGTGTGCGGGATGACCGCGACGCGGAACGTATCTCTCGTGAGATCGAAGGCAGTGAGGGAGATGCCGTCCACCGTGACGGAGCCCTTCTCAACGATGAGCTGCATGAGGTCTCTTGGGATGCGCACCACGAGATTGGGCGCTGCACTCACGACGGTGCCGACGGCGTCCACGTGGCCGAGCACGATGTGGCCGCCGAGTCGTTCGCCGAGGGCCATCGGGCGCTCCAGGTTGACGGGGTCACCGGCGGTGAGCGATCCGAGGTTGGTGCGCGAGTAGGTCTCCTCGCTCACGTCTGCTTCCCACCACGACGAGGAGTCGCTCGCCACGAGGGTCAGACAGCAGCCGTTGACCGCGATCGAGGCCCCCATGCCGGAGCCCTCGAGCACCGTCTCTGCGGCGATCCGCAGGCGCGAGCCCTCGCGGGTGACGACACGGCCCAGTTCCTCGACGATTCCCGTGAACACGAGACTTCACACTACTTATATGGTCACCGTGACGGGGTGGGGGTTTGCGGGCTGGAAGGGGGCTTGTCGCCGATAGGGTGAGGGGGTCCATCGGGGCCACACCTCCGATGTGATGCTTGGAGTCATCCGACTCGAGCGACCTCACTGGTCCCGCAGGACGCGGGCACACGAAAGGCATACCTATGGCAACTGCTCCCAAGAGCGAGACCATCGCCAAGCACCGCACCCATGCGACCGACACCGGTTCGCCTGAAGTGCAGATCGCGTTGCTCACCGAGCGCATCAACAGCCTCACCGAGCACCTGAAGAGCCACGACAAGGATCACCACAGCCGTCGAGGACTGCTGATGATGGTCGGACGTCGTCGCCGCATGCTTGACTACGTCAAGGCCCGAGACATCGAGAAGTATCGAAAGCTGATCGACGACCTCGGTCTGCGCCGCTGACGCAGCCCATAGGCACCACATAGACGAACAACCACACACCGGTTGTCAGTCGCAGATAGCGCGGCATGCCAGGTCGCGAGATTGCCGACTGGGAATCGGGGGGTTGTTCCCCACACTGAGCCGAACAGCATCCAGGGGATGCGGCTCAGACGAAAGGACATAGACATGGCTGACGCCATTTCCGTATCGGCACCAGTTTCTGGCACCGACAAGACACTCACCTTCGAGACCGGCAAGTTCGCCTTGCAGTCACAGGGTGCAGTCATCGCCCGCATCGGCAAGACCCAAGTGCTCGCCACCGCGAACGCCGCCAAGGGCGTGCGCGACGGCATCGACTTCTTCCCACTCACCGTGGACGTCGAGGAGCGCGCATACGCCGCAGGAAAGATCCCCGGATCGTTCTTCCGTCGCGAAGGCCGCCCGAGCCAGCAGGCGATCCTCACGTGTCGCCTCACCGACCGCCCGCTGCGTCCGGCGTTCCCCGACGGCTATCGCAACGAGACCCAGGTCGTGATCACCGTGATCGGTGCCGACCAGGTCAACCCGCACGACGTGCTCTCGATCAACGCGGCATCCGCATCGTTCATGATCTCGGGCATCCCGTTCGACGGCCCGATCGGTGCAGTGCGTCTGGCCTACAGCCAGGACGGCACCTGGATCGCACACCCGACCTTCGAAGAGGGCGAGAACGCCACGTTCGAAATCGTCGTCGCAGGTCGTGAACTCGACAACGGCGACGTCGCCATCATGATGGTCGAGGCCGGTGGCACCGAGAAGTCCTTCGAGTTCTACGAAAGTGGCGCACCGAAGGTCGACGAGGCCGTCATCGCCAGTGGCCTCGATGCCTCCAAGGTGTGGATCAAGGAGTCGATCAAGCTGCAGCGTCAACTCGTCGCCAGCGTGATCGCCACCCGCGGTCCGATCGAGCCACTCAAGTACACGCCGGTCCTCGATTACACCGATGAGCTGTTCGCAGCCGTCGAGCGCGTCGCCACCGACAAGCTCCAGCCCGCCATCCGCATCGCGCTGAAGAGCGACCGCAACGCCGCGATCGATGCGGCAACCGCCGACACGCTCGTTGCCTTGGCCGAGGAGTTCCCCGGTCAGGAGAAGGCGATCAAGGAAGCGGTTCGTTCGCTCACCAAGAAGCTCGTGCGTCAGCGCGTGATCGGTGAGGGAGTGCGCATCGACGGTCGTGGCCCGGCCGATCTGCGTCCAATCTCTGCCGAAGTTGGTCTGATCCCGACCGCACACGGCACGGGACTCTTCCAGCGTGGCGAGACCCAGGTGTTGAACGTGCTCACGATGGCGATGCCGAAGATGAACCAGATGATCGACTCGATCACCCCGGAGACCTCCAAGCGCTACATGCACGACTACAACATGGCCCCGTGGGCCAACGGTGAGACCGGTCGTGTCGGCAGCCCGAAGCGCCGCGAGATCGGTCACGGTGCGCTCGCCGAGCGCGCGTTGTTCCCGGTCGTTCCCGACCAGGAGACCTTCGCCTACACGTTGCGTCTCGTGAGCGAGGTGTTGTCGTCCAACGGCTCCACCTCGATGGCCTCGGTGTGCGCATCGAGCCTCTCGCTCATGGATGCAGGCGTGCCGATCAAGGCACCCGTCGCCGGTATCGCGATGGGTCTCATCTACGAGGGTGGCAAGTACACCGCACTGACCGACATCCTCGGAGCCGAAGACGCCTTCGGTGACATGGACTTCAAGGTCGCCGGTACCGCAGACGCCGTCACGGCACTGCAGCTCGACACCAAGATCGACGGCATCCCGAGCGACGTGCTCGCCTCTGCATTGCAGCAGGCCAAGGACGCACGCCTGAAGATCCTCGGCGTGATGAACGCGACGATCGCGGCACCGCGTGCCACGGTCGCCGAGAGCGCACCGAAGATCGTCACCTTCACCATCCCGCTCGACAAGGTCGGCGAGGTCATCGGACCGAAGGGCAAGGTCATCAACACGATCCAGCAGGAGACCGGCGCGGAGATCAACGTCTCCGACGACGGTGCAACCGGCATCATCACGATCGGTTCGCCCGACAACGCCAAGGTCGAGGACGCCAAGTCCCGCATCCTGGCGATCGTCGATCCGCCGACGCCGGAGCTCGGCGCCACCTACACCGGTCGCGTCGTCAACGTCGCCCAGTTCGGTGCGTTCGTCAACATCCTCCCGGGTCGCGACGGCCTCGTGCACATCTCCAAGTTGGGCAACGGCCAGCGCGTCTCCAAGGTCGAAGACGTCCTCAACCTCGGTGACGAAGTCACCGTGCG
>CAYFJS010000099.1:0-3265 GCA_964343495.1 uncultured Acidimicrobium sp. | reverse complement strand
GGAGCAGCGTCGAACTCGAATCAACTGGTGAAGTTGCTCGTGCACGCAACATCGGAGCCGACGTTGCAGTCGGCGATCGTGTCGTGATCTCGAGTGATGGTGAACGAATTGAAGAAGTGCAACCGCGAACCTCTTCGTTGACGCGACGTGCATCGTCTGACACCGTCCGCGCAGAGTCTCATACCATCGCAGCCAACATCGATGTCGTCCTCGTGGTTCAGGCGGCGTCGCAGCCGATCAATCCACGTCGACTCGAACGCGAACTCGTTCTCGCTTTCGACAGTGGGGCGACGCCGATGGTGGTGTTGAACAAGTGCGACGAAGTCAACGATGAACTGCTCGACTCCCGGGTGGCTCAGGTTCGGACGGTCTCGATGGGGGTCGAGGTCGTCGGCGTGAGTGCACAGACGGGGGTCGGGATGGACGAGCTGAAGCGACACATATATATGTGTGCAGAATCAACCGAGCCGACCATCGCGCTGATTGGGGCCTCTGGGGTGGGGAAATCAACTCTGGTGAATACCTTGCTCGGTTCGCAGGTTCAGCGGACGGGGACCGTTCGCGACGGTGACCAGCGGGGGCGTCATACCACGACGGCGGCAGAGTTGCTGAAGATGGCGGATGGCGGCTGGGTCGTCGACACCCCCGGCCTGCGGGCCGTCAGCCTGTGGACGAGCCATGTCGGACTCGAACGGGCATTCGCCGACGTGTTCGGTGCGGCGGCGACGTGCAAGTTTCGAGACTGCAAGCACGAGCGCGAACCTGATTGCGGAGTCCGTTCTGCGATCGAAGCCGGTGTTTTCACCGACGAGCGACTCGCGAACCTGAAGGCGCTCGTCGCCGAGGAGCAGGCGCTCGAGGCCGAACAGGAGGCGCGCGAGAAGCTTGCAAATCGCAAGGGTGCGCGACGCACGACCTAGCGCGTTGTGGCGAACACGATCCGGATCGTCGTGCCACCACCCGGCACGTCGAGGATTTGCAGCGTTGCATCGTGATCGTCGGCGAACTGCTTGACGATTGCAAGCCCGAGGCCCGAACCAGGGAGTGATCGAGTTGCGTCGGCCCGATAGAAGCGGTCGAAGATGCGTGGTTTGTCGTCCGCGGCGATACCGGGGCCGTGGTCAGTTACTGAAACAGCCTGCTCGGTCGCATCCAGCGCGACGGGCGTCGACGAGGGGCTGAACTTGAGGGCGTTGTCGACGAGGTTGTGTACCGCACGCTCGAATTGGTGGCGTCGGAGGACAACGGTGCTCGGGGATCCCGTGACTTCGATGACTCGCCCAGTCCTGCGTCGTGCGCGTTCGGCTACGTCGCAGGCAATCTCAAACACGTCGACATCGCTCGGGTCTTCGCTCAGTCGCTGGTCGCTCGCAAGTGCCGTCAGCTCTGCGGAGAGTGCGGACAACTCATCGACTTCGCTGCGGATGTCGTGGAGGATCCCATTTCTCGTCTCGATTGGGAGGTCGGTCCGCTCCAGGAGCTCGGAGTTGGCTCGAAGCGAGGTGAGCGGGGTGCGGATCTCGTGGCTCGCGTCCTGGATCAGCTGGCGCTGGCGTTCATTGCTCGAGCTCAACGCGCCCAACATGGAATTGAAGCTGTCGACGAGCCTGCTCACCTCCGCGTCGCCACCCACTTCGAGGCGTGTATCGAGGTTGGTGGTCGTGGCGATGCCCTCCGCGGCTTCGGCGAGGAGTTGGATCGGACGTGCGGTTCGCCGAGCAATGAGCCACCCAGAGCCGACTGCGGCAATGATGCCGAGGATGGTGAAGATGACCGTCCAGTCGCGGATCGATCCCCGCACTCGTTGGATGTCGGTGATGTCCTTGGCGAGTTGCAGCGCGCCACCTGACGCGAGTGGAACGGTGAGCATCCGGTGTGGAACACCATTGATGGAAACCGTGGATCTTCGATAGCCGCCGAGTGGGTCTCGCGCGACGGTAAGCACGGATTCGGAGATCGGAAGGTCGACCGGCCCGATGCCGATGAGAATCTGGCCGGACTCGTCGATGACCTGGGTGATGGTGTCGAAGCGGGTGGGGAGGAGCGCCTCGCCGAGCGGGTTTCGAACGCGCTGCCCGAACCCGTTTTCGAACCGCTGGCTGCGGAGCGTGTCTGCGATGGCCGACACCCTGGCATCGAGGGAGTCATCGGTCTGTCGAATCAGTTGGCGAGACATCGTGAAGTATGTGGCCAGTGAGAGCGCGACGATGACCGTCGTGACGATCGCGGCCGTCGCGATGGCGATTCGGAGACGTAGCGTCATGACTCCCTCACGACGTAGCCAACCCCGCGCACGGTGTGGAGAAGCTTCGGTTCGTTCTCGCCTTCGATCTTGCGCCGGAGATAGCCGATGTAGACGTCCAGGCTCTTGGAGTTGGTCTCGAAGTTGAATCCCCAAATGTGCTCGTAGAGATAGTCCCGCGAAAGCACGATGCCGTGCTGTTCCATGAGCACTTGCAGTAGGTCGAATTCGGTCTTGGTGAGGTCGATGGCGCGCCCTGCACGATTCACTTCACGCCGATCACCGTCCAGTGTGAGGTCACCGACCGTGAGCGTCGAGTTCGTCGTCTTCGTCGAGTGTCGCCTCAACAAGGCTCGGACGCGGGCCAAGAGTTCGTCCACTGCGAATGGTTTGACGAGGTAGTCGTCAGCCCCGGCATCCAGTCCCGCGACACGGTCGCCGATCTCGTGGCGTGCGGTCAAGAGAAGGATCGGGGTCTTGTTGTTCCTTCGGCGCAGTTCTCTGCATACGGAGAGACCATCGAGGAAGGGCATCATCACGTCCATCACGACTGCATGCGGCGGGCTGGCAAGTACCGCATCAAGTGCGGCATTCCCATCATTGACGGCGGTCACCGAGTGACCCTCGAGTTCAAGCACCCGCGTGACCGCCGAGCGCACCGCGGGATCATCTTCGGCCACGAGCACCCGAAAGGTGGGGGCAGACGACGAAGTCATGGAAGTGACGGTAGTGCCGCTCTGGCCCAAGCAGGACTTGGCTTGGCACGCTTCTTGCCGCATTCTTACCCGCGGTTGATCGAATCCTTACGTTCGTCAATGACGATGAACGTCGACCTCGGACCCGAGGGAGACGAACTGAAGGAGACACGATGAAGAAGCGAATCAAAGCCGTGATTGCGGGAACCGCACTCGCCGGATTGATGGCCACGGCTGCATTTGGCCTCGCAGGTCAGGCCGCTGCTCGCCCGGTGACCACGAGTGTGACCGCCAATGCGCAACATGTTTCGAATGACGGTGGGCGACA
>CAYFJS010000098.1:0-3303 GCA_964343495.1 uncultured Acidimicrobium sp. | reverse complement strand
TTCGATCGCCACGACACGATCCATCGACGGCTCGAGGAAACCGTGCGCGAGATCTTCCCGCAGGTGGCAGACGCTCGGATCACCCACCGCTGGGGAGGACCGGTCGGCGCACCGCGCGATTGGCACGCGTTCGCCACGATCGATCGCGCAACGGGACTGTGTGCAGGTGGTGGCTACGTCGGCGACGGCGTGGCACTCGCCAATCTCGTCGGTCGCACACTCGCACACCTGATCGCAGACACCGGCGATCCACTGACACGATCGCTCCTCGTCGGTCACGCCTCAAAGACCTGGGAGACGGAGCCCCTGCGGTGGCTCGGGGTGAACGGGCTCCTTGCGCTCACCGAGTTCGCCGACCGCCGCGAGCGTCGCACGCACAAGCCGTCGTCGCGACTGCTCGCCGTGCGCGACCGAATCCTCGGCTGACGACTTCGTTCACTACTGTCGTCGCATGACCATTTCCTTCCGCGCACTCGACATTCCCGCATCCGATCTCGCCGAGAAGCCACTCGGTCAACCATCGGCCGAGCCACTCACCGGGGAGATCATGACCCGCGCCAAGGTGTTCCTCGACAACGAGACCGTGACGTCGGGAACTTGGGAATGCGAGCCGGGTGCATCGCGCTGGGAATTCACCACGCGCGGCGAGGTGATCTACGTGCTCAAGGGTTCGATGACGGTGCAAGAAGACGGCGGCGAGGCCGTGAAGTTGACCGCCGGCTCGAGCTGCATCTTCCCGATCGGGTGGAAGGGCACGTGGACCGTGCACGAGACCCTGCGCAAGGTCTTCGTCGTCTACCGCACGAAGTAAGACGCGTCGTCGCTCAGCGAGCCTCGGCGCAGATGCGCAGCATGTGCTGACCGCGTCGCAGTGATGTGCGGAGTGTTTCCGTCAATTCCTCTGGCGAGGTGACGTCCTGGGCGGTCCAGCCGAAGCCGCGGGCGATCGTGAGTGGGTCGTGTGACGACACGTCAACTCCCATGCGCGGTGCATCCACGTCGTCGAACGACTGCTTGATCTGTTGGTAACCGCGGTTGTCCCACAGCACGAGCGTGACGTTGGCATCGATGTCGACCGCAGACGCCATCTCCGCAACGGTGAAGAGCCAGCCGCCGTCGCCTGCGATGGCGAGCACCGGGCGCTCTGGTGCGGCGACGCTCGCACCGATCGCCATCGGGAGGGCGCACCCGAGCGTGCCGAAGCCATATGGCGCGAGCCATGAGCGGGTTTGTTGCGCGGGCAACCACCAGTGAGCGGAGTAACCGAGCTGTGTCGAGTCGAGTGCGACGATTGCGTCGTCGGGGAGCGCGGCCTCGATCGCGGCCAGCCACGGCGAGAACTCCTTCGACGTCTTGTTGCGCGAGTGCTCGCGCCAGGTTCGCGCGCGGTTGGCACCGTCGCGTGAAGTTCCCGACGACACGAGCCCATTCAGTTGCTCGAGGGTTGTGCGCGCATCCCCGACGAGGCTCACGCTCGGCGTCACGCGACGGGTGATCTGTGCCTCGTCGATGTCGATGCGCACGACCGACCCGGTGAAGGTAAGCGCGCGACCGTTGTTGTAGAGGTCGGTGTCGGAGAGTTCCGACCCGACGACGAGGACCGCATCGGCGGCTTCGATGTCGCGCTGGATGCGGCCGAACACCAGCGTGTTCTCGGCGCACAGCGGATGACGCGACGGCACCACGCCCTTGGCGTTGCCGGTCAAGACGACGGGTGCATCGAGCGTCTCGGCGAGCGAGACGAGTGATGCGCTTGCATCCTTGGCTCCACCGCCGGCGATGATCACGAGCGATCGTGACGCGTCGAGGATGGCGGCCGCGCGGGCGAGATCGTCGCTGGTCGCTGCGGGCGAGGTGGTCGGTGTGGTGACGCGCGTGAAGGGATCGCAGTCCATCTCGAGGACGTCCATCGGGATCGCGAGGTGCACGGGACGCGGTCGCGACGAGGTGAACACGTTCCACGCGCGCTCGATGAGTTCTGGCAATTGTTCGGGTTCGGTCACCGTCTCGCTGAAGGCGCACACGCTGCGCACGAGTGCCGCCTGATCGGGGAGGTCGTGCAGCGGACCGATATTTCCGCCGAGTGCATCGGTCGGTGTCGTCGAGGCGAGCACGAGCATCGGTCGCGAGTCGTGATACGCCTGGGCGATCGGGGTGAGCGCGTTCGTGACTCCGGGTCCACTGATCAACACGCAGACACCTGGTCGCCCGGTGACGATCGACCATCCGTCGGCCATGAATCCCGCACCCTGTTCGTGGCGTGGCGAGATCGCCCGCACGCGACTGCGCTCGAGACCGCGATACAGCTCGATGTTGTGCACGCCGGGAATTCCGAAGACGACGTCGACGCCATAGTGCGTCGCCAACAGGTCGACCAGTGCCTCGCCGACCCGCATCGTGTCCTCAGTTCGCCTTCGCGCAGTGCTCGGCAAGCGAACGGATCTTGCGGCACGCCTCGCGAATGACGGGTGCTTCCACCGTGAGTGCGATGCGCACGTGTCCCGCACCGCCCGCGCCGAAACTCTCGCCCGGCATCACGCCGACGCCATGCTCTTCGAGGAGGCGCCACGCGAACTGCTCGCCCGACAAACCAGTCGAGCGCACGTCCACCATCACGAACATTCCACCCTCGGGCATGCGTGCCCGCGAGTGTGGCGCATCGCCGAGTTCCTCCACGAGTGCGACGGCACGCTCACGGAATGCCGCGCGCAGGCGATCGACCTCTGGATGGCGGGTGGAGAGTGCAACCACGAGCGCATCTTCGATGAACGGTTGTGAGCCGAAGAGCATCGCCTCGGCGACGAGCACGAGCCGCTCGATGACGTGCGCGGGTGCTGCGACCCAGCCGGCTCGAAAGCCGGGGAGCGCATGTGACTTCGAGATCGACGACACGGCGAGCGTGCGCTCACGCAACTGCGGGCTGTCGAAAGGTGACGCGAACGGTGCGTCATACGTCATGTCTGCGTACACCTCGTCGGCGACGATCCACAGGTCGTGTGCGATGCACACCTCACCGATCGCGTCGATCTCCGCACGTGACAACACCGCACCGGTCGGGTTGCTCGGCGTGTTGAGGAGGAGCACCCGACTGTTCGGGGTGATTCGACGCTCGATGGATTCGGCGGTGACGTGGAAGCGATCCTCGGGAGTCGTCGGCACGGGGACGAACGTCGCCCCGCTCGCTGCGACCAGTCCTTCGTAGGTGGCGTAGTACGGATCGGGGACGAGGACTTCGTCTCCGGGATGCACGAGCGTCATCAGGCAGGTGCACAGTCCGTTCTGCGTGCCCGCGGTGTACAGCAC
>CAYFJS010000097.1:0-3317 GCA_964343495.1 uncultured Acidimicrobium sp. | reverse complement strand
GGATCATCGCTTGCTGAGACCTTGCGCGCTGCGCGCGAGGCGGGTCGCGTGGCGCTCGCGAACACGCCGGAGCAGTTGCCGGTGTTGAAAGACGCGGGCGTCGTGGACGCAGGCGGCGCGGGGTTCTTGTTGTTGATGGATTCGTTCGTGCACGTCGTCACCGGTGAGGCGTTGCCGGAGCCGAGCGTGGTGAGCGGGCCGAGCGGAGAGCAGTTCGAGGCCGTCGCGCATCGTGCGGGTCACGACGGGGCAGTGGACGTGAGCGAGCTGCGCTACGAGGTGATGTTCCTTCTGAACCTGGACGACGATCGCAAGACGGCGTTCATGGAGGCCTGGGGCGAGATCGGGGACTCGATCGTGGTGGTCGGCGGGGACGGTCTCTACAACTGCCACGTGCACACCAATGACATCGGGGCCGCGATCGAGGCGCCGCTTGCGTTGGATGGCAAGCCGTTCAACATTCGCGTGACGGACCTGTTCGAGGAAGTCGACGAGGAACACGCCAAGCGCGAGGCCGAGTTGGGAGTGCCATCTTCGAAGAAGCACGCGGCAGTGCCGTCGCTGCCCGAGGTTGGGTGCGCGGTGGTGGCGGTCTCGAGTGGGTCGGGTCTGGATGAGTTGTTCAGCCAGATGGGCGTGCACGGAGTGATCACGGGTGGCCAGACGATGAACCCCTCGACGCAAGAGTTGTTGGATGCCGTCGAGCACATGAACTCGCGTCAGGTGATCATCCTGCCGAACAACAAGAACATCATCCCGGTGGCGAACCAGATCAACGAGCTGACGAAAAAGACCGTGGCGGTCGTGCCGACGTGTTCGATGCCCGAGGCGTTGGCCGCACTCGTGTTCTACGACCCGGAGGGCACGGCAGAGGCGAACGCTGCGGCGATGACCGATGCGGCACAGGCCGTGGCGACCGGTGAGGTGACCCAGGCGGTGCGGGACACCAAGACCGACGCCGGTGCGGTGAAGTCGGGCGACTGGATCGGTCTCGTGCGCGGGGACGGCGTGGTCGCCATCGGGGATTCGATGGTGGCGGCCTCGACGGCGCTCTTGGAGCACTTGATCGCCCCCGGTCGGGAACTGTTGACGGTGATCACCGGCGACTTGGCGACTGCTCGGGCGACCGAGGAGATCGAGGCATTCCTCACCGAGCGATACCCCGATGTTGAAATAGAGGTACATGCAGGTGGACAGCCGCTGTACCCGTACCTCTTCGGCGTGGAGTAGATCGTCGCAGGCACGGCCGTGAACGAGCCCATCACCCTGCGCGATCTGCAGGCCATCGATGTGGCGGTGTTGAAGGGGATCGGCGACAAGCGCAAGTCGTCGCTGTCGGACTACGGAGTCGAGACCGTGCTCGATCTCCTCACCACCTATCCGCGGCGCTGGGTGGATCGCACGAACGAGGCCCGCGTGGCCGACCTGCAGGCCGGTCAGGAGGCACTCGTCATCGTCGAGATCCGCAGCGTGAACAAGCGACCGTTGCGCGGCGGCAAGACGATGGTCACGGTCTCCGCTGGCGACGACACCGGTCGTTTGGGTGTCGTGTTCTTCAACCAGCCGTGGCGTGCCAAGCAGTTGCAGTCGGGCATGCAGGTGGCGATGTTCGGCAAGGTCGATCTGTATCGCGGCAGCCTGCAGATGACGAACCCGGTCGTGGACTTGATCGGTAACCGCACCGGTCGCGTGGTGGCGATCTACCCGCAGAGCGAGAAGGCGAACCTGTCCACGTGGGAGATCGCGGGCTGGGTGGAGAGTGCTCTCGAGCGCTGCAAGGCGCGCGGCATCGCCGACCCGGTGCCCGAAGCGATCTTGTCGCGCAACCACCTCATCGACCGCACGTCTGCGCTGCGCGGAATCCACCTGCCCGAGTCGATCCTCGCCAAGGAAGAGTCGCGACGTCGGCTCGCCTTCGATGAGTTGCTGCGCGTGCAGACGGTGCTCGTCGGTCGCAAGCGTGCCTTCGAACGCAACTCGCGCTCGATTCGTCACGTCGTGGACGGCGAGTTGCTCTCGCGCTTCACCTCGGCGCTCCCGTTCCCGCTCACTGGCGCGCAACGCCGCGTGATCGAGGAGATCTCGCATGACTTGGCAGGCGCACATCCGATGCATCGCTTGCTCCAAGGTGACGTGGGTAGCGGTAAGACGGTGGTCGCGGTCGCGGCGATGCTGGTCGCCGTGCAGGGCAAGCACCAAGGTGCGCTCATGGCCCCGACCGAAGTGCTCGCCGAACAGCACTTCGCGGGCATCACCAAGATGGTCGAGGGCCTCCAGGTGCCGGACCCGGACAACCTGTTCGGGGACCGACCGCTGCGAGTCGAGTTGTTGACCTCGCGCGTGACGGGGGAGAAGCGCCGCGAGGTGCTCGCCGATCTCGCCTCAGGTTCGATCGACGTCGTGATCGGCACGCACGCACTCATCCAGGAGGGCGTGAACTTTTCGAGCCTCGGCGTCGTCGTGATCGACGAGCAACACCGCTTCGGTGTGGAGCAGCGAGCGGCACTTTCGGCGAAGGGTGACGACGCGAACACCCCGGACGTTCTCGTGATGACCGCGACACCGATCCCGCGAACGGCGGCGATGACTGTCTACGGCGACCTTGACGTGAGCGTGCTCGATGAACTGCCACCCGGCCGCACACCGATCGTCACGAAGTGGGCCGCGGGTCCATTGATCGAAGAGACGATGTGGGCTCACGTGCGCGAGGTGGTGGCCGCAGGCCAGCAGGCCTATGTCGTGTGTCCACTGATCGAAGAGAGCGACAAGGTGGAGGCGGCCTCGGCCGAGACGATCCACGCCGAGTTGTCCGGAGCGGTGTTGAAGGGTCTGAAGGTCGGGCTGTTGCACGGGCGCATGTCGTCTGCGGAAAAAGACGAGGTGATGGGCAAGTTCCGCGCCAAGAAACTCGACGTGCTGGTTGCGACCACGGTGATCGAAGTCGGCGTTGACGTCCCCAATGCGACCGTGATGGTGGTGCTCGACGCCGATCGCTTCGGCATCGCCCAGCTGCACCAGTTGCGCGGCCGCGTCGGCCGTGGATCGATCGCCTCCACCTGCTGGCTGCAGACCAAGGACGCCGAGGAACACTCACCGCGCGTGGATGCCCTCGTCGGCACCACGGATGGCTTCGAACTCGCCGAGATCGACCTCGAACTGCGTGGCGAGGGCACCCTCATGAACACCGCCCAGAAGGGCCGCAGCGACTTGAAGTTGGCTTCGCTGCGCCGTGACCGCGACTTGATCGACATGGCGCGGGAGGCGGCGTTTTCGATCATCGACGAGGACCCGACGCTCAAGAAGCACAAGGTGCTGCG
>CAYFJS010000096.1:0-3338 GCA_964343495.1 uncultured Acidimicrobium sp. | reverse complement strand
GCATGTGCGCGACGTCCAGCCAACGTCCGAACTTCCGTCCGATCTCTCGCTCGATCCCGACGAGCCTGAAACCACACGATTCGTGCAAGCCGCGCGAGGACGCACTCGACGCCTCGATTCGAGCAATCACGCTGTGAAACCCTGACGCCTCGGCCTGCTCGAGGAGGGTGGTGAGCAGGAGACGTCCGATGCCGTTGCGTCCAAGTGAGCGATCCACGTACACCGAGTCTTCGACGGTGGTCTTGTAGGCGGCGCGGTCCTTGTATTCACTCAGCGCACCGAACCCGACGACTCTCTCCGTGGTATCGATGGCGACGATCGCGCTGAAGGCCCCGCTGCGCGCGGCGATCCACTGGCGCTGCACCTCGAGGGTGCGCGGGACGAGGTCGAAGGTCGAGGTCTCGAATTCGACTTCATGGTTGTAGATCGTTCGAATCGCTTCGGCGTCGTCGAGCGTTGCCTGACGGATGCGATATGCGGCGGACGTCGGCACGCAAGCGACAGTAGTGCGCACGGGCATTGGGCCAGCGACCAATAAAGAAATTGTCAAGAATGACGCATCTGCCGAGCGCGGTAGGAATTCGAAACGCTAGACACATAGTCATGTCCAATTGGTACGACCAACCCTCCGAGACGACCCCCGCTGCACCGAGTGCGCCAATGGCCGAGCAGTCGGCTTCGATGCCACCTCCGCCACCCCCACAGCAGAGCGCTCCGCGTCGTCGACCTGGCATCGTCATCGTCGCACTGCTCGTTGGTTTCGCGGGCGGCATCGGCGGTGCGGTCGTTGCAGACCAGCTCAACATCGGCTCGTCGTCGACGAAGGCGTCGAATTCACCGGTGCAAATGAGCGAGGTGGACTCAAGTGATCCGTCGATCGGCGACACCGTGATCGCCCAAGTTGCCAACGTGCTCGCCGACAGCGTGGTCACCATCTCGTCGGTCATCGATGACGGAGCGCAGAGTGGTGAAGCGACGGGAACCGGAGTGGTGTTGACCGCAGACGGCGAGATCCTGACCAACGCCCACGTCATCGACGGGGCGAGCGAAGTTCGCGTGCGATTCGCCGGCGAGACGGAGCCACGTCCGGCGACGGTGATCGCGAGCGAGGTCGGTAATGATCTTGCCTTGTTGAAGATCGCGGCAACCGGATTGAAGCCGGTCACGTTCGCACAGCCGAATACCGTGCGCATCGGCGACACCGTGGTGGCGATTGGCTATGCGCTCGCACTCGACGGAGGCCCGACGGTGACGTCGGGCATCATCTCGGCGCTGAAGCGCACGATCGTCACCGACGCGGGTGCGCTGAACGGCCTCATCCAGACCGACGCTCCGATCTCATCGGGGAATTCGGGTGGACCACTCGTCAACCTGCGCGGCGAGGTCGTGGGAATCAACACTGCTGTCGCCCGCGGGGATTCGAACTCGGCGGCCAACAACGTGGGCTTTTCGATCGGTGTCGAGGAGGTTCTGCGGGTCGTCGAGCAGCTGCGGTCGCAGGCGAGCGGCACGACTCGCAAGGAGGGCTACCTCGGGGTCGGTCTTGAAGGCCGTACCGATGGGGGCCAGGGCGCGATCATTACCGAGGTCGAAAAGGACAGCCCGGCCGACGTTGCCGGGATCAAGGTCGACGACGTCGTCCTCTCCGTCAATGGGGAGCCCATCACCGGCCAGGCCGGCCTCGTCGCAGCCATCCGGGACCGCTCGCCTGGGGATGCCGTGGAAATCGAGATTCTGCGGGCTGGGAGCCGGGTCACCGTCAAGGCCACCCTGGTCGCCAGACCCTCGGAATAGCCGTCCGGGCCAGGTGGGAGCCCGAAATCCCACCGCTAGCATGACGTCTCCGTCTTGACGGCTCGCGCGCCTGGCGCGCGGTCGGGAGGGCGGAAAAGCAACGTCACAACCGACGTCTGCAAGCGCCCCACGCACTGGGGGACCTTGCAGCAGATCCGATCACGGTGCTCCGCCGGCTTTGCCGAGCGGAGCATTTGCGTGAACGGGGCGGTGGTGTCGAGGACAGACAGATCGAACGACACGAAGCAGAAAAGGGTCGCCGTTATGGCACAGAAAGCAATCGTCGGCGAAAAGGTCGGCATGACACAGGTGTGGGGCGATGATCAGCGCATCATCCCCGTCACCGTCTTGCGTGTCGAACCAGCCCGCGTGGTGCAAGTAAAGACCGGTGAGCGTGACGGCTACTCAGCCCTGCAAGTCACCTACGGCGCGAAGGACGCAAAGAAGCTGACCAAGGCCCAGGCCGGACACTTCACCAAGGCGAACGTGACCGCTGGTCGCCGCCTCGTCGAGTTGCGTCTGGACTCGGTGGACGGTTTCGCAGTCGGCCAAGAGATCGCCGTCGACACGCTTGCCCCTGGCGAGCTCGTCGACGTCACTGCGGTCAGCCGCGGTAAGGGATTCGCCGGTGGCATGAAGCGTCACAACTTCAATGGTCAGGGCGCGAGCCACGGTAACCACAAGCACCACCGTGCACCAGGCTCGATCGGATCGTGCTCGTTCCCCGGTCGCGTGTTCAAGGGTCTGCGCATGGCCGGTCATCTCGGTCACCAGCAGACGACCACGTTGAACCTCGAAGTCGTGCAGGCCGATGCCGAGCGCGGACTGCTCCTCGTGAAGGGTTCCGTTCCGGGCCCGAACGGCGGAGTCGTCATCGTGCGCAACGCGGTGAAGGGAAAGTAACGCCATGGCAACTGCGAAACCAGTGAAGAAGGCTGCGAAGAAGGTCGCCAAGAAGGCGGCAGCACCGAAGGCCGCGGCAAAGACCGGCACGACCGCGTCGTTGCCGACCGAGTTCTTCGGCGTCGAGCCGAACGTGTCGGTGATGCACCAGGTCGTCACCGCACAGCTCGCGCACCGTCGCGCGGGAACCCAGAGCACGAAGACGCGCTCGGAAGTGAGCGGTGGTGGCAAGAAGCCGTTCAGCCAGAAGGGCACGGGTAATGCCCGTCAAGGATCGACTCGTGCGCCACACTTCAGCGGTGGCGCAGTCGCGCTCGGCCCGAAGCCCCGCAAGTACGGCCAGCGAACCCCGAAGAAGATGGTCCAGTTGGCCCTTCGCTCGGCACTCTCCGATCGCGCAGGCGAGGGCAAGGTCGTCGTGGTCGACAAGTTCGGTTTCGACAAGCCGAGCACCAAGGACGCCAAGTTGTTGCTCACGTCCCTCGGCGTCGACGGCAAGGTCATGGTCGTCGTCGAGCGCACCGACGAGGTCGCCACGAAGAGCTTCCGCAACCTCGCCAACGTCCAGGTCGTGCACACGGGCGAACTGAACGCCTACGACGTGTTGTGCAACGACTGGCTCGTGTTCACCCAGGGCAGCC
>CAYFJS010000095.1:0-3346 GCA_964343495.1 uncultured Acidimicrobium sp. | reverse complement strand
AGGTCCTGGATGCGCGGGAACCACGTGGCGAGTGCGATCGCGTCCATGATCTCGGGGGTCACGAGGATGAGAAAGACGAGACCCATGAAGATCGTCGCCCAACGGCCCGGCCGGCGCGCGAGTGCGACGCCCGACATGCCGCCGATCAACACGGCGATCACGGTCGCACCGAAGGCTGCCATGAAGGAGTTGCGGATGGCGTCCCCGATGCCGGCGAAGTCGAAGATCTTGGCGTACCAACTCGTGAGGATGCCGTTGATGACGAAGGCGACGATGACCACACCGGTGACGAGCCACGACGACAATCGCGAGCCGAGCGCCTGCTTGCGTCCGAGCAGCCACTTGGCCACGATCGCCGCCACGATGAACACGGCGAAGCGCAATGCGGTGGCGATGACGACGCCTCCGTCGAAGAGCTCACCCCACCACTTCGTGCTCACCGCGTTCGACCAGATGGTGAACGACCCACCGCGATTGAACGAGTGCAGGAACACGAGGCCGATCGGAATGAACAGATAGACGAGGACGAGGACCGCCCACACGGCGAGGATGCGATGCAGGAGCGTGTCGCCGATGAGCACCCCGCGACGCGGACCGCTCGCCTCGGCCCTCGCCCGCATGGTGCGTCGGGCGCGCTGCAGGAGCGGCTCGAACAATCCGACGACCTTCGGCACCACCCACACGATCACCGTCCCGACGACGAGTGAGAGGAGGACGGCGACGATCATCAGCACCGCCATCGCGGATCCGAGCGGCCAGTTCTGTGCGCCGCTGAACTGGGACGCGATCATCGCCCCGATCATGTTGCCCTTCGCGCCGCCGAGCACGGTCGCCGTGACGTAGTCGCCACACATCGGGATGAACGTGAGGAGCACGCCGGCGATGATTCCCGGGCCTGCGAGCGGCAGTGTCACTCCGAGGAACGTGGCGACCCTCCCCGCCCCCAAGTCCTTGCTCGCCTCGCGCATCCGCACGTCGATGCGGTCGAGGGCGACGAAGAGCGGCAGGATCATGAAGCCGAGGTAGTTGTAGACGATCGCGATCTGCACCGCGAGCGAGGTCTCGAGGATCTGGATGCCGTTGGGGCCGATCAGGTTGAGGTCCATCAGGAACTTCGAGAACGTCCCGTTCGGCGCGAGCGGAATGCGCCACGCGACCGTGCGGATCAAAAAGCTCGTGAAGCTCGGCACGACGACGGCCGCGAGGATGATCGCCTTCCACTTCTCGCTCACCTTGAACGCGGCGAAGTACGCGACGGGCAGACCGATGAGGAGGCAGAGCAGCGTGGCGACCACCGAGATGCGCAACGTGGCCTTGAACGTCGTGAAGAACGTGGCGTCGAAGACCTCCTTGTAGCTCGCCGTCGACAAGCTGCCGAGGTCGACCGGCAAGAGCCTGGACGTGTCCTTGGTGCCGAAGGAATAGAAGATGATGAAGGCGATCGGCGCGGCGAAGAACACCGTGTACCAGATGATCGACGGCAGGGCGAGCGCGTACTTGGGCGCCCGCCACCGCCTACGAGATGTTGTCGCGACCGTTGCGGTCACCGACGATCAGGCTCCGGCCTTGGCCTTGGCCTTGTTCAGGATGTCGACGAGGCGATCGAGTGCCGGCGTGATCTCCTGGGTCTGGAACGTGGCGACCTGCTCGGGCGTGAAGAAGATCATCTCTCCGCGCTCGAGGTCCGGTGCGAGCTCTGCGATCAGGCTCTCCATGTTCTTCATACCCGTGTTGTAGCCGTGGTACTGGAGGTCCTTGATCGAGATCTCCGGGACGAGGTCCCAGTTGATCCACGCGTGTGCGGCCTCCGGGTTCGGCGCGCCCGCTGCGATGCAGTAGTTGTCCATCCACAACTCGGTCGCAGGTGCACCGAGCACCCACACCCAATCCTCGGGGTTGCCGCCGGCATCGGCGATGCGCACGTAGGCCTGACGGAGGTCACCGTTCCAGCCCATCGCGAGGCTGTAGGCACCCTCGGCGAGCTTGGTGCTCGGGTAGCTGTCGAAAGCCTTGATGTGCTGGGCGAACTCGTCCACGAGGAACTTCTCGCACGCGTCGATCTGGGCGGCGTCCTGGGTGTTCCAGTTGATCCCGTTGGCCCAGAACCACATGCCACAGAAGTTCGGTGCGGTGTCGATCATCGCGCAATTGCCGCTGCCCTCGTTCATGCAGGCGTCGATGAAGTCCTGCCAGGTCTCCATCTTGCGGGTGATCTTGGTCTTGTCGTAGAAGTAGCCGGTCGATCCCCAGTTCTTGCACACCGAGTACTCGTTGTTCGGGTCCCAGGCCTGCGAGGTGTACGCGGGGTCGAGGTTGACGATGTTCGGGATGAGCGACAGGTCGAGCTTCTGGATGAGACCCTTTTCGATCATCTGCGGCACGTACGGTCCGGTCGGCACGACGATGTCGAAGCCGGAGTTGCCGTTGCTCGAGGCGAGCTTGGTGATGAGGTCCTCGTTGCTCGCGTAGTAGTCGACCTTCATCGTCACGCCGAGCGTGGAGTCGGCGAGCGCACCGACGAGATCCGGGTCGTTGTAGTCACCCCACGTGTACATCGCGAGCGTGCCCGACGACGTGTTGATGACGCGGCTGTAGTCGCCGGTCGCGGTGCCACCCGTGTCGCCACCGGTGGTATCGCTGGTCGAGGTGCCATCCGAGCCACCGCATGCTGCGAGCACGATGGCAAAGCCCGCTGCCGCGGTGCCGCCCTTCAGGAATGCTCGACGCGAGAGCTTCTCGCGGAAATCGTCCGGTGCGAGCATGCGCAGTTGCTTGGCCATGGTTGTCCCCCTTGATGACTCGATGTGGCTGACGCCAAGCGCCACCCTAGTGGACGAGGCTCGAGGCGCGGGCTCTAGCTCTGCGCCGGAGACGCCATCACGACGTCGGCCTGCCGCGCGGAGAAGAGGTACACGTCCTCGGCCGACCACGAGCACCACACCCGGTCGTCGACGGCGAATCGCGCAGGGTTGGTGCGGGGCACGAGCACGAGCAGGTCCCGATGCGCCGACCGGACGACATATTGAAGGACGTCGCCGAAGTGCGACACGCCGGCGACGGTGGCCTCGACACAGTTCTCCGGCTTGTCCGGGCGGGCCGCGGCGAGATTGATGCACTCCGGGCGTACGGCCGAGAGCGCCGGCTCCCCCGTCGGGACGTTTTCCTCTGGGCGGGTGGCGACGAAGATCGTGCCATCGTCGGCGCGCGAGCCGTGCTCGGTCGCGGTGCCCTGCCAGAAGTTGTTGCGTCCGACGAAGCCGGCGACGAAGGCCGTCTTCGGGTGCTCGTACACGGTCTCGGGATCGGCGAGCTGCTCGATGTGGCCGTCCAGCATGATGGCGATGCG
>CAYFJS010000094.1:0-3397 GCA_964343495.1 uncultured Acidimicrobium sp. | reverse complement strand
ACTCCGAGCGATGCGCTCGTGAGCGACCCGCGGTCGTGTTCGATGACGGCAAGGACGCTCATTTGAACACTCCCAATTCCTCGAGGAGATCGACGACTGCGGCCGCTGCTTCAGGGCCGGTGCCGAGGATCTGGGTGTTGCTCACGCGCTCCGGTGGACGCTGCAGCGTGACCATCTTGAGGCCACCCGCGTTCGCCGTCGATTCCTTGCGCTGCACCTCGACCTTCTTCGAGGCGAGGCGACCCTTCATCGTCGGGTAGCGGGGAAGGTTGATGCCTTCCTTCACGCCGACGGCTGCCGGCATCGGCAACTTGTAGAGGTCCTGTCCCGCATCCGACTCGCGGCGCACGATCGCGGTCGTGCCCTCGACGTCGAGACCCTTGGCGCCATTGACGATCGGGCGGCGCAACTTGAGCGCCGCGCGAATGCCGACTTGATAGCCACAGGAGTCTGCGGATTCGTTGCCGAACAGCACGAGGTCGAAGGGCTGGCTCGCCGATTCGATGTCGGCGATCACGGTGGCGATCGCATCTGCGGTGCGCTGCGGGTCCCAGTCACCTTCGGTGATCGGCACGAGCACGGCCTTGGTCGCGCCGACGGAGAGCGCGGTGCGCAGCTGCTCTTCGGCCTCTGCCGGTCCGAGCGTGAGCACGGTGACTTCGCCGCCGTGCTTCTCGACGAGTTGCACGGCCTGCTCGACCGCGCACTCCTCGTGCGGGCTCACGGTGAAGCCGAGGAACGCGGTGTCCACGGCCTGGCCGTCGTCGGTGATGTTGATGCGTGCACCGGGGGCCGGCACGCGCTTCACGCACACGCAGATGTTCATGATCGGTCCGTTCAGCTCTTCATGCGAGCGTCGGTCGGGTCGAACAGCGGCTGGCTGCCGACGCGTGCGACGCGCACGGGGAACAACTCGTTCATGTACATGACGCGCAACTCGTTGCCCTCGACGGCGTGTTCCGGCGTCAAGTAGGCGAGCAGCAGGTACTTGCCGAGCGACGGCGCTGCACCAGCGGTGGTCACGCGCGAGACGCGACCCTTGGCATCGACGATGCGCTGGCCGTCCTTGGTGAGGATCGGCTCGTTGCCACCGGTCGGGAAGCGCTTCACGCCAGATGCGCTCGTGTGGTCCATGATCTCGAGCGTGCACATGATCGCCGCGGGCTTTTCGTCACGGGCCTTCAGGTACTCGGCCTTGCCGATGAAGTCGGCCGACTTCACCTTCGGGCGGGCGAGACCTGCCTCGACCGGGTTGTATTCGCTCTCGAGCTCTGCGCCCATGAGTCGGTAGCCCTTCTCGATGCGACCGGTGACGGCATACACGCCCATGCCGACGGGGATGATGCCGAATTCCTTGCCGGCTTCGGCGATCGAGTCCCACAGACGGAGACCGTGCTCCATCTTGGTGTAGACCTCCCAGCCGTTCTCACCGACGTACGAGATGCGGAACATCCAGCACGGCACGCCGTCGATCAACACTTCGCGCACGGATCCGTACGGGAAGTTCGCCTGCGACACGTCGTAGGCGACGAGCTTGCCTTCGGCATCGATGTTCTGCGTGGCCTTGGCCATCGTCTTTTCTGCGTTCGGGCCCCACACACCGATGGTGCACAGCGAGCTCGACATGTCGGTGAAGGTCACCGAGCCGTCGGTCGGCATGTGGCGGGTGAACCAGTACTTGTCGCGGCCACCGTCGAATGCGCCGGTGATGACGCGGAAGTGCTGTGCGCCGAGACGCATGATCGTCAAGTCGCCACGGAAGCCGCCGCCCGGGGTGAGCAGTGGGGTGTACACCGAACCGCCGACCTTGACATCCACGTTGTTCACGCACATGTACTGCAGGAAGTTGAGTGCACCTGGTCCGGTGAAGTCGAACTCGTTGAACGCGGTGAGGTCCACCATGCCGACCGACTCGCGCATCTGCAGGTGCTCTGCGTTCGAGATCGGCGACCACCAGCGGGCGTCCCACTCGTGCTCACGCGGCTGGCATGCATCCTTGAACTTGTCCATCAACTTGGCGTTCGAGGCGAACCACTGCGGACGCTCCCAGCCGCGCGCGTCGAAGAACGTCGCGCCGAGTGCTTCCTCGCGGGCGTAGAACGGGCTGCGGCGCATGTTGCGCTGCGAGGCCCACTGCTCGCGCGGGTGCACGATGCCGTAGGTCTTGTTGAAGTGCTCCGCGCAGCGCGCATAGATGTGGTGCTCGGTCTTTTCGTGTGGGTAGAAGCGGCTGATGTCGGACGAGTGCGGGTCGCACAGGTGCGGGTAGCCATAGGTCATCCACTCGGCGACGAGCTGGGCGATGCCAGGGCCTTCCTTGATCCACACCGCTGCTGCCGACCACAGGTTCTTCACCTCTGGCGTCTCGCCGAGCACCGGCATCGCGTCCGGCGTGAGCGAGAGCAATCCGTTGATCGCGTACTTGATCTCGGCGTCGCCGAGCATCTCCATCAACTCGATGGCCTGCTCCATCTGCGGGTCGAAGTCGTCCTGCGTGAGCGGCAACTCGGTCGGCGACAGCGCCGACTCTTCGTTCGACGGGATGTCGTTCGGGTGCATGAAGATCGCACGGTGTGCATACGAACCGACTTCCATCGATCCGGCGGTCTGACGCTCGTAGCAGAACGTGTCCATGTCACGGATGATCGGGTAGGCGACCTCGGCATTCGACTGCTGCAAGATGTCGATCGGACCGACGTCGGCCATCTGGTGCACGGCCGGCGTGAGCGGAATGTTCGCTCCCGCCATCTCAGCGATGCGTGGGCTCCACACGCCACACGCGATGACGACGTACTCGGCCTCGATGCGGCCCTTGTTCGTGACGACGGCCTTGATGGTGCCGTTCTCGGTCTCGAGGTCCATCACTTCGGTGTTGGCGAACACCTTCAGGTGGCCGGCCTTCTGTGCGCTCTCGCGCATCAGCGTTCCGGTCTGCAGTGAGTCGACGACCGACACGCTCGGGGTGTAGAAGCCGCCGAGGATGATCTTTTCGTTGATGAACGGCACGAGCTCCTTGACCTGCGCGGGGGTGAGCAGGCGGGCGTCGATGCCCCACGACTTGGCCGACGTCATGCGGCGGTTGAACTCCTCGAGTCGCTCGGGGGTGCGTGCGACTTCGATGCCACCTGAGGTGTTGTTCATGCCGTGGTCGATGTATTGGCGCTGCGAGGCGAGCGTGAGGAGCGCCATCTCCTTGTTGTGGTCGGTGGGGAAGATGAAGTTCGATGCGTGACCCGTCGAGCCGCCAGGGTTCGGGAGCGGGCCCTTGTCGATGAGGACCATGTCGGTCCAGCCCAACTTGGAGAGGTGACCGACGAGGCAGTTGCCGACGATGCCGGCGCCGATCACGACGCACTTGGCGCGAGTTGGAAATTCACTCATATTGACCCCCGATTGC
>CAYFJS010000093.1:0-3403 GCA_964343495.1 uncultured Acidimicrobium sp. | reverse complement strand
GCGAACTCTTCTGCCTTCACCTGCAGGATCGCATCGGATGCGGCGACGGCCTGGCCACGCTGTGGGTCCGACTCCTGGAGCAATTCCCAGCCTTCGCTCTCCAACTGGCTCGCGACGTTCGCGGCCGTTTCGGTCGGCGTCGAACCATTCTGGACGGATGCCTGCAACACCTCGGCTCCGACGAGCGACTTGGCGTCACGGATGATCGTGATCGGTTCGGCCGGCTTCCACGACGGTTCCGGACCCTTGAGCCCGATTCCATAGGTCCACCAGATTGCACCCATCGTCATCATCCAGCCGAAGAATCCGGCGAGTACGACGAGCACGCCGAGGCGAGCACCGAGGTTCGACCCGACGATGAGATAGGTCCCACCGATGAGGACGACGACGGCGATGAGGACGACGACGATTCCGCGCAGCTCGGGCTGCCAACTGATTGCGAACAACGTGGACAACATCTAGAGACCTCGCACGTAATCGACGATGGCGTTGATCTGTTCGTTGGTCAGCAAGGCGCCGAAGGCCGGCATGCGCCCGCTGCCCTGACCCTGCTCGCCGTAGCGCTTCCCATATTCACTACCACCCTGAATGAAGGCGACCATGTCCGACTTCTGTGGGAACTGCCGCACGCTCGACCCACCCGTCAAGTTCGGCCCGAGTGCGCCGCCACCGGTGATCTGCGGATCCCCATACGACCAACCCTTGGTGTGGCACCGTGCGCACGAGTACCCACCACTCGCGAGATCGAGATTGAAGAGTGCTTCTCCGAGCGTCGAGTAAGTCCCGGCCTTGACGAGTCGCTCGGCCTCCGCCTGGATCTCGTCTTGCTTGGCCTTCGGCAAGTGGCCGCCGTCGCAGGTGCGCGGATCGTCGGTCACGATCTTGCAGTCCTCTCGTGGAACCTGGATGCTGCGCAGATAGTCGATGACGGTCTGGATCTGCTGGTCGTTCATCGGACCGCCGCCTGCGGTGCCCCACGGTGACATCGGTGAGAACGGGCGACCGTACTGGAGGATGAAGCGGATCTCAGATTCACTGAAGCGATAGAAGATCGTGTTCACGGCCGGAGCCTTCCACGACACCTGCTTCACTTCATTCGTCTTCGGATCAGTGATCGCGTACGAGGCGGCTCCACCAGCGCCGGTCATGCCGCCGTGGCAGCCGGCGCAGTTGAATCCACCGTCTGCAGTCGCGGCGAACAACTTGCTGCCCCACTTCTCGAAGCGGTGCTCCCAGCCGTTCGTTGCGCCTTCTTGGCGACCCGGCTCGAGCACCCAATACAGCGGGAGTGACACGGTGATCACGGCGAGGAAGAGGATTCCGAGCAACTGCGTGCGCTCGAGCTTCTTGCCCTCGAGGATCTCGTCGTCGTAGTACGGCTTGCGGTTCGCGGCGAGCCGAATTTCGGAGCCGATCTCGCGACGCGAACGACGAATGTTGGCGAACGCGTACAGCGCCCAGCCACCGATCGCGACGACGAGGATGATCCACGCAACGTTGGTCGTGATGTCAGCAAACATCAGTGATGACCTCCCTCAGAACCGACGCAGTGCGGACCCTCGGCCTCTTGACCGGTCGTGTTGGTGCCGATCGGCGGGCCACCGAACACCGCACCCGTGTCGACGACGAGGACGCCGTTGGCGACGGACACTCCGAAGCGATCCATTCCTCGCGGAGCGGGACCACCCTTCTTTTCACCGACGCGGTTGTACTGCGAACCGTGACACGGGCACTCGAACCACTGCGAGCTCTTGCAATCGGGAACGCGGCAGCCGAGGTGCGGGCACTTCTGGTAGAGCGCGACGATGCCGGCTTCCATTCCAGCAAGTACGGGAGCCTGCGCTCCGTACACCGCCTTCGCCTTCGACAGTCCTTCCTTCGGGTACTCGGTGATCCATGCACGAGCTTGGGGAACGTAATAGAAGCCCTTGTTGGCACGAATCTGGGCGATCACGTCGTCGATTCCGCCGATCGTGATCTTCGATCCGAATCCGCCGGAGGCCCCCTTCCAGAGGAAACCGACGACCGCGGCGCCGAATGCTCCGAGCGAGGCGCTCATGAGCGTGATCGTGGCGCGATTGAAGAACTGTCGACGCGACACACCGATCGCTTCGGGATCCGGTGGTGACCACGGCGCAACTTCGGCCTTCGGGCGAGGCGCGAGCGCCACCGTGCGCGACGCAACCGCAGCAGCCTCGACGTCGCGGCCACTGACGACCGACGGGTCGAGCTTGCCGCGATCCTTGCGACGCGTCTCTCGGGCGAGCGTGCCGGTGCCGCGCACGCCAGTGCGGCGCGCCGAGGTGAGCACGACGCCGATGCCGGCGATGATGATCACGGCGATCGCGAGGGTGATGATGGAAGTGCTGCTCATGTCGTCGTCGCCTTAGAGCTCGAAAAAGATTCCGTCACGCCATGGGAACGTGAAGTTGAAGCCAGGACCGCGGAAGAACGAACCGATGATCACGAGGACGGCCCAGAACATGAGGAACACCGTCATGATGCTCGTCATGAACTTGCGGTCTTCCGGACGGTTGGACGGGTTGCGGTCGAGATAGGGCGCGAACATCAAGCCGATGAGACCCATGCCGGGGATCGTCACACCCGCGATCATCGGATGGAACATCGTCAACAATTCCTGCAGACCGAGGAAGTACCACGGGGCCTTCGACGGGTTCGGCGTCTGGTTGAAGTTCGCCGCCTGCAGCAATGGCGCGTTGACGAACCACGAGAACATGAACGTGAACGCGGTGCACGCGAGTGCCGCCACGAATTCGACCGCGAGCAGGTGCGGCCACGTGTGCACCTTGTCGACGGGGACGGCCTTCACGTCCTGGATCGAACCTGACTTGACGACCGTGAGCAGTCGCTGCGTGTGCCCGCCGGGACCCGTGCCCATCGGCAGGTTCGCATCTGCGCCAGCCGCTACGACGACGCCACCCGACTTCTCCGCGACGGCGACACCGCCACCTGCACGAGCAGCCTTGCTGCGCTCGAGGAGGTGGGCTGGAATTCGCGAGTCGCCCTCGGCAGATCCTTCACTGCTCGACGAGGATGCAGCTGCCTTCTCGCGAGCGGCCTGCGCACGCTTGAGAAGGTGTTCTGGGATTTCAGTCATGTCAGATCATCCTTTCAGTCTTCGCGATGATCACAGCGGACCCGAGATGCCACCGTCCTTGCGCACTCGCCAGAAGTGGATCGCAAGGAAGATGACGGTGACGAATGGGAACAACAACACGTGCAAGACGTACCAGCGCAACAAGGTTTCCGCGCCGATCTCGACGCCGCCGAGGAGCACGAAGCGCACTTGGGAACCGATGACCGGCGAATAACCCATCATGTTGGTGCCGACGGCGACGGCCCACAGTGCCAACTGGTCCCACGGGAGCAGGTAGCCGGTGAA
>CAYFJS010000092.1:0-3483 GCA_964343495.1 uncultured Acidimicrobium sp. | reverse complement strand
CCAACCCTCTGATCCGAAGTCAGATGCTCTATCCATTGAGCTACGAACGCTGGTGGAATCACTCTACCAATCGCGCTGATTGTCGTTTCATGGTCTGATTTCGTAGAACGCGTTGACCGCATGATCGACGTCGAGTCGACGGAAACTGCTGAATCCCGCGTCTCGTGCCATCTGTTCTGCAGTTCCAGCAGAGAGCCCGAGTGTCCCGAGTCCCGCGCCGTCTGCGGTGGACATTGCAGATGACATGCAGGACAGCACGCTGATGCCGTACATCAACGGCGCCATCGGGTTCTTGGTTGCGTTCATGGAGAACGAGTCGTGTGCCTTGATGTCGACGAGGAGCCAGGTTCCTCCTTCGTTGAGCGAGCTTCTAATGGCCCGCATCATCTGGGCGGGATGGGTCATGTCGTGGATGCAGTCGAATGTGGTCACGAGGTCGACCGAGTGATCACCCGGCAGTGGCGTTGAACGAGGATCTGAAAAGGTCGCGTTTCGGAGGCCGGACTCCCTGAGGCGTTCCTCTGCGCGGGTGAGTGCATATCTGCTGATGTCGTAGCCGACGAAGGAACTGTGGGGGAACGCTCGCGCCATGAGCAGGACGGCCCCTCCGGCACCACAGCCCACGTCGGCGACCGTGATTCCCGAGCGAAGTGCATCGACCACACCGTCGAGGCGCGGCAGGACGTTGTCGATGAGGTTCGCATTTGTCCACGGTTCGAAGCTGCGTTCGATTCCGACTGCGCCTTCTGGTCCGTGGCTGTCGTAGTCATGACCGAGCCCGGTGCGGAAACTCTCGGGCATGCGGGTGACGGCATTCATCGTTTGTGGGAGGCGATGGAACATGCCCATGCCGAACGCAGGATGTTGGTCGTCAGCGAGGACGGCGGTTTGCTCGGGGCTGAGGAAGAAAGCGTCGTCGTCGATCGAGGGGGAATCTGATCGCGTCGTTGAGAAGCTGATCAGCTTCGCCGATGCCTGGTTGTAGCACCATTCCCGCACCCAGCGTTCGTGGAGGCCGGTGACGTGTGCGAGTTGGGCGGTGGTGAGCGGCTCGTTTGCTCGAGCGAGCGCCTTGTACAGGCCGAGATGGTCGCCGAGGTGGACCATCGCGGAGGTAACTGCTCCTTCCAGTTTCGAAAAGAGGAGGAAGGAGAACAATTTCAGTGCGTCTGGATTGATCTCTGCCATTGGTCGCGGTTCCCTGCGCCAAACCTAGCCAATCGGGTGAACGAACTCGGCCGTCGACTTCGGGCAAACTTGAGTCATGAACAATCGCACTTCACGTCTGGTAACGGTTGCAGTCGTCGGACTCTCGACGTTGTTGTTGGCGGGTTGCAGCATCGGCGGTGGAGACACCTACACCGGTGTTCCGGTCGGCACCGACGGTGTGACGGTGCAGGGGACGGGGAGCGTCAAGGTGGTTCCAGACGGCGTCGCATTCAGTTTTTCGATCACGCTCCTCGCGGAATCGACACAGGGTGCGGTCTCGTCGGTCGCCAAGGCTGCCGACGAGGCGAGATCTGCCCTTATCGACGCCGGTGTGGATGAAAAGGACATCGCCACGCAGTCGGCGAGTGTCTACCCGGAGTACACCTACGCGAGCGATGGTTCGCAGACGCTGAAGGGCTATCGCGCAACGCAGAACTTCGCCGTCACGTTGCGCGATACCGAACGCGCCGGTGCGACCGTCGATGCGGTCGTTGCCGCGGCGGGGGATGCGGTACAGATCAATTCAGTGACCCCGGTGCTCATCGACACCACCGATGCGACGAACGAGGCGCGCGAGAAGGCAATCGACAACGCCAAGCACAAGGCAGAGGACTACGCGGATCTCCTCGACGTGGATCTCGGTGCGGTTCTCGTGGTGACCGAGGTGTCCGCGCCGTCTGGTGTCACTCCGATCCTTGCTCGTGATGGAGGTATGGCTGCTGGATCACCAGCCACCCAGATCGACTTAGGGGTTCAAGAGGTGAGCGTCACCGTCGAGGTGCGCTGGGCACTGTCGAACTAGAGAACCTTGCGCATCACGGTGTGCGGAAGATCGTTCAACGGAGTCTCGCGCACGATCGTCCAGCCCTTGGCTCGATACCAGTCGACCGAGTGCTCCGTATAGAGGTAGAGCTCGCGATGCCCGAGGGTTCGCGCACGGTTGGTCACGTACTCGACGAGTAGCGAGCCGATGCCGGTGCGTCTGGCCGCCTCATGCACGAAAACTGCAGCGAGCCAGGGACCGGGTTCGGTGGCGTTCGGTAGCTCGTCGTCATCGACGAGGGTGGCGAGCCCGCGCAACGAACCATCGTTTCCGAGTGCCGCGTAGACCTCGATCAATCTCCCGTCAGGCTGTGCCGATCGTGCATATTGATCGAGGTAGGTCTGTTCGGTGTCGTCGGGAAACTCATGGCGCCATGCATCGACGCTCCACGATGCCGCTTCCTTCCACAAGTCTGGGCGGTCAGCGAGTTGGACGACGGTTACTTCCTCGGGTGTGAGCGTCTCGATGAGGATCGCGATGGCCACGACCACGATGCCGATCCAGGCGAGTGCGGTCGGGCGTTCGCCGAGGACGACTGCGCCGAGCACCGTCGCAACTGCTGGTTCGAACAACGTGAGCATGGTGGCTTCGCGTGGCTTGAGGTGTTTCAGGCCCTGGGCGTACGCCCAGTATGCGAGCGCAACGGTGACGACACCGAGCCAGAGTGCGAGCGCGATCCCGCCTGATGTCTTCACCCATGACATGTCGACGAAGAACATCGCTGGTGAAAGGAACAGCGCGGCGAGGGCAAAGACCCTCGTCATGACTGCATTGCTCGGCATGCCGCTGGCGACGAGCGACTTGCTCGCCAGTGCGAAGATCGCATACCCGAATCCCGCACAAAGCGCAAACAGCACTCCCGAAATGGCGATGTTGCCAGATGAGTCACTCGAGACGATGAGGGCAATGCCGACGATCGCCATAGTGGTCGCAACGACCCAGCGGCGCGAGGGCAGCGAACGAGAGATGACGAACGTCAGCGCACCAGTGAGGAGTGGTGCGCTACCGAGCGCGACGACGGTTCCGACCGCAACGCCGGTCGAACGTACGGCGGCGAAGAACGTGGCGCCATAGAGCGCCTGGCCCGCACCAGCGAGGATCCATGGAAAAGCCGAAACGGGGGTGGTGGATCGAGAACGTTCTGCAAACACTCCTGAGAGTGCCCAGAGTGCGAGGGCGCCGACCAAAAAGCGCACGACTGCGACCCCGAGTGAGGTTGCTGAGTCGGGTCCGAGCTCACGTGACGTGCCGGTGGTTGCAAAGCACAGTGCCGCAAAGAGGACGAGGAGTCGTGAGCGCACGACTCAACGCTAGTTGTGACTTGCGCAGAGCGCTGACTATCGAGTTGCGAGGATCGAGAAAATTGCGATGAAGGCGGAGCCGAAGATGGAACCAACTGCCCATACGGCTTTGGTCAATGTCTCGATTCTTCGGTCAATGTCGGCAAAGCG
>CAYFJS010000091.1:0-3538 GCA_964343495.1 uncultured Acidimicrobium sp. | reverse complement strand
ACCCACGAGATGGGATTCGCGCGCGAGATCAGCGACCGCGTGTGTTTCCTCGCCAACGGCACGATCGCCGAGTCGGGACACCCAGAGCAGATCTTCGGTTCCCCGACCGATCAGCGCACGCAGCAATTCCTCGCGCGCGTGATCAACTCCGGTCGCCTCGGCTAACTCTCCGGCAACACGTAGTCGGCGAAGCGCTCGCGCAGGGTCTTCTTCGAGAACTTCCCCACGCTCGTCTTGGGCACCTCGTCGATGAACACGACGTCATCGGGCACCTGCCACTTGGCGAGCGATCCCCGCACGTGGTCGAGGACCTCGTCCTTGCTCATCGTCTCGCCCGGGTTCAACACGACGCAGGCGAGCGGTCGCTCCGACCACTTGGGGTGCGTCACGCCGATGACGGCCGCTTCCTTGATCTTCGGATGCGCCATCAACTCGTTCTCGATCTCCACCGAGGAGATCCACTCGCCGCCCGACTTGATCAAGTCCTTCGTGCGATCGACGAGGCGGATGCGACCGTGTGCATCCACCGTGGCGACGTCACCGGTGCGCAGCCAGCCGTCCTTCGTGAAGCTCTCGTGTGCCCGCTCGTCGTTGTAATAGGTGGCAGCGATCCAGTTGCCGCGGCACTGCAACTCACCGCTCGTCTCGCCGTCCCACGCGACGGGATTCGTCGTACCCGGCTCGACCACGCGAGCATCGACGCCGAAGGCGATCTGGCCGACCGTCGTGCGCAGTTCGGCCTGCTCGTCCTGGGGCAACTTCTGATCCGCAGCCGACAGCGTGCACACGGCAGCGATCGGCGAGGTCTCCGTCATGCCCCACGCCTGCAGGATCGGCAGACCGGTCTGCTCGCGATACCCCTCGGAGAGTGCCTTCGGAACCGCCGAGCCACCGCACGGGATCGCGCGCAGCGCAGACGTGTCGCGACCCTTCAACTCGGGCAGCACCGCCATCCAAATCGTCGGCACGCCGGCGGCGACCGTGACCTTTTCTTCCACGATCAGGTTCGCGATCGCCTTGCCCGACAGATCCGGTCCCGGCATCACGAGGTTCGCGCCACAGGCGACGGCGGCATGTGCGAGACCCCACGCGTTGGCGTGGAACATCGGCACGACCGGCAGGATCGTGTCGCTCTCGCGTGCGCCGAGTGAGTCGACCGTCATCGCGCCGAAGGTGTGCAGGAACGTCGAGCGATGGCTGTACACGACGCCCTTCGGATTGCCCGTCGTGCCGCTCGTGTAACACATGCTCGCGGCCAGGTGTTCGTCTTGGATGTCGAACTCGACGGGCTTGGCGCTAGCCATGAGCTTTTCGTAGTCGTGGACCTCGAAGCCGGGAACGCTGGAGGGAGCGTCCCCCTTGCCGTCGTCCATGATCACGAGATGACGCACCGTCTTGAACGTCGACAGCAACGGCGCGATCAGGGCGAACAACGATCGATCGATGAAGATCACCTCGTCCTCGGCGTGGTTCACGATGTAGGTGAGCTGTTCGGGGAACAGTCGGATGTTGAGCGTGTGGGCGACGCGACCGGTGCACGGCGGCGCGAAGTACAACTCGAGGTGTCGCGCCGTGTTCCACGCGAAGGTCGCGACGCGACCATCCTTCGAGATGCCGAGGTCGTTCAACATTCCGCCGAGTCGGCGCGTGCGCTCGGCCCATGCGCCATACGTGGTGCGCTCGCGACCGGTGGCCGTCGCCGTCACGATCGTCTTGTCGCGGTGATACAACTCGGCGCGCTCGAACATGTGCACGAGCGTCATCGGCGTGTCTTGCATCAAACCCTTCATGGCGTCCCCCCGTCGTCTGCCTGCCAAAACCGTACCAACTCGGCTAGGTTGCTCCGAATGCGCAAAGCCGTCGTCACCTTCACGACGTTCCTCTTCGTGATCGGCACGATCGGCAGCAACATCGGCCCGGCACTGGTGGACGAAAACCCGCGCCTCGTGCTTGCGCTCTCATCGCGCAACCGCAACCTGTTCGGCGCGGTCCCCTTCATCGACCAGTTCTCGTTCTGGGCGATCGGCTTCCCCCGCATCCTCGCCGCCGGCATCGCGCTCTTCCTCGTCGGCCGCTGGTACGGGCACAAGGCCCTGTCCTGGGTCGAGGGCAACCTCGGGGAACTCCCCGCCATCTACCGCTGGACCGAACGAGCCGTCGACAAGGCGGGCTGGCTCGCCCTCATCCTGATGCCCGCGAGCAACGTGGTCTGCCTCCTCCTCGGATATCGCCGGATGCGGCCACAGGTGTTCGTGCCACTCATCTCCCTCGGGATCGCCATCAAGCTCATCGTGCTGTGGTCCCTCGGCAAGACCTTCGAGAGCCAGATCGAGACCTTCCTGGACGCCATCGAGAAGTATCAGTGGTGGGTCGTCGGCGGACTCTTCGCCCTGTCTTTCTTCCAGTCGGCGAGGAAAGGTCGGCCCAAGTCCGACTAGTTTGGCGCTACCACCCCACCGCACAAGGAGCGCACCATGGCCGCAAAGAAGTCGAAGAAGAAGACCGCAAAGAAGGTCGCCGCACGCAAGCCCAAGAAGAAAGTTGCGAAGAAGGCGGCGAAGAAGTCAGCCAAGAAATCGTCGGCAAAGAAGTCTGCAACCGTCACCCTCGGTGGCAATCCGGTGAAGACGAGCGGCGTGCTCCCGAAGGTCGGCGCCAAGGTTCCGGCGTTCTCGATGACGACCGGCACGTTGTCGGAAGTCGGACCGAAGGACCTCAAGGGCAAGCGCGTGATCCTCAACATCTTCCCCTCGATCGACACCCCGACGTGTGCGACGAGCACCCGCAAGTTCAACGAGTTCGTCGGCACCCTGCCGAACACCGAAGTGTGGTGCGTGTCGGCAGACCTCCCCTTCGCACAGGGTCGCTTCTGCGGCGCTGAAGGTTTGTCGAACGTCAAGACCGCATCGTCGTTCCGCACGAACTTCGGTTCCGCACTCGGCGTGACGCTCACCTCAGGAGTACTGAAGGGCATCCTCGCTCGCGCAGTCGTCGTGCTCGATGAGAACGGCACGGTCACCCACACCGAACTCGTTCCCGAGATCGCCAACGAGCCGAACTACGAAGCGGCGTTGAAGGCGCTGCGCTAGTCAGATTCCCAAGAAGGAGTCCAGCCCGAGGGTGAATCCCTTGTGCTGGGCGATCTTCTTGCATGCCAAGACGACGCCGGGCATGAAGCTCGATCGCTCCACCGTGTCGTGGCGGATGGTCAGCGTCTGACCTTGCGCGCCGAGGATCACTTCTTGATTCGCTACGACTCCCCGCATACGGAGCGCGTGAATCGGAATGTCACCGGGACCCTTCGCGCCACGAGCGCCGGGGATGGCCTCGTGCTTGGTCGGGTCCTGCGCCCATGACGAGCTCGCCGCCGCCATGCGCTGAGCCGTCGTGATCGCCGTGCCCGACGGTGAGTCGGCCTTGGCGTCGTGATGGATCTCGACGATCTCGGCGGTGTCGAAGAACGGTGCCGCGATCTCCGCGAAGCGCATCATCAAGACCGCGCCGATCGCGAAGTTCGCCGCGACGAGGCAGTTGGAGT
>CAYFJS010000090.1:0-3571 GCA_964343495.1 uncultured Acidimicrobium sp. | reverse complement strand
GTTGCGCTCTCGAGCTTCTATCAATGTGGCGATCTGTACCGACTCGACCCGATCACCCTCGAAGACCTCGGAACCGAGTCGTGGAGCGGACGCTTTCCGCGCGAGGGAGTGTCGGCTCACACCAAGGTCGACGTTCGCACCGGAGAACTGATGTTCTTCAACTACTCGACGTCATATCCCTACATGCACTACGGCGTCGTCTCGGCAAAGGGTGACCTCGTCACCTACATCGACGTTCCGCTTCCCGGACCCCGACTGCCGCACGACATGGTGTTCACCGAGAACTATTCGATCGTCAACGACTGCCCGCTCTTTTGGGACGAAGATCTCCTCGCTCGCGAGGTGTACGCGAACCGATTCCACCCCGACATGCCGATGCGACTCGGGGTGATTCCCCGCCACGGAGCGACGAGCGACATCGTGTGGTTCGACTGTGAGCCGACGTTCGTCCTTCATTGGATCAACGCCTACGAAGAAGGGGACGAGATCGTCGTCGACGGATACTTTCAATCCGATCCGGCGCCGTACTTGCCGCCTGACGCGACGATCGACGAGCGGCTGTTCCGTTACCTCGACCTGCACGCGATGCAGTCGCGGCCGTATCGCTGGCGACTGAACCTGAAGACCGGCGCCGTCGTCGAAGGACCACTTTCCGACACCATCACCGAGTTCGGAGTGATCAACAATGCCGTCGCCGGCAAGAAGTACGGGGTGACCTACAGCGCCATCCCGACCGAGGGATGGTTCACCTTCGACGGCGTGATCCGTCACGAAGTAGAGACTGGTCGTGAGGAAGCCGTCCGTCTCCCGTCTGGTGTGTTTTGCAGCGAAGCGGTCTTCGCGCCCCGAATCGGTGCGCGATCAGAAGACGACGGTTACGTGCTGACCTACACCATCGACGTCAATGCGGACAAGAGTGAGTGCGTCATCTTCGATGCACAGCGAATGACCGATGGACCAGTTGCCCGGGTCGAGCTTCCCGAACGCATTTCGAGTGGCACCCACGCGTGGTGGGACGACCGCTCAACATCGTCTCTGTCGTGAGTCATCGACCGCGCGCCGTCGTCACCGGCGCAACATCGGGCATCGGACTCGCCTTCGCCGTCGAATATGCGAGACGTGGACACGACCTCCTCCTCGTTGCACGAAGCGAACGCGATCTTGACGTGGCGAGCGTGGATCTGGCCGAGCGATTCGGCGTGCAATGCGCGAAACTCGCGACGGATCTGTCGACGATCGATGGCGTCAACGGGTTCGTCGATGCAACGATGTCGAATGGGGTTCCCGACGTGCTCGTGCTGAACGCCGGCGTCACGCTCGCAGCCAGGGTGGGAACGTCTTCACCCGAAGTGATCGGAGACGTGATGACGCTGCTCGCCCTTGGTCCCATGTTGACAATCGAGCGCATCGCGCCACAGATGGTTGCGCGAGGAACGGGGGACATCATCGTTGTCTCGAGCATCGCCTCGCAGATTCCGATGCCTCGGTCGGCCGTCTACGCGGCCGCGAAGGCCGCGGTGACCTCGTATGGTCGCAGCGTCCATCGGGAGTTTCGTGGCTCGGGTGTTCGCGTCGCGGTCGTGAACCCGGGTTATGTGCGCACAAACCTCCATCGCGCAGCCGGACTCGACCATCTCGCGCGCGTCGTTCCGTCGTGGATGTGGCTCGAACCAGAGGCCGTCGTTCACTCTGCGCTTCGTGCGCTCGCGCGGGGCCGCGACAGCGTGACCCCGGGCTTCGTCTATCGGCTGAGTAGGCCGTTCCTTGCGAGTGACGCTGCACAAGGCGTCTGGCGACGACTCGTGAGGCGAAGTCGGGCTACGCGGTAAGCGCGCCGTCGAGCGCCGAACAAAACGGGTAGGTGGTGAGCCGCTCGACGGAGTCCGCATGAACGAGGTACTGGTCCTCGAGCTTCACACCTTGGTGTGACTCGGGGTCTCCGACGTAGCTCTCGATGCACAACACCATGTTTTCTTCGATCGATCCGGGGAAGTCGAAGGAACCGTCAGGGTCCACTCGCGGCACGTTCGGATGTTCTCCCGCCATGCCAAGACCGTGGGCGAGGACGTAGTAGCCGTAGTCGCGGTGACGCTCGGGGACGTCATAGGCACGTCGTGCGAACTCCTCAAAGGATCTGCCCGCAGCAAGATTTGCTGCGTTGTGTTCGAGTTGCTCGCGTGCGATCCCGTAGAGGTGTCGCTGCACACTCGTTGCGGGGACGTCGCCACACAGGAACGTGCGTGAGAAGTCGACTGCATAGTTCATGACCCCGAGTGCGTCAGTGTCGAAGCAGACGAGGTCGCCCTCGTGCATCACGGCATTCGACGATTCCTGGAAGTAGGGGAACGTCCGCACACCGCTTTGGAAGAGCCGTGTCGAGACGAATTCTCCATCGCGTGCGATCAACCCCTCGTGGAACTTCGACCACACCTCGTTCTCCGTTGCTCCCGGTGTGATCGCACCTTCGAGAGCGGCAGTTGCGGCCTCCACTTGTGCGACGGCATAGCGCATGACGTCGATCTCGAGTGGTTGCTTGATCATTCGTGAGTACTGGAAGACGGGAGTGGCATCGCGCAGCGTCACGCCTCGGGAACGGAGCGCATCGGTGAACGTGAAGTCGACTAGCTCGACGGCGAGCGTCATCGATTCACGACCTTGAACCTTGGAGAGGATGTCGACGATTTCATCGGCGAACTTCTGGTTGTTCGCGACGTAATGGGGGGTCTTCTTCGCAGTGATTCCCGTCGACGTGCGGATTTCGGTGATCGTTGGGAGCCCCTCGGAAAGGTGCTCGCCGAGGTTGAACTCGAAAAGGATCGTCGGACCATCCACGAAGTGCAGGAGGAATCGTGACGGTCCCATGAGCCCCCACACGGTCATGTTGCGCGACCCGGTTGCGTACATGATGTTGATCGGGTCGGGCGTCAAGATCGCGTGGACCCCCATCGACTTCATCGTCGAGGTCAAGCGGCGCTGTCGTTGGAGACACAGTTGATTGACGTCGACGTTCAGCACGTATTCAGTATGTCATCGGCTCCTCTGGCGGCGCAGGTCGTGCTCTTGGCTACGATTCAGCCATGGCAACCGCAGAACTTCGTGAGTCCCTCAAGCAGCGCGCCTGCGACACGATCGACCGACTGAAGAACGACCTCGTCGGGATCAGCACGGACATCCACGCCCATCCAGAGGAGAACTGGGAAGAGGTGTTCGCGCACTCGCGACTGACCGATGCGCTCGGCGACAACGGTCACGATGTCCGACGCAAGGCGTATGACCTCGAGACGGCCTTCGAATTGCGCACTGGGAACAAGGGTGCGACGGTTGCCGTGCTGTGTGAATACGACGCGTTGCCGGGGATCGGGCACGGCTGTGGACACAACATCATCGCCGCGGCGGGCCTCGGAGCTGGTCTTGCGCTTGCTCCGCTCGCCGAGGAGGCCGGCGGAAGATTACGTCTCATGGGTACGCCGGCCGAAGAGGGTGGCGGCGGCAAGATCGAGATGGCGCGAAGGGGCGCGTTCGATGGCGTGCAGGCCGCGATGATGGTGCACCCGTACGACACCGACCTTGC
>CAYFJS010000089.1:0-3582 GCA_964343495.1 uncultured Acidimicrobium sp. | reverse complement strand
GTCGGCTTGAAGCAGACCGGTGCGATCGATCGCACCACCTGGATCGCGTTGCTTACCGCTTCAGCGCAGCGCTGAAGCGAGCCTCCCAGGCGGCATCACTGACCATGTCGGGATACGCCGCGCGATAGGCGCGCTTGAGTTTCCCGTAATTGATCGCAATCGCTCCGATCGAGCGCGCGACCTCACCGAGCAATGCGAAGAATCGCTTGGCATCGCGCTCGACGACGTAGCCGTCGGCGATGCGGTCGTGGCGATACAGCACGGTGTTGCGCAAGGTCGCCACGCCGACGGCCCGTGCATCGATCGGGGCCACGCCGTGGCCGCGTAGACGAAGCGGTCGCGGGATGAGATAGCCGCCGACGGTGAGGAGTGCGAACAGGAATCCCCACGCGCGCAACAGCTTGTGGCGCGGCATACGCGGGGCGATCGCGGCAAGTTCGGGTGACAGCGGCGCGGGCTTTTCCTCAGCGCACTGGCGCAGCTCGTCGTGCAACGCCGCGTGGTCGATTGCCATCCATGCCTCGGGTCCCGCGAGGAATGCGCGCAATCCCTTCAACATGTATTCCGTCGAGGCGTACCGCATGGAGAACAGGTTGCGGAACCCGAACGAGGCGAAGCGATAGGCGAGGTTCCACCAGTGGTGACGATCGAACACGAGGGTGTCGACGAGTGCGAGGTTGCGCGACTCGTAATACAGCGAACTCGGGTTGTTCTTCAGACCGAAATCCGCGTGCCAGACGATGACGCCGTTCAGGCACACCGAGTGCTCGCCCGTGTGCATGAGGCCGAAGGCGACGTCGTCGCCGCGCACGAACACCGGGAGCGGGTTGTCGCGGGTGATGTCGATCGGGAACGCGGTGTACCACCAGGCGGTGTAGTCGAAGGGAATCTCGGGCGCATCCGCGATCGCCACCTCGCGATGGCGCAGGTCGTCCTCGCGACCGAGGGCCTGCAGCGGATAGATGCTGCGGAACGAGTACTCGCTCCCCGCCTCGAACTGCAGCCACGGTCGCTCCTCGCTCAGCATCGCGCCGTGCACGCAGAGCTTCGGGTCCTTGGCGTTGCGGAAGAGCGCCATCGTGCGCACGAGCGCCTCGGGTTCGAGGGTGATGTCGTCGTCCATGAACAACACGTGTGTCGCCCAGCCGGCCTTGCGCAACTCCATCAGCCCGCGCGCGAATCCTCCGGCGCCGCCGAGGTTGCCGTTCTCGACGACGGTGAGCGGCGCACTTGGGGCCGCGTCGAAGGTGACGTTGCGGGCGTTGTCGACGACGAGCACGCGCACCTTGCCGGTGAGCGAGGCGATGTTCGATTCGAGATCGAGCACGGCGTGCACGGTCTTGCGCACGTAGTCCTGACGGTTGAACGTGGTGATCGACAGCGACAGTCGCACGTCGCGGGCGATCGGATCACTCGAGAGCCACTCCCCGCCCGTCGCACACACCTCGCCCGTGGTGGCGCGCACGCGCACGAAATAGGTGCCGTGCGAGGACGACCGCACGCTCGGCACGCACAGCTCGACGGCAGTCGGCGAGCCCTCCCCGCGCGGGAGGTCGGCCGTTGCGATCACTTCTTCGGTCGACCCGGTGACCGCGACGACTTCGGCGACACCGAGACCCGATGCGCGCACTGACACGTACAGCGCATCGATCGTGGTCAGTCGGCGCCACCGGCCGACGTGGAACACCCCGAAGGAGGTGTCGAAGCTGAGACTCGCGCCGGCCTGCAGGACGACCCCGCCCGGCACAACCTTGGCCTCTCCAGAAGTCCGCGCATACAGGAGCGGCTCGGGCGTGGTCGGTGTGGGCAGCACGAGTCGCTGCAACAACTGGGAGGTGCTCACGAACCGCCCAACGGATCGACGAAGAACGACGGGATGGCAGAACCCTTGGCCATCGCCTCGCGCATGCCGCTGGCTGCCGCGAGTGCCTCGTGGATGGTGACGTCCATGTCCAGATAACGATAGGTGCCGAGGCGACCGAGGAACGTGACGTCGCGTGCTGCGCGGGCGCGCTCGACGTAGCGCAGCAACTGCTCCTTTTCCTCCACGAGACGGATCGGATAGTACGGCACGTCGTTCTCTCCGCACAGGCGCGAGTACTCGTGATAGGTCACCGTCTTGTCGTGGGTCTCCCACGGGGCGAAGTGCTTGTGTTCCGTGATGCGCGTGTAGGGCACGTCGGCGTCGCAGTAGTTCATCACCGGACACCCCTGGTAGTCGCCGTCGTGCACCTGGCGTTCGAAGTCGAGCGTGCGATACCCGAGGCGGCCGTGTTCGAAGTCGAAGTACGCATCGATCGGACCGGTCCATACGACGTGGTCGTAGTCGCCCGACTGGCTACGCGAGAATCGCGTGCCGAGGTGCACGGTGATCGACGGATGGTCGAGGATGTTCTCGACGATTTTCGTGTAGCCCTCGCGCGGGATGCCCTGGTGGGGATGGTTGAAGTACGAGTCGTCCGCGGTGAAGCGCAACGGAAGTCGCGCAAGGATGCTCGCCGGCAACTCCTTCGGGTCGACGCCCCACTGCTTCGAGGTGTAGCCCGCGAAGAACGCGTCGTACAGTTCGCGGCCGACGAAACGCAGCCCCTGGTCCTCGAAGCTGACCGGTGAGGTGATCGTCTGGTCGGCCTTGGACGCGACGAAGGCCTCTGCCTCGGCGGGGGTGAAGTTCGTGCCGAAGAAGTCGTTGATGAGCGTCAGGTTGAGGGGCATGCGATAGACCTTGCCCTTGACCGTGGCGCGCACCGTGTGGCGGTACGGCATCATCTCCCCGAACCGGGTGATGTAGTCCCACACGTGCTGGTGCGCGGTGTGGAAGATGTGCGGCCCATAGACGTGCACCATCACGTCGGAGTCCTGGCGTTCGGTGAAGCAGTTCCCCGCTACGTGGCTGCGGGAATCGAAGACGGTGATGCGGTGGCCGTCCTCGGCGAGTTCCCGGGCCACGACCGCGCCCGAGAAACCGGCGCCGACGATGGCAAACGACCGTGACACCACGGCCTCATTCTACGCGAGTGGCTGTGAGGCGTTCGTCGTTCAGTGCGAGAGCCACGGCGCGCACGAGCCCTCGAGGTCGCGCACTTCGATGCGGTCCCTGTTGGCGTACGTCACCGCGTTGTTCGGATCCACGCGCAACTTGAACGTGCGGAACTCCATCTCGGTGGTGTCGACCGCAAGGATGCGACCGACGAGTCCTTCGCCGAGACCGAGCAACAACTTGATCGTCTCGAGTGCCTGGATCGAACCGACGATGCCGGGCAACACGCCGAGCACGCCGGCCTCCGCGCAGCTCGGGGCGAGCTCGGCCGGTGGCGGCTCGGCCACCATGTCGCGATAGGTCGGGCCGTTCTTCGGGTCGAACACGGTGACCATGCCCTCGAAGCGGAAGATCGAGCCGTGCACGACGGGGATGCCGAGCTTCACGCTGGCGTCGTTCAACAGATAGCGCGACGGGAAGTTGTCGGCGCCGTCCACGATCACGTCGTAGCCCTTGATGATGTCCATGATGTTGTTCGCCTCGAGCCGCGTGTCGTAGGTGACGACGTTGACGTCGGGGTTGAGCATCGTGAGCGTCTTCTT
>CAYFJS010000088.1:0-3628 GCA_964343495.1 uncultured Acidimicrobium sp. | reverse complement strand
GCGATCAACTGCTGCACCACCCGTTCAGCGGCAGCCGGACCGTCGCGGTGCATCGCCCGAGTGACCGCTCCGCTCATCGCACCCGTGAGCACCCACCAGCCGTCCCCGGAGAACTCGGCCAAACGATCGATCCGAAAGATCGGCTCGTCCTTGCTCCCCGCGAGTTGACCGTCACTGATCGCAGACGCCAGGTGTGCGTACCCGCGGGGGTTGCGGGCCAAGACGACCACGTCGCCTTCGTCGCATTCCAGTTGCGCACCGAACACCGTCGGCATCGACAATGCACGGGCCGCCTCTGCGAACCGCACGATGCCATACAACCCGTTGCGATCGGTGAGTGCGAGTGCAGTCAGCGACAGTCGCGTCGCCTGCTCGACGAGCTGTTCGGGATGCGACGCACCCTGCAAGAAGGAAAAGTGCGATCGACAGTGCAGTTCGGCGTAGGGATGTTGCGACTCACCACGCACGATGTCGGTCGCGACGTAGGGCTGACGCTTGGCGCCCCACGCAGGTCCGTCACCACCCGCGTTCCACGACGGGCTTCGCGGTGCACGACCATCCGAGAGTCGCGCCTCGAGCTGCGACCACGGCATCGCCACGAACGACGGATCGGTCCCCATGCCGGGTGAGGATAGCGAACATATGTTCGCTTTTGACCGGGATCAGCGGGTGAGGGTGCGTGCCACGCGAAGCGCGCCGGCCAGACCCACGTCGGCGATCGACAGGGCCTCATCCCACTCAAACCAGCGCACTTGCTGGCTTTCATCCGCCCCCGGGCTGGGCTCGGCGTCCTCGGCCTGAACCAGATAGCGCACATCCAGGTGGGTGTGCCCCCGCGGCCCCGGGTGGACGTCCACGTGCATCAGCCACGGCCCGCTCGCGGGGTGCGCGACGACGAGACCGGTCTCTTCGCGGGCCTCGCGCAACGCGCCGTCAGCGGGAGTCTCACCGGCTTCGATGTGACCTCCCGGCTGCAACCACAGGTTCAGGCGCTTGTGTAGGTGCAGCACGACGCCACGCTCACCGACGACGAGTGCCGAACCGGTGATGTGGATCGGATCTGCGTGTTCGTCGAACGGGTGTGCGAGCGTCGGGGCGATCTCGAGGAACTGGGCGATGGACGCGCGCTCACGCTCGTCGCACGGAATCGCCGCGCGGAGCTGCGCGCAGAGTTCCTGCACGATCTGCGAGTCGGTCTTTCCTGCACGCTGCGACATGGCGGTACAAGTTATCTGGTGGATGAAAAACTTTCACCGATACTCCGCGCTCACGCTCCAACGACCGCCGTCCAGTACGACGAGTAAGGCCTTGTGCCCTTGTGGGGGGTCCTCGATCACGAGTTGCATGCGCACGATACGACGACGTCGCAGACCGTCCCACCATCGCTCCTCGATCGGCCATGGACCGGTCCACGAGTGCACGCGACACCTGCGTCGATCGATGACCACCTGCGCCGGCGGCGCACTCAGTTCGTGACGACCACTCACCGACACGTCACGATCGTGTGCATCGCGCACCTCGATCCCACGTCGGTCGTCGAACACGATCGACGGTGACGGACTCGGTAGCGCACCGTTCCATTCGCGCGACACGTCGACGGCGTCATCTCGTCGTTCGAGATCGACGAGCGCGGCGGGCGTGAGCTCGAAGACCTCCGCGGGATCCCTCCCACCTCGCCACAGCGGCACCCTCACCGCCTGTGCGCCGAGGGCCCCGGACAACTCGGCGATGGCCTTGTGGGCGTCCTCGTCGGCCTGGCTGCGGGCCCCCCAGAGCCCCAATTGGCGCCCGTTTGCGGGCTCCAGGTCCAGCGGGTCGAGTCGGATCGTGACCACCCCACTCGTCGGAATCCGCGAGGCGATGAAGGCCTCCATCTGCCACCGCACCCGCTCGGCGATCGCCGCAGCCGACAGCCCCTCGGGTTGGTACCACAGTCGCTCGCTCACCTCGCCGTGATCACATGCGAGCGAGACGTGGATGCGCACGCATCGCAACGCTTGTGCGGAGAGGTGCGCGACCAACTCGTCGGCGAGCATCCGCGCAAGGTTCACCACCACACCGACGTCCTCGACTGGTTCCTCGCTGCGATGCGTGGTGATCCGTGGCGGTGGTGGTGCGACCGCGATCGGTGGATGTCGATCGAACCCGCGCGCGAGACGATACATCTGCGCACCGAGCGGGCCGAAGCGGGAGACCAGGGCGGCCTCCCGGAGCGCGACGAGATCACCGAGTCGACGCAACCCGAGACGCTGCAACAACGAGATCGTCTGCGGATCGACCGCGCAATGCTCGCCGAGCACACCGACGCCGAGATCGGACAGCAACGCCGCGCTGCGACCGACCTCGACCACGACGGGCCGACCGATGCGAGTCGCGTGATGCGCGGCCACGGTTGCGGCCAGACGACCGTCTGCGATCCCGACGCCGAAGACGACGTTGCCGCTCGTCGCTTCCTCGACGACGCGCTGCAGTCGTTGCGCGAGAGCAGCGTCGCCACCGAAGTATCGCGATGGTCCCTGCGTGGCGATGAGCACCATGCCCGGCTCGGCGACCTCGACCAGTGGGGCGATCTCGCACACGCCCCGCACGATCGGTTCGAACGTCGTGCGATCGCGTTGCGGGTTGGCCGCCTCGACGACCAACCCCGGCAGGATCCCCTGCGCCTGGCGGGTGCGCATCCCGACGGCGATGCCTTCGGCGGCGGCCGCGGACGTACGCGCCACCACCCGCTGCGCGAACACCACGGCGAGCACATCCCCGACGATGCCCCGCTCGACCCGATCCAACACGGCGGCTTGGGCGGGCCAGTCGGGACACGCCACGACCACCACGCGCGTCACCTTGCGGTCCATCAGCCGACGTGATGCAGCGTGTGTCGACTGGGACGAGCCACGCGACGACCGCTCACCTCCACGCACACCTCCCGGGATCGCACGTGTCCGGCCCCCTCACCGATGCCGTGCCACGCGACCGTCGTCGTGTGCAACGCGACGTCGGGGACGAACCCGTGACCGTTGGCGATGCGCCGTGGCGAATCGACGCACACTGCGACGACGCGCCGGGACTGGATGCGCGTCGTGATGCGCTTGACATCCCGCGAGGACAGTCCCCTCGGGGGGTTCAGCAACACGATCCCGAAGCCCTCGACCGCAATGCCCACCGCCGACACCCACTCGTCGACGCCGTCCCCGGTGTCCACGACCACCAATCGCTCGAGTGCCACGTGCTGTTCGCGTGCGGCCACCAAACCAAGGTGATCGACGCCGACCACGGCGAGCCACGAACCGTCCTGCGTCGCTCGCGACACCACCTGGAGCGCAAGCGACACGGCGGCGTCCCCGCTGCACGACACGATGCGTCCACGCACGAGTCCACGATCGGGGAACACCCCACGCAGGTGATCGACGACGTCCACCGTCTCGAGCGTGACGTCGTGCGCGGGTCGCACGAGACCGCGAGCGAGCGCGTCGGTCAGCTGGTCATGCACGCCGCAAGCGTAGCGAACATATGTTCGCTCACAAGCCGGCTCAGTTGCGGCGAGCCAGCTGGTTCAACGAACCGACGAGCTGACGAGCGTCCCCCGTCCAGTGGTCGGCGCCGAGCTTGCGCGCGGCATCGTCCCCGCCGA
>CAYFJS010000087.1:0-3741 GCA_964343495.1 uncultured Acidimicrobium sp. | reverse complement strand
TACATGGGCGAGTCGAACAACGCCCTCGCGGTCCTCATCGGGGCCTTCGGGGGCCAGAAGTGCTTCGGGCACGTGACGCTCGCGGCCTGCGAGCGCAGCGAAGTGGCCAGCCTGGCCGCCGAATTGCTCTGACCCAAGCTGGGCTTGGGCTCCTGGGACGAACGTCACTTGACATTTGGGTGGATTTCCATTTAGTGTTAAATACACCCCAACCAAGGAGACCACCCCTTATGTCTCTCATCGAACAGCCCCTCGCAGACCTCGACGAGGAGATCCGCGGCCCCATCGGCGACATCGACTGGACGCAGTTCGCCAACTGCAAGGGCAAGACGAAGTTGTTCTTCGCCCCCAAGGCCGAGCGCCCGCAAGCACGCGAGCGGCGCGAGGCCAAGGCGCGCTCACTGTGCAACGCCTGTGTCGTGAAGGACACGTGCCGAGAGTTCGCTCGCAACAACCATGAATATGGTCTGTGGGGCGGAGAGAACGAAGAAGAGCGTCACCTCGCAGGCTTCACGATCGCTGCGCCGATCGGCGTGCGCTCGCGATTGGCCAAGTCCGCCTAAGCACACCTGCCAAACTGGAGTCGTGCCCGCAGCGCAGACCTCCACGATCACCGATCCGGGTGAGTTCGTCACTCGGTTCATCGAGAACATCGAGCAGTTCCACTTCTCGGACGCCATGGCGATGGTCGCCGACGACTGCGAATACGACAACGTGCCCATCACCAAGGTGTTCGGGCGCGAGGCGATGACCCAGATCCTCTCCGACTTCATCGCGGCCGCCACCAAGGTCGAGTGGCTCATCCACCACCAGGTCTCGAGCGGCGACATGACCCACGGTGTCGTGATGAACGAACGGACCGACCGCTTCGAGATCGACGGCCGCTGGATCGAGATCGACATCGCGGGTCTGTTCGTGGTGAGCGACGGCAAGATCGCCCTGTGGCGCGACTACTTCGACCGTGAATCGTTCACCAAGGCGCTGACCAACAAGTAACTCTTCTGCGCACGGTGTCTGGCCGTGTGCGCCCCAGTCGTAGTGTTGGGACCATGAACATCGTCATCTCCGGCGCAAGCGGTCTCATCGGCACGGCACTCGTCGAACGACTGCGAGCAAGCGGCCACACCGTCACCCGGCTCGTGCGCCGCGAGGCGCGCCAGGGCGAGATCTCCTGGGACCCCGCACGCGGCGTGCTCGATGCGAGCGCACTCGAGGGCACCGATGCAGTCATCCACCTCTCCGGTGCGGGCATCGGCGACAAGCGCTGGACGCCCTCCTACAAGCGCGAGATCCTGGAGAGCCGCACCGCCACCACCGCACTGCTCGCCCGCACGATCGCTTCGCTCAATCGCAAGCCGAGCGTGTTCCTCTCCGGTTCTGCGATCGGCATCTATGGTCCGCGCAACGACGAGCAACTCGATGAGTCCTCGAACCACGGCAGCGGCTTCCTCGTGGACGTCTGTCAGCAGTGGGAGGCGGCCGCCAAGCCCGCGATCGACGCCGGCGTGCGCACCGTGTTCCTGCGCACCGGCATCGTGCTCACCCCCAAGGGTGGCGCGCTGAAGAAGTTGTTGCTCGCCTTCCGCATCGGTGCGGGCGGTCGCTTCGGCAACGGCAAGCAGTGGCAGAGCTGGATCACCCTCGATGACGAGATCGGCGCGATTGAGCACCTGCTCACCGCAAACGTGTCCGGACCTGTCAACCTGACCGCACCGTCACCGGTGACGAATGCCGAGTTCACGACCGTGCTCGCCAAGGTGCTGCGTCGCCCCGCGATCCTGCCGATTCCCTCGTTCGGTCCGAAGATCCTGCTCGGCGGAGAACTCGCCGATGCGCTCCTCTTCACCGGCCAGCGCGTGATGCCGAAGGCGTTGCTCGCGAGTGGCTATGAGTTCGCCCACCCGACGCTCGACATCGGTCTGCGGGCACTGCTCGCCAAATGACCGCTGAGGCGACCGTCGACGTCGTCGTCATCGGCGCGGGTCTCGCGGGCCTCACCGCAGCACGCACCATCCAACGTTCCGGCAGGAGCGTGGTCGTCCTCGAGGCATCCGATGCCGTCGGCGGGCGCGTGCGCACCGACGAGGTCGACGGGTTCCTCCTCGACCGCGGCTTCCAGGTGATGCTGACCGCATACCCCGAGCTGCGTCGTCAGGCGAACCTGGATGAACTCGACCTGCGCGCGTTCGATCCCGGTGCACTCGTGTGGCGCAACGGCAAAGGCCACGTCGTGAGCGATCCGTTCCGCGCGCCGGCGACCATCGCCACGAGCGCGCTCGCCCCCATCGGCACGCTCGGCGACAAGATGCGCGTCGCCGCATTGCGTCTGCGCGCACGACGGATCCGTCACGACGAGTTGTTGCGCGGCAACGACATCTCCACGATCGTCGCGCTGCGAGGCTTCGGTTTTTCGACCAAGATCATCGACCGCTTCTTCAGACCACTCTTCGGCGGCATCCAACTCGACCCGACACTCGCCACCTCGCGGCGCATGTTCGACATCATCTTCCGCTCACTCGCCGACGGCGAATCGGTGGTGCCCGCGCGCGGCATGCAGCGCCTCCCCGAACACCTCGCCGCCGCACTCACGCCAGGCACGGTGCGACTGAACACGCGGGTCACTGCGATCGACGCGACGTCGGTGACGACCGCGACCGGCGAGCGCATCACCGCACGGGCCGTCGTCGTGGCAACCGAATCTCCCGCCGCGAGTGCACTCCTCGGACTGCCGACGCGCGAGTCCCGCGTCGTCGGCAACGTCTATTTCTCCGCCGACGTCGCCCCGACGAAGGAAAAGCTCGTCATCCTGGATGGCACCGGCAAGGGACCCGTGCTCAACGTGGCGGTGATGAGCAACGTCTCCGAGCACTACGCGCCGAAGGGCAAGCACCTCATCTCGGTCGCGCTTCCCGGTGTCGTGAACGGGGACCTCGAGTCGATCGCACGCACACAGTTGCGCGGCTGGTGGGGAACCCAAGTGGATGCATGGAAGCACCTGCGCACGTATGCCATCACGCATGCCGGCCCGACCCAGGAGCCACCGTTTTCTCCCAAGCAACCCGTGGATCTCGGCGGCGGACGCTTCGTGTGCGGCGACCATCGCGACACGGGCTCCATCCAGGGAGCGTTGTACTCGGGGCGTCGATGTGGCGAAGCCGTCATCGCCTCGCTCGCCTAGCCTGAATTCCATGACCCACGATCCCGTCAAGGAAGTCGTCACCGTCGAGCGCGTCATCCCCGCCGCACCAGGACTCATCTTCGAGTTGCTCGCCGACCCACGCCAGCACCACGTCTTCGACGGTTCGGGGAGCGTCAAGGAGGCACGCATCTCGGCGCCGACTCGCCTGTCGCTCGGAGCGACGTTTTCGATGAACATGCGCATCGGCGTGCCGTACCGCATCACCAACACGGTCGTGGAGTTCGAGGAGAACAAGCGCATCGCCTGGCGCCACTTCGGCGGCCACATCTGGCGCTACACCCTCACCCCCGTGGAGGGTGGCACGCTCGTCACCGAACAGTTCGACTACGCCAAGAACCGTTCGCGATTGCTCCTCAAAGTGATGAACGCGATCGAGAACAACGAGCGCTCGATGGAGAACACGCTCGCCAACCTCGAGCGACACTTCTCGCAGGCCTCATGAGCGTGGAACTCCCGAAGGGGTTCACGTCCTACGTCACCAACGTCGGCATCAAGGACACGACCGACGACTTCACCCTCGTCGCCGCCGACTCGGTGTGCAG
>CAYFJS010000086.1:0-3749 GCA_964343495.1 uncultured Acidimicrobium sp. | reverse complement strand
GCCCCGAGCTGCGCTACTGAGTCGTCGCCGTATTCGAGGAACACCTTGTCGTACAGCCGCTCGGCCTTGTCCAGGCCGACGGACGCGTCAACCGAGCGATCACCGCTGACGTCGAGGTCCTGGACAAACTCATCCAGGAAGAGCCGTCGAAGGGACTTCGGACTCCTGCTGTATCGCGCAAAGAGCGCGCCTTTGACGACCTCGGGCAGGTTGACGAGCGCGAAGACGGGACCATCCAGGTTCGAGAAATACGGTTTGAGGACTGCCGCCTCGTCGTCCGTGAAGACTTCAGGGATGTAGACCGTCACAAAGGGCAATCCTAGATTTCGCCCGTCAGCGCGCCGTGGATGGCGCACCCACGTAGACACTGAGGGCATCGGGACGCAGTTGTATCGACACCATCGTCACCTGTCCAAGCGAACGACTGTCAACGATGAGACGACTGCGTGTGCCCGACCAGTCCCACGTGGCCACACTTCCCTGCTTGATCTGGGGGTGCGTGAAAGCATCCCCCCTTGTGACCCGCCGCATGGCCATCGCTCGCTGGCGGAGGCCGAGTGTCGACAAGAAGGTCGCAGCCTCCACCTTCCCATCGTTCGGATGGGAGCGTGCGAACCATTCGAACCCGTTCGCGATTCCCGAATTGGACACGACACTGAATTCCCTCCGTGAATACCAGCGACCTACCGTCACGAAGCTGAGCGCTCGAGTTGTCCGTGTGCTACTAGATCCAGCCGGGACGTAGCGAACGATCATCTCGTCCAACGACACTCGCATGGTCGCAGTCGGCTGACCGGTCACTTGATGGAGGTCGCCACCAGTAAGACCTACAGATACCTTCTCGGTTGACGTATCAAGAAATGCGCAGAGCTCGGCCTCGGAATCGAACCACCTCGTTTCCGGTGGAGCGCTCATGATCTCCCCCCAACCGTCGCCCGGACGAATCGTCATGACTCAATCTCCCCGATCGACGCGAGCACGACGCCTCGTTGAATCTTTGCGGCCGCTTCACGAGCGATCTCCTTTGTGGAGTCGTTGCGGCTGGCGTTTCCAATTTGGCGAAGAAGATCCGCGATCTGTCTCATCGTTCGCACGAAGTCCCCAGGCTGGAGATCGTCGGTCAGTACCTCGTCCAATTCCGCCCCCGCACACCATGCCCTCGCCGTATCGAAAAATCCCCGGTGGAGCCCACGATGCTGTGTGATCCCATTTGCCTTTTCGTCTTCGCGGAATGACGCACTCAGCCGCTCAATTTGTTTGATTCGCTCTCCGGGAAGCCCACTCACTCGAATCACACGCTCATCGTCGCCACGTGGCTCGAACACGAAGCAACTCATCACACCGCAAAGATCAGGCGCGGACAGGCCATCGAAGAGACCCTTCCACGCCGCCTCTGCAATGACGAGATCACACTCGTGGAAGATTGAACGGAGAGTCTCGCCCTTGTCGGTCAGGGACCACCCATCGATGAAACCATGGTCCGACAGCAGGGATTGGAGCCGGCGAAACTTGGACACGATCGCCCCTTGACTCTTGTCAATTTGGTCGAGGATCTTCACGCGATCAGATTCGACCTTGGAAAGGTCCTTGGCTGCACGGAGCCGCTCCTTGTAATTCGGATCATCGTCGGCGACCGTCACTGGAGCGAGCTCGTCCGGTAGCTCGACAATGCTCTCTGACCGGCGTTCGAGGAGGTGGAGCGCTCGGCGTTGAAACTCATCCGACGTCGGGGCATACGGCTGTGGGAGATCGTGATGCCCGAGGACTCGTGGACGCATCGACACGTCATCGCTCGAAACGTGCACGACGCCGCACCGAGTGCCGATGAGCGTCAAACGCACCTTCGATTTCCTCTCTGATTTCGCGATGACGAGGAGCGCCTCCCGAAGTCCTATCTCTTCGCCATGAATCACGTCACCGAGACGAATCGTCGAAAATGCGTCAGACCGGACGCTCCCCTTCGGTGATGCGGATCGTTCCGCGAGGACCAGCGAATAGGCAAAGGCGAGCTCCTCGCTTCCGTCGAAGATCCCGAGGAGTCGTTGGCGCTGTAGCTCGAGTCGTCCGAGGCGTGCCTGGAGGTGGACGACATCACGAGCGCTCTGGAACTGTGCAAGCGAGAGGTTCAGGAGGTGGGTCGCATGAACCTCCGAAGAGGAGGCGATGAGGTTCGTCGCCATGTTGTAGGTCGGTCTGAACGAGGAGGAGAGATGGAACGCCTTGCTCGTGACGAGTTGGTGCATCGCGTCGAAGGCGACGAATGGCTCCCAGATGACGAACGCAGTACCACTGGTGTCGATTCCTCGACGCCCCGCACGACCAGTCAGCTGTGAATAGTCGCTCGGCTTGATCATCACATGGCTCGTCCCGTCGTACTTCGTCAAGCGATCGATCACGACGGTTCGTGCTGGCATGTTCACCCCGACCGCCAGCGTTTCAGTCGCAAAGACGATCTTGAGGAGTCCCAGTGCGAAGCATCGCTCCACGATCTCCTTGAAGATGGGCACCATTCCCGCATGATGTGCCGCGATGCCGCGCTCGAGAAGCTCTGCGAATCGGACGTAGCCCAATGCCGCGAGGTCGTCGTCGCTGAACGATTCGACGGCCTTGTCTGCAATTGCTGCGATTTGCTCGGCCTCGATGGACGACGTCAACTTCATGCCCGATTCGTAGACCTCGACTGCCGAATCGTCACATCCCCGCCTGCTGAAGAGGAAATAGATCGCAGGCAGGCGATCCTGCTCGTGGAGGAAGCGCACCACCTCCGGGCGGCGTGGCGACCGAAGACGAGCGGGAGACGACGCTCGTTGATGGCGTGGCCCACCCCGTGAAATCCTTCGTTGCTGGGCCTCAAGACGAAGGAAATCGGGGTTGGCTTTGCCCCCTGCATCGATCGGGAACGCGCGAAGCCCTCCTTGCGATCGATCGTTGACGATGACCTGCGCGTCAAGTGGCACGGGACGATGCGCAGAGAACGCAACGTCGGTCGGACCGCGAACGACCGACAGCCAACGAGCGACTTCTTCGGTGTTGCCGACAGTTGCTGACAGACAGATGAGGACGACTTCTGGGGCGAGGTGGACGATGATCTCCTCCCACACTCCCCCTCTGTATGCGTCTTGGATGAAATGAACCTCGTCCAAGACGACCACGGAGAGTCGATCCAGTGCGTCGTTACCCGCATAGATCATGTTGCGGAGGACTTCAGTGGTCATCACCATGATCGGTGCATCCGGATTGATCGTGATGTCGCCCGTCAGAAGCCCGACGTTGTCTTCCCCGTATTCCCCGCACCAATCGCGATACTTCTGATTCGACAACGCCTTGATCGGCGCGGTGTAGATGGCACGCGTCTGAGTCGCCAGCGCGAGGCGGATTCCGTAATCGGCGACGAGGGTCTTGCCAGATCCAGTAGGCGCAGACACCAGAACGCTTCGACCCGCATCGATCGAATCAAAGGCTCGGGACTGGAATTCATCCGGGAAGAAGGATCGATCCGAACTGAGTCGCTCCCGTACTGTTGCCGAATGAAGCGAGAAGACGTGATCAGTCACCGTCGGTTGCCACTCGATTTCGTCGCTTTCGCTGAGCGATGAATCCGATGGCAACTGCGATCAGGAAGAGGATTGACATCGGAATTGCAAGAGCAAGCATGCTGATTGGATCTCCACTCGGCGTGATGACCGCAGCAAGGACGAAGATGACCATGAACGACACCCTCCATTGCTTGAGGAGCGCCTGGGGTGTGA
>CAYFJS010000085.1:0-3763 GCA_964343495.1 uncultured Acidimicrobium sp. | reverse complement strand
CCACGCGGTTCGGCTCGGCGACCGATACCGGGAACTTTCGCCCGCAGAACGAGGATTCCTCATACTCGAGCGACAGACTCTTCGTCGTCGCCGACGGTATGGGTGGACACAATGCAGGCGAAATCGCCAGCGCGCTCGCGTGTTCGCGGGCGGCCGAGATAGCTCAGACGAGGAAGATTCGAAGTGTAGAGAACCTGACGGAATTCGTCACCGCAGCAAACGTCGCGATCTTCGACGCTGCAACGACGACATCGGGACAGCACGGTATGGGCACGACCATCACGGCGCTCGCAGTTCTCGACGACACTTGCACGTCGGTTGCCGTCGCCAACGTTGGTGACTCCCGTACATATCTCCTGCGCAAGGGCGAGCTTCGCCAAGTCTCGGTCGATCACTCCTACGTCCAAGACCTCGTCGCCCATGGCTATGTCAGTCGGGAGGAAGCGAGAACTCATCCTCAGCGCAACATCGTGACGAGAGCCCTCGGTATCGACCGTTCGGTCCTCGTCGACACGTTCGTCATCGAGACGATGCCGGGAGACCGCTTCGTCCTGTGTAGCGACGGACTCGTCGATGAAATCGACGATGAGGCACTGGCATCGATTTCGCGGTCAAATCCCGACCCAACGATGTGCGCGCAGCGATTGGTCGCCGCGGCAAAGACGGCAGGGGGACGGGACAACATCACCGTGATCGTGGTCGATTTCGAGGAGGCGAACGTTCCGTCGCCCACCACGCCAACTATTCCGTCGGTGACCGGAGACATTCTGGGCGGCCTCGTCGTGCTCGGGCTTTTTTCGTTACTTGTCACCATCGGGGTCTGGCGAAGTGCACATCGCGGTTATTTCGTGACGTTTGGCGACAAGACAGCAACCTCGAGCGTCGTCATCCTGCATGGAAAGCCGAGTGGTGTGTGGTGGTTCGATCCGAGTGTCGAAGAAACGACCGGGCTTCGACGTTCGACATTGCTCCCCGCCTTCGTTGCAGACCTCGATCAGGTTCGATCGTTCGACTCACTCGCCGATGCACGGCGCTTCGTCGCGGCGCTCGAAAAGGTGAGTAGTCGTGGCTGACGACGACCAGCCGATCGTCAACGGTCGCTACCGGGTCGAGCGAAGTGTCGGTCGCGGCGGGATGGCCGAGGTCTTCCTCGCACACGACACCCTGCTCGATCGTCCAATCGCGCTGAAGGTGTTGTTTCCCGAGTATGCGACAGATCCAGCGTTCGTCGAACGATTCCGTCGCGAGGCCCAGGCCGCTGCAGGACTCCAACACCCGCACATCGTGGCGGTCTACGACTGGGGCAAAGTCAACAACACCTACTTCATCGCGATGGAATACGTGAGTGGAAAGACGTTGGCGGAGATCCTCAAGGATCGCAAGCAACTGACCCACACCCAGGCAGCGGACATCGCACGAGACGTCGCAAGCGCGCTTGGATTCGCTCACGACAACGGCGTCGTTCACCGCGACATCAAGCCGGGGAACATCCTCGTGCGCGCAGACGGCGTCGTGAAGGTGGCGGACTTCGGCATTGCTCGAGCGCTCGACTCAACAACCGACGATGCACTCACACAAACGGGTCTCGTCATGGGAACTGCGGCATATCTCTCCCCCGAGCAGGCCCAAGGATCGCAGCCAGATCCTCGGAGCGACCTCTATTCCCTCGGAGTCGTGATGTACGAGATGGTCGGTGGAAGGCCGCCGTACGTCGGCGATAGTTCGCTCAGCGTCGCGTACCAACACGTGCATTCGATCCCGGAACCACTGAAACGGCTAAACCAATTCGTTCCGCTCGAATTCGAGGCAGTCGTTGCGAAGTGCATGGCCAAGTCGGCGGACAAGCGCTATCAGACCGGGCAAGCATTGATCGACGATCTCCGCCGTGTCGAAGAGGGCAGTGACGTCCAGGCGCTCAGCACACTCCGTTCGTCGCCGAAGGACGACTCCCCGCTCTCAACACAGCAGATTCCTGTGGTCAATTCCTCGTCGTCGGACCAGCAGACGTCGGAACTTGAGGTTCTCGACGACTCTGCGCGTCGCACGGCTCGATATGTTTTCGGCTCAGCCATCGGATTCGTCCTTGTGCTCGCGATCATCGTCTTCGGGGTCCGTGCGCTCACGAGCGGCGGTGGAAAGGTTGATGTGCCCGAAACGCTCGGTATGCAGTACGCGCAGGCCGAGCAGGTGATCCTCGATGCAGGTCTCACACCGGTGGGTAACCCTCAACCGACTGAAGGTGTGGAGCCTGGAGTGGTCTATGCACAGGAGCCCGGTTCTGGAAACTCGGTAGATGCGGGTACGCGAATCCTCCTCACCTACCAGCCAACTGAAACGGTCGCCGTTCCTGCAATCCAAGGAATGCTCGTCGCAGACGCAACGGAGCTGCTTACCTCGGTCAATCTCACGCTCGTCATCGCTGAAACCCGCGAAGATCCCTCGATCCCCGTGAACCAGATCATCAGCCAATCACCGACGGCGGCGACACTCGTCTCCAAAGGCTCAGAAGTCAGCGTCATCGTCTCGAGCGGTGCGTCTGCACTGAGCATCCCGAATGTGCAGGGTCAGACTGCGGATGCGGCAACCCAGTTGTTGTCGGCAGAACCATACGCCTTCGTTATTAATGTCGTCGAGGAAGCAAGCACCAGTGTCGACAAAGGTCGGGTGACGCGAACCGAACCGATCATTGGGTCCGCACTTCCTCGCGGCTCATCGGTCACCGTTTTTGTCTCGGGTGCGTCGAACAAGGTCTCCGTCCCGCTCGTCGAAGGCCTCACCGAAACCGAGGCGCGCAGTGCACTCAACACCGCTGGACTGATCTGGGAGATCAAGTATCAGAACGTTCCCGCAGGTGACGCAAATGACGGACGGGTCATCTCACAGAGTCGACAGCCGGATGACCTCGTGGACCCAGGATCCCGTGTCGTCCTCGTCGTCGGCAAGGTTCCGTCGTCTTAGCGGCTCGTCGCCAACCCTGCACGACGGAGGAAGTTTGCCACGAGTCCGTGACCGTGTTCAGTCAGCACGCTCTCCGGATGGAATTGCACACCCTCGATGTCGAACTCACGGTGCCGCATCCCCATCACCAATCCATCGTCGGTTGATGCGGTAATTCGCAGGCATTCGGGCATGCTTTCTCGCTCGACGACGAGGCTGTGATAACGAGTCGCAGTGAGCGGACTCGGGATGTTCTCAAACACTCCCGTTCCATCGTGTGTGACGTGCGAGGTCTTGCCGTGCACGAGATGCGGAGCACGGATCACCCGTCCACCGAAAACATGTCCGATCGCTTGATGACCAAGACAGACACCAAACACTGGAACGTCACCAGCGAAGGCAGAGATCGCGTCACACAAGATGCCTGCGTCCTCGGGTCTGCCTGGTCCGGGGGACAAAAGGACACCATCTGGCTTCAGTTCTTTTGCCTCGTCAACACTCAACTCGTCGTTTCGAACCACGATCGGCTCCGCCCCGAGCTCACCGATGTATTGGACGAGGTTGTACACGAACGAGTCGTAGTTATCGATGACGAGGATTCGTGTCACCCATGTATCCTGCCCGCTCGACCAGTAGGGATGAAACCTCCTTTGCGACCTACACTGGATGAGGCATGGCACAACGCAAACGCCGTACTGGAGGCCGAGTCACTCCAAAAGGCACCAAACCGGGTCACGTGCACGAAACCCATCGGCTGGACCATGCCGACCCCAAGTCAATGCACGGAACCTCCGTCGCCGATGCGTCATCTCGCTACACACCACCT
>CAYFJS010000084.1:0-3768 GCA_964343495.1 uncultured Acidimicrobium sp. | reverse complement strand
CTTCGACGAAAAGTGACCCGAGCGCGACCGACACTGAGAAAACTCAGTTGGTCACGACCGTGCGTTATCGGGGTTACACCAGAACGGCTCGTGGCGTGGGGCAGTGACTGCGCCACGCCACGTGGCCATTTGGTCAGCTGATTGCTTGGGCGGTCCCAACCAAGATGTAGGCACAACCGACGGACGAATCCTTGAGGGAGACCGTGAGGTTAGAACCACTTGTGGTGAACGTCGCGCGTGACGTGAGGTCCGTACCCAGGCAGAGGTTCTTCACGGAGATGTCTGCCTGCTTGGCACCTGAAACAGTCCACGTCACCTGGTCGACCTTTTCATCTCGACTTGCTTTATAGGTGGAGCTGATTTTCTTGGCGACCGCGAGCAATCCGCCCTTGCGCTGATCGAAGTTGCCAAAGGCGAGGAGTGAGTCACCGTTGGCGAGGTCGAGTCGATCCGGGTCGTTGGCCATCCAGGACAGCGACGTTGCTGAACTCCACGAAGCACCGTCGTTCGTCGACGTACGAATCTCGGAGGTCTTGGTCATTCCGCGGTCGGCAGAGAACCACAATTCCAATTGACCCGAAGCGTTTCGGAACAGTTCGGGGTTGTTCTGGATGTCGTAGTCGAAAGCGAAAGTTCCGCTGGCATCGATACTCCACGAATTGCCATCAGTCGAGGTGAGTTTGCATGCCTGACGCTTGAACGGGGGATTCTTGCCAGCGGCAATGTCGTGGGCGAAGGCGAGATAACCACCAGCGACCTTGACTACCTGGGCATCACCGAGGAACCCGGCAGCTGCACCATCCTTGTTCTTGCATCCGGAGGTCGGCACCGCAGATGCAGAACCCTTCGTGAAGTCCATACCTGTGCTGGAGGTGAAGCGCGTGAAGTTGTCGACTCCGCCACCACCCGGCGTCCATCCCCACGCTTCGTAGCCACCACTTTCTGCAGATCGAACCGTGACCGGAGCACCGATGTCGATCCGCACTCCGCTCTCGAGCGTCCACGTCTTCCCATTGTCGCTGGACACATAGGAGTGGATCTTGTTGTCGAAACCGCTCAGCGGGATCTGCGGTTCATTGCCGTTCTTGAAGAACATCCTGAGCGTGCCGTTGGCGAGTTGCACGAGTGCAGGGTCAGACACATTGCCGAGGCCAGCCTGATTCGAACCGACCGACCACAGCAGGCCGTAGGACAGCGTGGTAAGTCCTGATGTGGACGGCGACGCCGTCGTTGAACCACTGGCGGGTGTGCTGGACGAGGAGCACGCGGTCATCTGCTTTTTCTGAGTCGTGTTCAACAACTTGGCTTTGGCGATCGCAGACGCAACAGACGCGCCGTACTTCTTTGTGAGGCAGTCCTTGATTGGTGGAGGAACTTGAATTGCAGTCGAGTTCTGTGGTGCGACCACAAGTCCAAGTGCGACCGCAGCAGCAAAAACCAGAAACTTCCTTCTCATGACGACCCCATTCTTAGACGGCTTGAATACCAACAGTGGACAAGCCTAGTCACTCCGGCTGAGCCGGCACCGAGGCACTGTTGTCGCGTCGTGACTAGGAAAAACGGGTGATCACAGGCGCTGGACGCTCGCGATCGGGGAGCGTGCGCGTCGGCCAACCGAGATAGATGATCGCGGTCACGTGCGTGCCGGGTTCCCAACCGCAATGCGTCGCCACGTCGTCATTGGCGCCCTTCGGGCAACTCGACCAGAAGCTCCCGAGACCCATCGCTGTTGCACCGAGCAGCAGGTTCTGGATTCCAGCGGCGACTGCATCGCGGTTCTCCTCGGTCTGTAACTCCGAGTCACCGGGTGCGGTGCCGACGACGATGATCACCGGTGCGCGCAGGTATTTCGTGCGCGTCTTTTCGACCTTGTTCTCGGCATCCCCGCGACGCTTCATCGCCTCGGCTGCGACTTCGCCGAGCCCGCGACGCGATTCGCCGGTGAACACACCGAAGCGCCATGGCCAGGTCTGCTGGTGGTTCGGTGCCCAGGAGGCCGCCTCACACAGCTTCGTCACGAGTTCCGGATCGACGTCGCGCGTCTGGTCCATCACGAGTTGCGTGCGTCGTGAAATGACGAGGGCGAGGAAGTCGTCGAAAGACATGACTAGTTCTTGTGCAGTGCGGCATTCAGTCCGCCCCACGAACCTTCGCGCTGCACGACCTCGACCGCACCGGTCTGGCTGTTGCGGCGGAAGAGCAGACCATTCGCACCGGAGAGTTCGCGTGCCTTGACGACCGTGCCGTCGGGGAGCTTCACCTGCGTGCCCGCGGTGACGTAGAGCCCGGCTTCGATGATGCAGTCGTTGCCGAGTGAGATGCCGAGACCACTGTTGGCGCCGAGCAGGCAGCGTTCGCCGACGGAGACGACTTCCTTGCCGCCACCAGAGAGCGTGCCCATAATGCTCGCGCCACCACCGATGTCCGAGCCGTTACCGACGACGACGCCCGCGGAGATGCGGCCCTCGACCATCGAGGTGCCGAGTGTGCCGGCATTGAAGTTGCAGAAGCCCTCGTGCATCACGGTCGTGCCGCTCGCGAGGTGTGCGCCGAGGCGCACGCGGCTCGCGTCTGCGATGCGCACGCCGCTCGGCACGACGTAGTCGGTCATGCGCGGGAACTTGTCGACGCCGTGCACGACGAGGTGCTCGCCCTGGCGGAGTTGGTTGTAGCGCACGTCGTCCAGTTGGTTGAGCGCGACGGGACCAAGTGATGTCCAAGCGACGTTCGCCAGCAGCCCGAAGGCGCCGTCCAAGTTCAGCGTGCGCGGAGCGGCGAGTCGGTGCGAGAGCAGGTGCAGTCGCAGGTAGACGTCAGAGGCCGACGTCGGGGCCGCATCGACGTCGATCACGATCGACACCGGTGTGATCACGACGCCGCGGCGCTCGTCGGTGACGGTCTTCGACTCGATCGGCGTGCCGGCGGGAACCGCATCGGCGAATCCGAGGTGGCGGTAGAAGGTGTCGAGCGTGGTGCCGTCCGCGGCGATGGTCGCAAGACCCACGCCCCATGCATGTCGTGCCATGGCTAGTTGGCCTCCGGTCGCAGGGTGGGGAACAAGATGACGTCCTTGATCGAACCGGACTGGCTGAGGAGCATCACGAGGCGGTCGATGCCGATGCCGAGACCGGCCGTCGGGGGCATGCCATATTCCATGGCGCGCAGGTAGTCCTCATCCACGGTTCCCGCGCCGAGGTCGCCGGCTTCCTTGGCCTTTTGTTCGTCCTCGAAGCGTTGACGCTGCTCGATCGGGTCGTTCAGCTCGGTGTAGCCGTTGGCGAGTTCGCGTGCCCCGATGTACAGCTCGAAACGTTCGGTGAGGTGCGGGTCGTTGCGGTCGGTGCGCGCGAGCGGCGAGATCTCGACCGGGTGGTGGGTGACGAACGTGGGGTGGTGCAGGTTCTTCTCGGCGAGCTCGGCGAAGATCTCCTCGATGATGCGGCCCGAACCCCAGTGCTTCTCCCACTTCACCGAGTGTGAATCGGCGACCTTGCGCACGTCGGCGACGGGCTGTGAGGGGTGCAGGGTCACGCCGGTGGCTTCGCTCGCGAGGTCGATCATGCGCACGCGCCGCCACGGGGTCGAAAGGTCGAAGTCTTCGCCGTTGATCGACACGACGGTCGTGCCGAGTGCATCGCGGGCGGAGTTCGTGATCAACGTCTCGGTGAGTTCCATCGTCTCGGTGTAGTCACCGAAGGCCTGGTAGCTCTCCATCATCGTGAACTCGGGGTTGTGGCGCGTGGAGATGCCCTCGTTGCGGAACACGCG
>CAYFJS010000083.1:0-3919 GCA_964343495.1 uncultured Acidimicrobium sp. | reverse complement strand
TGGGTGATCTGCGCGCCGCTCACCCGATCCTTCGTCGGCGACCACAACACGGTGCGCTCGACGGGTTGCATAGAGCGTTCACGGTAGTGCGCAGGCTTGTCAGGCTTGGGAGAACGAAGCGCTCGGGGTCTAGTGTTGGGCTTGATATATCAGGGCGTCGAGGGGGTTGGTCATGAATTGGAATGCGTTCATCACCTGTGCGGTGACGGGGTCGGGAGAGACCACCGCCAAGAGCGACAAGGTCCCCGTCACGCCACAACAAATCGCTGAATCGGCGATCGAGGCAGCCAAGGCCGGCGCCGCCGTCGTGCACATCCACGTGCGCGACCCACGCACGGGTCGAGGCTCGCGCGACACCGAGCTGTACGCAGAGGTCGTCGACCGCGTTCGCTCGTCCGACACCGACGTCGTCATCAACTTGACCGCCGGCATGGGTGGCGACCTCGTCCTCGGCGGTGACGAGAACGTGTTCCCGCTCAACGAGGACGGCACCGACATGGCCGGCGCGACGGAGCGTCTCGACCACGTCACGCGCCTGCGCCCGGAGATCTGCACGCTCGACTGCGGCACCATGAACTTCGCCTCGGGCGGCGACTACATCATGACGAACACGCCGAGCGTGTTGCGCAAGATGGCCAAGGTCGTGCAGCAGCTCGGCGTGCGCCCGGAACTCGAGGTGTTCGACACCGGTCACCTCGTGATGGTCAAGGACCTGATCAAGGAAGGGCTCCTCGACGATCCGATCATGATCCAGTTGTGCATGGGCATCGCCTACGGCGCACCGGACGACCCGAACACGTTCATGGCTCTCGTCAACCAGCTGCCGAACGACTGCGTGTTCTCCGCGTTCTCGATCAGCCGCATGCAACTCCCCTTCGTCGCCCAGGCGGTGCTCGCAGGTGGCAACGTGCGCGTCGGTCTCGAGGACAACCTGTACCTCGATCGCGGCCAGCTCGCCACGAACGGCCAGCTCGTGGATCGCGCCCGCAAGATCCTCGAGAACATGAACGTGTCCGTGATGGGACCAGCAGACGTGCGCGCCAAGCTCAAGCTCACGAAGCACTCCTGAGATGACGACACCACTGCGCACGGTCGGCCTCCTCGGTGGAGGCGTCATCGGCGGCGGATGGGCCGCACGCTTTGCACTCTCCGGCATCGACGTGAAGTTGTACGACGTCGATCCCGAGGCGCCGCGCAAGATGAACGAGATCATGACGAACGCGCGTCGCGCGTATTCGAAGCTGACGCTCGCCCCGCTCCCCAAGGAGGGCACGATCACGTTCGCGACGTCCGTCGAGGACGCCGTCACCGGCGTCGACTTCGTGCAGGAGAGCCTGCCCGAGCGACTCGAGCTGAAGCAGAAGGTGCTCGCCCAGGCCAGCAAGGCAGCAGCCCCCGACACCGTGTTCGGATCCTCCACCTCGGGACTCCTCCCCACCGAGATCCAGCGCGACATGGTCAACCCGGAGCGCTTCGTCGTCGGACACCCGTTCAACCCCGTGTACCTGATGCCGCTCGTGGAGATCTGCGGCGGTGATCGCACGTCGCAAGCGACGAAGGACCGAGCGCGCGAGGTCTACACCTACATCGGCATGCAGCCACTCATGCTGCAGAAGGAGATCGACGGCTTCATCGCCGACCGATTGATGGAGGCACTGTGGCGCGAGGCCCTGTGGCTCGTCAACGACGGTGTCGCCACCGCCGAGGAGATCGACGACGCGATGCGTTTCGGCCCGGGACTGCGCTGGTCGTTCATGGGCACGTTCCTCATCTATCGCATCGCCGGCGGCGAGCCGGGCATGCGCCACTTCATGGCCCAGTTCGGTCCGGCGCTCAAGTGGCCGTGGACGAAGTTCATGAACGTGCCGGAGCTCACCGATGAGTTGCTCGACACGATCTGTGCGCAATCGGATGCCCAGGCCGGCACGGCGACGATTCGCGAACTCGAGGCACTGCGCGACGACTGCCTCGTCGCGGTCATGCAAGGTCTGCGCGGACACGACTACGGCGCGGGTCGCACGCTCGCGAATTTCGAAAAGGCGCTCTTCGGTCGCGGCGCGACGCCGAAGCTCACGACTGACGGCCCAGTCATGGCGATGGAGCGCGTGATCCCCGCCGACTGGACCGACTACAACGGCCACACCAACGACAGCCGCTACTCGCAACTCTCGAGCGAGGCGAGCGACTGCTTCTTCCGCTCGATCGGCTTCACCGATGCGTATCTCGCCTCGGGTCGCACGTTCTACACCGTGGAGAGCCACATCCGCTTCCTCGACCAGACGCACCAGGGCGACAAGGTCAAGGTGATGGTGACGGTGGCGTCGTACGACGAAAAGCGCATCCATCTGTGGACCGAGATCGTGCGCGAGGACGGCGTCGTTGCTGCGACCGGCGAACATCTCTTCCTGCACGTCGACACGAAGACCGGCAAGACCTCGCCGATGGGTTCAGACATGTTGGCCGCGCTGAAGCCGATCGGTGACGCACACGCGAAGTTGCCGAAGCCCGTCGGCATCGGTCGACGAGTCGGCGAGAAGCCCGCGAGCTGAGATGTCGACGCCGCGGGTCTGGACGCCCGGCGACACCATCGCCACCCCGCTCGAGTTGTACACGTGCGTGGTCGAACCCGAGTGGGTGGACTACAACAACCACATGACCGAGGCCGCCTACCTGACGGCGTTCGGCTGGGGTTCGGACGCGCTCTTCACCTACATCGGTGACAACGATGCGTACCGCGCCGCGGGGCACTCGTTCTATACGGCAGAGACCCACATCGTCTACGAACGCGAGTGCTACGGAGGCGATCCCTTGAAGGTCGACACGCTCGTCTTGGACGTCGACCACAAGCGCCTCCACCTGCACCACACCATGTATCACGGCACGACGGGCACCCGCCTCTCCACGACCGAGCAGATGCTCGTGCACGTGGACATGAACCTCGGCAAGGCGTGCGAGATCCTGCCCGACGTGAAGCGCGCACTCGATGCGATCTTCGACGTCCACCGCCATGCCCCGCGACCAGACGACGTCGGTCGCGTGATGAAGATTCGACGAAAGTAACGACAAGGAGACCCCATGCGCTTTGCACTCACCGAAGAACAGGAAGCAATCGTCGCCACCACGCGACAGTTCACCGAGAAGGAACTCATCCCGCACGAGGAGCGCGTCGAGAAGCTCGGCGAGGTTCCACCGGACCTCGTGAAGCAGATCAAGGAGCGCTCGATCGCGGCCGGCATCTACGCCTGCAACATGCCCGCCGAATACGGCGGTGGCGGCCTCAACTCCTTCGACACCACCCTCGTCGACCGCGAGTTCGGTGCGACGTCGTATGCGCTCCACTACATCGTGGCGCGACCCTCCAACATCCTGCGCGCCTGCAAGGACGACCAGATCGCCGAGTATCTGATCCCGACGATCACCGGTGAGCGCGTGGACTGCCTCGCCATGTCCGAACCGGACGCCGGTTCCGACGTGCGCGGCATGAAGTGCACGGCGGTCAAGGACGGCTCCGACTGGGTGATCAACGGCACCAAGCACTTCATCTCGCACGCCGATCTCGCCGACTACGTGATCCTGTTCGCCGCAACCGCCGAAGAGCAGACCTCGAAGGGCCCGAAGAAGAAGATCACCGGCTTCCTCGTCGACTTCGACACGCCGGGATGCGAGAAGGTCGCCGGCTACAACTGCGTGTCCAACTCGGGATACCACAACCTGATCATCAACTTCGACAACTGCCGCGTGCCCGAGAGCAAGGTGCTCGGCGAGGTGCACGGGGGCTTCGACGTCGCCAACGAGTGGCTCGGCTCCACCCGCCTGCAGGTCGCAGCGGTGTGCGTCGGTCGCGCGCGTCGTGCGCTCAACCTCGCAGTCGAGTGGGCCGCAACACGCGAGCAATTCGGCCAGCAGATCGGCAAGTTCC
>CAYFJS010000082.1:0-3956 GCA_964343495.1 uncultured Acidimicrobium sp. | reverse complement strand
TGCTCAAGTCGGGTGGGGTCGATCACATCATGCTCGAGATGATGTACGAGCCAATCCGCACCCCGCTCGCCGTCGAGGCAGCGCTCTCCACCGGTCTTCCCGTGTGGTTCGGACTGTCGTCGCGATTCGATGCGACGGGCAAGGTCGTCAGCTTCAATCTCGCCACCGACATCTCCCTCCAACCGATCATCGACTGCATCCCCGATCGTGGAGTCGACGTCGTCAACATCATGCACACGCAGTCCAACGTCGTGTCCGACACGATCGACCTCGTGCGCAAGAAGTTTGCGGGACCGATCGGGGTCTATCCAGACAGCGGATACTTCGAGATGCCGAATTGGAACTTCTCCGAGGTCATCGAGCCTGCGCGGTTGAAGTCCTTCTATTCAGAGTGGCTGGACAAGGGCGTGCAGCTCCTCGGTGGGTGCTGCGGGCTCACCGTCGGCCACATCGAAGCTGCAGTAGCTGCCCGCAACGAACGTCGCTAATTCAACACTCGTCGGAACGTGAGGTTGATCCTCGGCCCGACGACCTGCTTGGTCTTGGCCACTTGATGGACCCAACACTGTTGGGACAACCCGGACATCACGAGCAAGCTCCCCGCATGCAGATCGACCTTCACGGTCTCCTTCGACTCGCGGTGTCGGAGGTCGAATCGCCTGGTTGCCCCAAGGCTGATCGATGCGATCGTCGGTTCCCTCCCGTTCACTGCTTCGTTGTCGGCATGCCAGCCGACACCATCGCTGCCGTCGCGGTAGAGGTTCACGAGAACTGAGTTGAACGTCGCCCCGGTGGCCCGTTCGCATCGCAGTTTCAGATCCGTCAACAAGGCAGTCATTGGGAGTGGCGTCCGCAAGAGCCCCGAGTACTCGTACTCGCGGCCGTCGTCGGCGTGCCACGTCGACAACCTCGGTTCACGATGGCGCTGACCGAAGACGACGATGTCGTGTTCCTCCCAGCTGTTCGTCTCGAAGAGCTCGTCGAACGCGCGATTGGCCGAATCCTGATCGAAAAACTGCTCGTGTAACACCGCACTGCCGTCGTACGGAAGGAGTTCGCGTGGAGCGGTGATGAGTGGGAGCGCGTCCATGCGAATCGTAGTTTTACATGACTGCTACGGTCGTTGCGTGACGGACTGGACCGCACTCAGCGCACGCGCCTCGCTCGCCTCACACCGCGTGATCGGTTGGATCTACTGGGACCCGCACGGCATCGCGGCATACACGGCTTTGGGCGTGCCAAACGGATTCGGCTACTACGTCGCTACACGATGCGCACCACTTGCTGCCGCTGGACCAGATGTCGTGACCGCTGCGTGCTACTCGATCCGCGGCGACTTCATCCGCGTTTCACTCGAGATGTGCGCACAGAACACCACGTTCGAGGCCGCATATGACGTGCGCAACGACGCCGTCGGGCGCGGGCTTCGCGACTACTCGCCAGCCTTGGAGCCGACACTCGCCGCTCTCGGACCAGAGCTGTGGGCAGCGGCCGAGTCGCTCCCCGTTTCTGGCCGACCAATGCATGCAGCGCATCGATCGTGGCCCCGCGCCGAACACGATCCGCTCGTCAGTGCATGGCTCGCACTCAACTGCATCCGGGAATGGCGTGGCGACACGCACTTTGCACTCCTTGCCGCACATGATCTCTCGGGAGTGCAGGCCGGCCTCCTCCACGATGCGTTCCTCGGCTATCCCGGAGAATGGATCCCGCGCAGTCGTGGCGCAGACGATGGACAAATCACCGAGGCCCTCGACGGCTTGATGGCTCGTGGGCTCGCGACGAACGGGCGCGTCAATGAGGCAGGCCTCGAGTTGCGGCAACACATCGAGGACGAAACGAATCGACTCTCCGAGCGAGCCTGGCGACACCTTGGAAGCGAAGCAACGGTCCGGCTCTGCGAGGCCATCGAGCCCCACGCGGCGACATACCTCGCGCGCATTGACGCAACGGCTGGTGAGAACTGGATGCCCGCAGCGCGCGACTCGCGACGCAAGTCGACCTCGTAGAGTGAGCCCTCATGATCACTCGATTCACCTCCGACACGGCGCTCCTCCTCATCGACTGCCAGGTCGGCGTCGACGTGTTGTCGCATTGGGGCGGGCCGACCGGTCGCCGGAACAACCCGGATGCCGAATCGCACATGCTGCGAATCCTCGGCTCGTGGCGAAATGCCGGTCTCCCCGTCGCGTTCACGATGCACGACTCGATCGAAAAGGATTCCCCACTTAAGTTGTCACTTCCGACGGGCAAGCAGAAGCCGGGCTTTGAACCCCTGCCCGGTGACATCGCAGTCTCCAAGGACGTGAACAGCGGCTTCGTCGGCACTTCACTCGAGGTTGACCTGCGTCGCAAAGGCGTGAATCGCCTCGTGTGCGTGGGGTTCTTCACCAACATGTGCGTCGAGACCACGGTGCGAATGGCGGGCAACATGGGCTTCGACACCTATCTCGTGCCCGACTGTTGCGCGACGTCGAATCGGATCGGCTGGGACGGCGCCGACTATGACCCCGAGCTCGTGCACGACATGACGGTGGCGAACCTGAACGGCGAATTCTGCACGGCGCTCACCGTCGGCGACACGCTCGCACTCATCGAAGGCGATGCTCCCCACCTCGATCGCGTGCAGGGCAACGAATAATTAGAGGTGTCGCAAGGTTCGTGACGAACTGATCGTCACGGCCGCAAGCACGAAGACGACCATCACGACGAGGAACGTCGGCTGGAGGCCAAAGCCGTCCACCGATGCGCCGACGATGAGTTGGCCGAGGGGTGGCGCTGCGGACAAGACCGACATCTGAATTCCATACACCCGGCCTTGGAGATCAGGTGCGACTCGCTTCTGCACGACGGTGTTCCAGAGCGGATTGAACGGCCCCCACGAGAGCCCGGAGATCAGACCCAGCACTCCGAACACCCACTTCGACGGGAGTGCGACCATCGGAAAGAGCGCGCACGTCGAAACGACGACGATCGTGCGCAACATCTGGCTCGAAGTGAAGCGGGCCGACAACCTGCCGTAGGAAAACGATCCGATCACCATTCCGAGTGCAAGCGATGCGAGCAGGAGCCCGAGGCCACTCGGATCGTCGATCGACTCGAAGTGTGCGGGAAAGATCACCGTGTCGATCGGCATATAAAGACCGCTTAAGACGACGAAGGTGACGGTCAGTCCAAGGAGTGCGCGATCTCCGATGATGACCCGAAAGCCACCTCGCAACGATGAAAAGAACGGCTCGTGTCCATCGTGTTCGTGTGCGACTGACTTGCCGTGCTCGTCGTTGACCTTCATGTTGGCGACCGCCACGGCAGCGAGGGCGAAGAACACCGAGGTCACGACGAACGACGCCATCGGGCCACTCCACTCGATGCACGCCGCACCGATCGCTGGTCCGACCATCCAGCCGATTGCGAACAAGCCCTCGTGCCGGCCATTCGCGGTGTCCACGCTGACCCCGGATGCCGTCGCGGCGTTCGGAATTAGCGACTTACGCGCCGTGTACCCGGCAGGGTCGAAGACGGCACCGAAGATGGCGATCCCGACGATCCACCAATAGGTCAAGTCTCCGAGGGCATTGACCACGACGAACAAGAGCACCGACACGAGCGACATCACGTCGGAAACCACCGAAACGAGCCTGCGACCGAGGCGATCGATCAATCCCCCGACGATCGGCGACACGACGATTCCTGGAATCGAGACCAGCGCTGCGAGCAAACCAGCCCGACCAGCCGAACCCGTCTCCTTCAGCACGATCCACGGCACGGTGATCATCACGACGCCATTGGAAACGCCTGACATCAGGTTCGCGAGCTGCAACAGCGGAAATGCAGCGCGACTCTTCACACGTCACAGCGTAACTGTCGATGCTTCACGACAGACTGTGATGCATGTCCAGCATCGTCGTGAGCGAACTCGAGTACGGCCCACCGGGAGCCGACCAGTTGTTCTTCGA
>CAYFJS010000081.1:0-3977 GCA_964343495.1 uncultured Acidimicrobium sp. | reverse complement strand
ACGACTGCGGATCTCGCTCAAGCGGCAGAACATTTGGCACACTGGACTCATGACTGAGATATCGATCGACGAACTCAAGGCACTCCTCGAGAGCGGGGTGAAGATCGTGGACGTCCGGGAACGCGACGAATACGCCTCGGGACGCATTCCGGGGGCGATCAACGCGCCGTTGTCGGAACTCGCAGAACACGTCGAGTTGTTCAGATCTGATGCCGCCGTCTACGTCGTGTGCCAAGCAGGTGGCCGAAGTGCTCGGGCGTGTGAGGCCCTCGAGGACGCCGGTCTCGAGGGTTTGGTCAATGTGGTCGGCGGAACCGGCGCATGGAAGGCGAAGAACTTCCCCCTGGAAGTTGGCTGATCTGTCCACCTACGTCTGGGTCGATGACGAACACGGCCTGACGGCGCTCTGTGATCGACTGAGCAGTCAGGATCGCGTCGCGATCGACACCGAGTTCCATCGCGAGCGAACCTATTTCCCCGAGCTCGCGCTCGTGCAAATCGGATTGGGTCGCGAGACCTTCCTGGTCGATCCTTTGGCGTGTGACATTGCTCAGCTCGGAAAGGTTCTCGATTCCGACATCGTCTGGTTGGCGCATGCCGCACAGCAGGACATCGAGGTGCTCCAACTCGCCACCGGAACGACGCCAAGGAACCTGTTCGACACGCAGATCGCCTCGGGCTTCATCGGGATGTCAACGCCATCGCTTTCGGCACTCGTGAGCGCAATGCTCGGAGTCAATTTGTCGAAGGGCGACAGACTCACCGACTGGCTTAGACGACCGCTGTCCGCAGCCCAATGTGCGTATGCCGCCAATGACGTCGTGCACCTCGAGGCGATCCACGACAAGTTGACGGAAGAGTTGGATTCCCTCGGTCGCCTCACGTGGGCTCACGAGGCATGTCGCGAAGCACTTGGTCGGCGTCAAGATTCGTCGAGCGACGATGCGTGGCTCCGGGTGAAGGACGCGAGATCCCTGAAAGGCGAATCGCGCGGCATCGCCCGAGCAGTGGCGCGGTGGCGCGACGAACGAGCCCGTCACCTGAACGTTCCCGTTCGACGCGTGCTCTCTGACATGGCATTGGTCTCGATCGCACAACAGGCGCCAACACGCAGTCAAGAACTGCTGGGGCTTCGCGGTGTCGACGGCCGGCTCTCCCATGGCTCGGATGCAAGCGAGATCCTCGAAGTGGTAGCTCGCGGTCGAAGCGAAGTGGTGGAGCTTCCGAATGGATCGGGAGACGAAGTCGACAAGCGGCTGAAGCCCGCCGTCAATCTGATGACTGCGTGGATCAGCGAACTCGCTCGAATCCATCGCATCGACCCGACCATGCTGGGCACACGAGCCGATGTGGACGCGTTCTTGCGCAAGGATGAAACGTGTCGATTCCGCACCGGTTGGCGACGAGACATCGTCGGCTCGGACCTTGAGGACATCCTCAACGGCAAGGCCGGTTTGTCGTTCGACGGCAGGGGTCACTTGCGTCTGATTCGCTCCTGAGCACAGTCCCTCATTACGGGGGCCATCGCCGATAGACTGTGGGGGATGTTTATTCGTTAGGCGGCCACGTGGTGGTCGTCCAGCTAGTTTGGAGCCACACGTGAAGAAGGGTCGCCACCGACGCTTCGAAGAAGCGCGCAAGTTGAAGCAATCCGGGCCTTCCCCAGAAGATTTGGGCCTCGGTCGCAAGCGTCCCCAGTCTGAAGAAGACGAGTATGCGGCGATCGCGGAGCGCTACGGGGTTCGCTTCGACGATGACGATGAAGAAGAAGCTGACGACGACCAGTAGGTCGGTCGACAGCGGAAGGACCCATGTCTACACCCCCTGAGAAACTTCGCAGTATCGCGTTGGTCGCGCACGTCGACCACGGGAAGACGACGCTCGTCGACGCGCTGCTTCGCAGCACCGGAACGTTCTCGAGTCATGCCGCCGTGGTCGATCGCGTCATGGACAATAACGACCAAGAGCGCGAGCGAGGAATCACCATCCTTGCCAAGGCCGCACAGGTCGAATGGAAGGGCGTCAAGATCAACCTCGTCGACACGCCCGGTCACGCCGACTTCGGCGGGGAAGTGGAGCGAGCGTTGGCACTCGTCGACGGCATCTTGTTGCTCGTCGACGCTGCAGAGGGTCCACTCCCACAGACTCGGTACGTGTTGTCGAAGGCGCTTGCCCAAGACCTTCCGGTGATCCTCGTGATCAACAAAGTCGACCGTGGCGATGCGCGTGCTGAAGAGGTCCTGCACGAAGTCGAACAGTTGTTCCTCGACTTGGCGCATTCCGATCACCACCTCAATTTCCCGGTCTATTCGGCGGTCGCGCGCGAGAGTCGATCGATGAAGGGGATCGGCATGCCGTCAGCGGATGCCGACCTTTCGCCACTCCTCGATGCGATTCTCGAATACATCCCGGTGCCCAACCATGACCTCGACGCTCCGTTGCAGGCGCTCGTCACCAATTTGGATGCAAGCGACTATCTCGGTCGCCTTGCGATCGGCCGAGTGATGGCGGGAGTGATGAAGAAGGGCCAACAGGTCGTGCTCTGTCAGAAGCCGACCGATGGCAACCCCCAGCCGATGCTCAAGAGCAAGTTGAGCGGTTTGTTTGCCTTCTCCGGAATCGAGCGAACCGAGGTTCAAGAAGTCGTTGCTGGAGACCTCTTCATCATGTCGGGTATCGAAGAGGTTGAAGTCGGCGACACCATCGCCAGTGTCGATGCGCCAGTTGCGTTGCCTCGCCTCGAAGTGGACGAGCCGGTGCTGCGCATGAGCTTCGGGGTGAACACCTCGCCGTATGCGGGACGCTCCGGAAAGTATCTGACGTCGCGCCATCTCCGGGATCGCTTGAGGCGCGAGATCCTCGGAAACGTGAGCATCAAGATCGCCGAGACCGATTCCGCAGACGTCATGGAGGTTGCCGGCCGAGGCGAGCTCCAGCTCGCCGTATTGATTGAGAACATGCGTCGCGAGGGATTCGAGATGCAGGTGAGCAGGCCCGAGGTCATCACACGCGAGATCGACTCGAAGAAGCATGAGCCGCTTGAGTCGGGCACCTGCGACGTGCCGGACGAGTACGTGGGTGCGATCACCCAGGCCCTCGCGCCACGAAAGGGCCGCATCACCGATCTGCGCCCGGGAGATCCAGGCCGCACGATCATCTCCTTCGAAGCTCCCTCACGAGGCCTCATCGGCTTCCGCTCGCTCGTCCTCACGGTCACGCGCGGAACCGCTCTGCTTCACCAGGCCCTCAACGGCTGGACCCCGTGGGCAGGGGAGTTGCCACACCGCACGGGTGGGGCGATGGTGGCGGATCGAATCGGTTCGACCACCGCATATGCGCTCGACAACCTCCAGCTTCGAGGGACGCTGTTCGTTTCGCCGGGTGACGACGTCTACGAGGGCATGGTGGTTGGCGAAAATGCGCGAGAGGAGGAGATGGTTGTCAACGCTGTCCGCGCAAAAGAGAAGACCAACATCCGCACCCACAGTCACGACGATGGTCCGAAGCTCGCCACGCCGGTGACACACACCCTCGAGACCGCGATCGAATGGATCGGCGAGGATGAGCTCGTCGAAGTCACGCCTGACGCAATCCGAATTCGCAAGCGATTCCTCAATCTCGAGGATCGTAAGAAGAACAACCGCAAGTAGTTAGCGGCGCACCTTCGGGTGGGGAAGCGGCGTGGAGCGCTTCTCCTCGAGCAGTGTGACGAGTTTCTTGTACACCGGCAGACCGACGAGTTCGACGATCTCATCTTTCAAGTACTTGTAGACCGGTTCCTTGCCCACGAAGGCCGTGTGGTCGTCGGTGCACCACCAGTGGAAGTCCTCACCGCCACCGCCCCAGTCCCTCCGCTTCCATTCGCGAACGAAGGCGATGCGGTGGCCGTCGTCTTCGTCCAACTCATCCAGCCGAATGGGAACTTGCCAGCACACGTCGGGCTTCCAGTCCATCGGTCGTTCGCCTGCCTCGAGTGC
>CAYFJS010000080.1:0-4023 GCA_964343495.1 uncultured Acidimicrobium sp. | reverse complement strand
GCCTACATCGTGATGGACTCCAAGAAGATGGGCAACGACATCTGTCTCGCCTGGCCGTCGGCGGAACTCGCGGTGATGGGTGCCGGTCAGGCGGCGGCCATCCTCCAGCGCCGGGCCACCCCCGAGGAGCGCGCGGCCTTCGAGGCCGACTATTCGGAGCGGCTCCTCAACCCGTACGTCGCCGCCGAGCGTGGGTACGTCGATGCCGTGATCGACCCCGCCGACACCCGCAAGGAAATCGCGAGTGCGCTCACGATGCTTCGCGACAAGCGGGAAAAGCTCGCCCGGCGCAAGCACGACAACACCCCTCTCTGAGCCCCGCCCCTACACTGGAGCGCGGGAAGAGGAAGCTTCCCACCAACATGAAGGGAATCACGGTGGCTGACACAATCACCATCATCGATGACCGAACAGGCAAGAAAGTCACTGTTCCGGTAACCGACGGCGTCTTCGCCTCGTCCGCTCTGCGCGAACTCGACCCCAACCTGCGGATGTATGACCCCGCATTCCTCTCGACCGCGGCGTGCGCCTCGTCGATCACCTACCTCGACGGTGACGCCGGCATCCTGCGCTATCGCGGCTACCCGATCGAACAGCTCGCCGAGCACTCCACCTTCCTCGAGGTCGCCTACCTCCTCTTGAACGGCGAGCTCCCGACGACCGCCGAGCTCGACAAGTGGAGCTTCGACGTCACGCACCACACGATGATCCACGAGAACATGCGCAAGCGCTTCGTGGACGGCTTCCACTACGACGCCCACCCGATGGGCATGTTCATCTCGGCCGTCGCCGCCCTCGGCACGTTCTACAACTCCGCCAAGCGCATCTTCGACGAGGACGCCCTCAACAAGCAGATCTTGCGACTGGTGGCCAAGGTGCCGACGATCGCCGCGATGACCTATCGCTTCTCCAAGGGTCTGCCGTTCGTGTTGCCGAACAACTCGATGACCTACTCGCAGAACTTCCTCAACATGATGTATCGCATCGGCGATGACTACCGCGTCGACCCGGTGCTCGCCCGCGCGATGGACGTGCTCTTCATCCTGCACGCCGACCACGAACAGAACTGCGGCACCACCACGATGCGCGTCGTGGCGAGTGCGAACGCCGATCCGTACTCGAGCGTCGCGGCAGCAGCAGCAGCGCTGTATGGCCCACTCCACGGCGGAGCCAACGAGGCCGTCGTGCGCATGTTGACGGAGATCGGCACCGTGAACAACGTGCCGGCGTTCATCAAGAAGGTCAAGGATGGCGACGCCAAGCTGATGGGCTTCGGTCACCGCGTGTACAAGAACTTCGACCCGCGCGCGACGATCATCAAGAAGACCGCGTACGAAGTCTTCGAGGTGACGGGCAAGAACCCGCTCCTCGACATCGCACTCGAACTCGAGAAGGTCGCGCTGAACGACGAGTACTTCATCAGCCGCAAGCTGTATCCGAACGTGGACTTCTACTCGGGCCTCATCTATCAGGCACTCGGGTTCCCGGTCGAGATGTTCACCGTGCTGTTCGCGATCCCCCGCACCGTCGGCTGGCTCGCCCACATGTCGGAGCTCCTGAAGGACAAGGAACAAAAGATCAGTCGCCCGCGCCAGTGGTACACCGGGGTCGACGAGCGACCCTACGTGGCGATCGCCAAGCGCTAGTTCGCGACCTCGATCAGGATCTTGCCGATATTCGCATTGGCCTCCATGAGGCGGTGCGCGTCCGCGATCTGATCGAGTGAGAACCGGCTGTCGATCACCGGCTTGAGACGACCCGCATCGAAGAGCGGCAGCATCTCGGCTGCGAACTTCTGGGCGAGGGCGATCTTTTCCTCGAGCGGTCGCGCGCGCAGCACGGTTCCCGTGAGGCTCGCCCGCTTGGGCATCAGCGCCGCCAGGTTGAACTCCACCTTGCCGCCACCCATCACGCCGACCTGCACGATGCGGCCCTTGAGGGCGAGTGCTGCGACGTTGCGGTCCAGGTAGTTGCCACCGATGACGTCGAGGACCACGTCCACGCCCCGACCACCCGTCGCCTTCGCCGCTTCCTGCACGAAGTCCTCCGTCGTGTAGTCGACGACGACGTCTGCGCCGAGTGCGCGCACGGCCGCGACCTTCGACCCGGAGCAGGTGCCGATCGAGCGTGCCCCGATCGCACTCACGATCTGGACTGCAGCGGTTCCCACACCCGAGGCGACCGCGTGCACGAGCGCCCATCGGCCACTCGTCAATCCGCCCTGCAGGACGAGTGCGTCCCAGGCCGTGAGGAACACCTCGGGAATCGCCGCGGCGTCGGCGAGCGAGACCCCTTGCGGGATGCGCATCGCCTGGCGTTCATGCACGGCGACGTACTCGGCGTAGCTGCCGCCACTGACGATGCCCATCACGTGGTCGCCGACGCGCCAGTTGCGCACGCGATCCCCGCAGGCCTCGACGGTGCCCGAGTACTCCATGCCCGGGATGTCGAGTGCACCTGGGAACGGATCGGGATACAGGCCCATGCGATGCAACACGTCCGCGCGATTGACGGCGGTCGCCGCCACCTTGACCAAGATTTCTTCCGCACCGATCTCGGGTGCACGGACGTCCTCGATGCCGAGGACCTCTGGTCCACCGTGGCTGCGCAACACCACCGCGCGCATCGCGGGTGCCTACTTGCCCATCGCGGCTTGCAGGCGGCGATCGAGCGTCTCGAGGAACTGCTCGGTCGTCTGCCACGGGGCCGACTCGCCACCGATCAGAAGCGACAGGTCCTTGGTCATCTCGCCTGCTTCGACGGCCTCGACGCACACCTTCTCCACCGTGCGGGCGAAGTTGATCACCTCGGGGGTGTTGTCCAACTTGCCGCGGTGCTCGAGACCACGCGTCCAGGCGAAGATCGAGGCGATCGGGTTCGTCGAGGTCTTCTTGCCCGCCTGGTGATCGCGGTAGTGACGGGTCACGGTGCCGTGCGCGGCCTCGGACTCCATCACGCGACCGTCCGGCGTGGTCAGCACCGAGGTCATCAGACCGAGTGAGCCGTAGCCCTGCGCGACGGTGTCGCTCTGCACGTCTCCGTCGTAGTTCTTGCACGCCCACACGTAGCCACCCTCCCAGCGCAACATGCACGCGACCATGTCGTCGATGAGTCGGTGCTCATACGTGAGACCGGCTGCATCGAACTTGGCCTTGAACTCGTTCTGGAACACCTCTTCGAAGAGGTCCTTGAAGCGTCCGTCGTAGGCCTTCAGGATCGTGTTCTTCGTCGAGAGGAAGAGCGGATAGTTGCGCTGCAGCGAGTAGTTCATCGTCGCGCGGGCGAAGTTGCGGATGGATTCGTCGAAGTTGTACATGCCCATCACGACGCCCGAGCCCTTGAAGTCGGCGACCTTCATCTCGATCGGTGCACTGCCGTCCTTGGGGACGTAGGTCATGGTGACGGTGCCCTCGCCCGGCACCTTGAAGTCGGTCGCCTTGTACTGGTCGCCGTGGGCGTGACGGCCGATGACGATCGGCTTGGTCCAGTGCGGGACGAGCTTGGGCACGTTCTTGCAGATGATCGGCTCGCGGAACACCACGCCGTCCAAGATGTTGCGGATCGTGCCGTTCGGCGACTTCCACATCTGCTTCAGGTTGAATTCCTTCACGCGGGCCTCGTCGGGCGTGATCGTCGCGCACTTCACGCCGACGCCGTGCTTCAAGATCGCGTTCGCCGCATCGATCGTCACCTGGTCGTTGGTGGAGTCGCGGTATTCGATGCCGAGGTCGTAGTACTCGAGGTTCACGTCGAGGTACGGCAGGATGAGGCGGTCCTTGATGAACTGCCACATGATGCGGGTCATTTCGTCACCGTCGAGTTCGACGATCGGATTGGCAACCTTGATCTTCGTAGTCATGGCACTCCTGGGGGTGGGGCGAACTTGTATCTGACTTGTACACATTACCCCACGAGTGCCCGCCGGGATGGGCTGAGCGCAAAGGGCAGTCGTAGTGTTTCGGCATGGATTTCGCCTGGAGCGCCGAGCAAGTCGCCCTGCGCGACCAGGCACGGGATGTCGCC
>CAYFJS010000079.1:0-4026 GCA_964343495.1 uncultured Acidimicrobium sp. | reverse complement strand
CTACATCCCAGCCAACGTGCGCTGGCGGTCCAGCCAACCGAGCAACATCGCCATCGCGCGCGGGTCGTGACGCAGGCGGTGACCTGCACCCTGGATGATCTGCAGTTCGGCACCATCCCCGTAGGCCTTGGCGAGCACGCGCGAGTCCGCGGTCGGCACGACGTCGTCGTCGGCCCCGTGCATCAACAGCAGCGGCCGCGGCGCGTAGCGCTTGGCGGCATCCGCGGGACGGAAGCGGCGCAGCTCGCGCGACCACTCGTCGAACGACGGCGGGAATCCCGCGCGACGAATCGTGCCGATCTCGCGAGAGTGTTCGAGGAATCGTCGCGGCTGTGCGGCCCAGTCATCGAAGTCCGCGCGCGCGCCGAGCAGCGCACACCCGTTCACGCGCGGGTCGTCGGCGGCCACACACAGTGCGAGCGAACCACCGGTGTTGTTGCCCACGAGCCAGATCCCGCTCGGTTGGGTCTCGCTCACGATGTGCGAGATGGCGGCACGCAGGTCGTCCATCCATCCCTGCATCGAGAAGTCACCCTCGCTCGTCGCGCATCCACGGAACGTGAACGTCATCGCGCTCCAGCCGAGTTCGCTCGCGACTCGGTCGCACAACTCGGGGAACGATCCCGCCGACTGGCGCGCGTCGATGCCACCGCTCGGATATCCGTGGCAGAGCACCATCGCGGGCAACGCCCCGGTCTTGCCGACGGGTTCGGCGAGATATCGCGCGAGTGTGAGGCCCCCGGAGACGAACGAGCCGTTCACGCTGCCCCTGCGCCGTTATCTATGCGCGTGGCTTGCGGTGACGACGAGAGGCGCCCGGCTTGGCGAGCGTGTAGCCACGGTTGCGGGCTTCGGCCAACGTGTCTGGTCCGAAGCCGAGCCCGACACCCTCTTCCACGATCTCGTTGATCACTCCCTCGTCGGTCCACTCATCGAGGTCATAGACCAACTGGGTGCGCTTGTCACCCAGGAAACGGAAGTGTTCGAATCGGCTCGGTCGCTGCATGAGCATCAAGGCTAGTCCGATACGCTCGGGCACTAGTGAGCCGAGACGCGACCTCGCCGACGCAGAACACCGTCGATTTCTACTTCGATCCAATCTGTCCGTACGCGTATCAGACGTCGCTGTGGATCCGTGACGTGCGTCGACAGACAGGACTTGCGATCACGTGGAAGTTCTTCAGCCTCGAAGAAATCAATCGACCCGAGGGCAAGAAGCATCCGTGGGAACGCGAGATCTCCTACGGCTGGACGCCGATGCGCATCGCCGCCTGGTTGCGACGCAGAGACATGGACGCCTGTGATGCCTGGTATGGCGCGATCGGCAGAGCTCTCCACCTCGAGGGACGACGACCATACGAACGCGAGACCGCCGTCGAACTCCTCGCCTCGATCGGCGAGGATGCCTCCGTCTGGGACGCTGCACTTTCCGATCCGACGACTCACGACGACGTGCGCCGCGACCACGACTTCGCCGTCAACGAACTCGCCGGCTTCGGCGTGCCGATCCTCGTCGCTCCCGGCACGCGTGCGATCTTCGGCCCGGTCGTCCTTCCCCCACCGATGGGAGCAGATGCCCTCGAATTGTGGGACATCACGGTGCGCTCCGCGAAGTTCCCCGGGTTGTACGAGATGAAGCGACCGAAGACCTCCGGCGACTTGCAACACATCGCCGAGGTGTTCAACCCCTACTTGCGAGGCCGCGAGTGGGAAACCATCCAGAAGCCTGCACTCTGACCGAGGAGAGACGATGAGACCGACCGCACTGATCGAACTGATGAACAAGGCGATGGACGGCGTCACGGTCGCCTTCGACGGACTCACTGAGGCGCAGTGGTCGACGGCCACCGACTGCCCAGGCTGGGACGTGAAGGACAATCTCTCGCACCTCATCGGCACGGAACTGTTCCTGATGGGCAAGCCCTCGACCACGCATCGCGCGCCGAAGTTCGACTACGTGAAGAATCCGATCGGTGAGGCGAACGAACACGAAATCGACGCCCGCCGAGCACATACCGGTGCGCAGGTGTATGCCGAATGGAAACAGGTGGCGAGCGACCGCGCACATCACCTGGCGACGGCCGACGATGCGTACTTCGACACACCGTGGCACATGCCTACGGGACCGGGCACACTCGGTGAGTTCATCTCCATCCGCGTGCTCGACCTGTGGGTGCATGAACAGGACGTGCGCCGCGCCATCGGCAAGCCGGGTCACGAGTCCGGTCCGGTCGCAGAGCACACCATCGACCGACTCATCCGCACGCTCCCGATCGTGGTCGGCAAGCGTGCAGCGACTCCGGACGGCGACACCGTCGTGATCGAGCTGACGGGAGGAGTCGTACGCACGATTCCAATCACCGTCGTCGACGGTCGCGCCAAGATCGTCGAGAGCGCACCGTCGTCTCCACGCAGCACCATCACGATCGACTCGACGGCTTTCCTCGCACTCGCCACCGGTCGCGGCAATCCGAGCGACTATCTCAATGCGGTGACGATGCGCGGAGACTCAGAACTCGCGACGCGCGTCGTCATGCAGTTGAACATGATGATCTAGCCCGCGCGGGCCACTCATTAGGCTGAAACCCATGTCGGGAATGGCCAACTCCCCTGACGCCCTCGATGCAGCACTTCGCCAACTCGAGTCCCGCGACGCCGAACTCGGGGCGCGCGCCGAAGCTCGTGTCAGGGCGCGTTACGGCTCGACCGTCGACACCGCGATGAGTGGTTACGACTTCGAGCACTCCTACGCCCGCGACGCTCAGGCCACCTCACGCATCGACTGGGTCCACCAGCCGTGGTTGCGACCGATTCGTTTCGCCTATCGCCACCTCCCCAAGTCCGTGCGCTACATCCTGAAGAAGGCCGCGAACTAGTGCGTCGCTTCGTCGTCGCGACCTCGGCCGCCGGGGTCACCACCGCAGATCTGCGCCGAACCGCACGGTCGCTCGTCGCTTCGACTGCACGTCCGCGCAACTGGATCGTCGTCGACTCCACCGTTGCACAGGAAAAAGTCACCCGGATGCGATCGCTTCGCACCGCAGCGATCGTCGTCGCGCGCGACGAGCTTCCTATCCCCGAGGACGCATGGGTCGTGTTCCTGCGCGCGGGAGACGCTCTCGCCGACGACGCACTCGAAACGATCAATGCATTCCTCGATGAGCATCCGACGTGCGACTTCCTGTACGGCGACTCGCACCACGGCAAGGCCAGCCGGTTCGACGAACCCTCAGAGGTCATGCGTCCGGGCTGGTCTCCTGAGCGACTGCGCTCGCACTGTTACGTCGGGAGCATGTTGTGCATCCGAGCCGAGGTCGTCGCTCGCTGCGGCGGAGTCGCGTCACTCGCGCGGCTCCACGAACACGACCGCGCGCTTCGTCTCTCCGAGGCCGCCACCGAGCATCGGCGACTCGCCCACCTCACGTACCACTCCGACCAGCGTCACCTCATGCCGACTGCATCGCTCGATGCGGTCATCGAGCATTGCGCGCGCACCGGAATCACCGCCGATGTGACCATCGATCGTGCGGTCGAGGTGGTGCGCGTGCGCAGGATTCCGTCGCCCTCAAGGTCGGTCAGCGTGATCGTGCCGACGCGCGGCACGACTGAGACGATCCGCGGACGCGAGATGGTGCTCGCCGCACACGCGATCGAGACCCTGATCGCCCGCAGCACGTTCCAGAACTTCGACGTCGTCGTCGTGTTCGACGCCGACACGCCGAAAGAGGCTCGCGAGGCCATCATCGCCGCAGGGCACGGACGGATCACGAGCGTCGAGTACGACGCCGAGTTCAACTTCGCCGACAAGGTCAACCGCGGAGTTCTCGCGAGCACAGGCGACTACGTGTTGCTCCTGAACGACGACACCGAGATCATCACACCTGATGCACTCGAGACACTCGTCGGACTCCTCGAAGACCTGGACGTGGCGATGGCCGGGCCGATGCTTCTGTACGAGGACGGCAAGATCCAAAGCGCGGGCCACGTGCTCAATCCGATCCCCTACGACCTCTACCGCCACCGTTC
>CAYFJS010000078.1:0-4042 GCA_964343495.1 uncultured Acidimicrobium sp. | reverse complement strand
AACAAGGTGCGGGGCGTACGAGCTGCCCTCTGCAACGACTTGTATCTCGCGGAGATGGCGAGGTCGCACAACAACGCCAACGTGTTGTCGATGGGCGGCCGGGTGGTGTCGTTCGACCTCGCTGAGCAGATCGTGGCAAAATTCCTCTCCACACCATTCGAGGGTGGCCGTCACGAACGACGCGTCGCTCAGCTTGCAGAGATCGAACAACAGGAAGGAGCCCGCTGATGCCGTGGCCGTCGCAACAGAGTCGTGACACCGAGGTTTTTGCACTCATCGAGAAGGAGCGTGTCCGTCAGACCACTGGCCTGCAGTTGATCGCGAGTGAGAACTTCACGTCGCCTGACGTGATGACCGCGACTGGTTCGGTCCTCACCAACAAGTACGCCGAGGGTTATCCGCAGAAGCGCTATTACGGCGGAAACGCGGTCGTTGATGAAATCGAGGCGCTCGCAATTGAGCGCGTCAAGAAGTTGTTCGGCGCCGACCACGCCAACGTGCAGCCTCACTCTGGCGCGAGCGCGAACATGGCGGTCTACCTCGGACTGATCAATCCCGGGGACACGGTCCTCGGGCTCAGTCTCGACCACGGCGGTCATCTCACACATGGTTCACCGGTGAACGCCAGCGGAATCCTGTACGACTTCAAATCCTTCCGCGTGAGCGACACCGACGAGCGCCTCGACTTTGACCAGATTCGCGACCTCGCCAAGAAGGTCAAGCCGAAACTGATCGTCGCAGGCACGACGTCGTATCCGCGGCGACTCGAGCCACAGCCGTTCCGTGCGATCGCCGATGAGGTTGGGGCGTTGATGATGTTCGACATCGCCCACATTGCGGGGCTCGTCGCGGGTGGAGCACACCCGAATCCCGTTCCGTATGCAGACGTCGTCACGTTCACGACACACAAGACACTGCGAGGCCCTCGCGGGGGTTGCATCCTCACGACGTCGGCGCATGCCGCGGCAATCGACAAGGCGGTGTTCCCGGGTAGCCAAGGCGGTCCTCTCGAACATGCGGTCGCAGGGAAGGCCGTCGCATTCCACGAAGCCCTACAACCCAGTTTCAAGGACTATGCGCACCAAATCGTGAAGAACGCCGCGGCGCTCGCCGAGGCACTCTCGAAGCAGGGCTTCCGCCTCGTCAGCGGCGGTACCGATACGCACATGATGGTGGTGGACTTGCGACCCTTCGACGCGGAGCTGACCGGCAAGGAGGCCCAGCTCGTGTTGGACGAAGCGGGCATCACGCTCAACAAGAACAACATCCCGAACGATCCTCGTAGCCCGTTCGTTACGAGCGGCGTTCGCATCGGAACGCCGTCGGTCACGACGCAGGGGATGAAGGAAGCAGAGATGCCGCTGATTGCGGAGTACATCGCGACGACGTTGCGTGGCCGCAACGATCCAGGTGTCGTCAAGGGTGTTCGCGCAAAGGTCGCGGAGCTCTGCGCGAAGTTTCCGGTGTACCCGACGAGTGCGTAACCTCGCCGGCTACCTGATCGTCGGTGCGAGTGCTGCTGCGGCGACCGCCGTCGCCACCCCGCTCATCGAGCGAGTCGCACGCCGCAAGAACTGGATGGCCGAGCCGGACGAGCGGCGTGCGCATCCCGTGCCGACTCCCGACGTCGGCGGACTGGGCTTCTTCGTCGGCCTGATCGTCGCGCTCATCGTCGCGTTCAGCATGGATCGATTCCAACCCCTGCTGAAAGGGAACTCGGAGATCATCGGTGTGGTGCTTGCCGCCGCATTCATCACCGTTCTCGGTTTCATCGACGACATCAAGGAACTCTCGGCGCCGATGAAAGTCACGGGAGTCGTCGTCGCTGCGATGATCCTCGTCTGGTTCGGGACCACGATGTTCTACTTCCGACTTCCACTGCTCGACGTGTTCATCTTGTCCGACGACTGGATTCCTCTCGTCACGGCGCTGTGGCTGATCGGAATGACGCAGGCGATCAACTTGATCGATGGTTTGGATGGACTCGCCACCGGTATCACTGCGATTGCGGCAGGGTCGTTCTTCTTCTATTCGAACAACCTCGCGTCGAACGGATTGCTTTCGGAGCCGAACATCGGACCGCTCGTTGCGATCATCACCGTCGGCGTCTGCATCGGCTTCTTGCCGTTCAATTTCAACCCTGCTCGTATCTTCATGGGGGACTGTGGCGCGCTTCTCCTCGGTCTTTTGATGGCGGTCTCGACGAGCGTCGTCGGCGGTCGTTCGGATCCGCAGGCTCAGGTCAGTGCCGGCCAGACCTACTTCTTCATCGCACCGATCTTCATCGCACTGCTCGTCCTCGGCGTCCCGATCATCGACGTCGTGTTCGCGATCCTGCGGCGCGCGATCAATCGACAAGGTCTCGCCACCGCCGACCGCGGTCACCTCCACCATCGACTGATTGCCCTCGGCCACGGCCCTCGACGCGCCGTCGTCATCCTGTGGTTGTGGACGGCGCTCCTCTCCGGCTTCGCGCTGTATCCGGCTCTTTCCGAGTCCAACCCCTCGTTGTGGCCGTTCCTGGTGCTCGCCCTTGCCTTGGGGGGATTCACGGTGTTGCACCCGCGTCTCGGACGTCGCCACGACGAGACTCCCGCCGCCTGACGAGGCACAAACGCACGAGCAGTTTGGTTGCGTTTTGGCCCTCCGTCTAGTTTGTACTTAGTTTCACAAGCACCCCGGGACCGGACCACCATGAGAAAGCTGACGAGAACGATTGCGCCCAAGCGACCGGTCGCGTCGTCTGGTGATTCTCTCGGTCGTGGAGCCGAGATGGCGATCAGTGTGCTCGTGTTCTGTGTGATCGGGCTCGTCGTGGATGCCCTCGTTGGCACGACGCCGACGATCACGATCGCCCTCGTTGTCTTCTCGCTCGTCGGCAATTTCGTGCGGATGTACTACCAGTACAAGGCGGAGATGGACTCCCAGGTCGCCGCCCGCGTCAACCAGGCAACCGAGCATCAGCGGGAGTCGATCACGCGATGAAGACGACCGACCCCGACTACGTGAACGTGCTCGCGATGCACGACACCGGCCCAGCGCCGGAGGCCGCGATCGGCCGGGACATCATTCGTCGTGGTGCGATCGTCGCACCGCTCTTCATCGGTCTCTCTGCGCTCGGCTGGGGGTCTCATGGCGCAGTGTCGGCCGCCTACGGGCTCGCGCTCGTGCTTGCGAACTACGCGTTGGCGGCCTGGCTCGTGTCCTACACGGCCAAGATCTCCTATGCCCTCATGATGGGCATGACGCTGTTCGGCTACATCGTGCGCCTCGCGATCATCGCTGCCGCCGTCTATCTCGTGCGCAACCTCGGTTGGGTCGAGCTCGTTCCGATGGGTGTGACAATCATCGTCGCGCACGTTGGGCTGCTGTTCTGGGAACTGCGCTATGTTTCTCTGTCGCTCGCGTATCCAGGATTGAAGCCCAAACCCCAGTCTCAGCAAGAATCTCCATCAGCCCAGGCGAACAGCCTCTAATCACCACAACAGGACGACCACCGTGATCTCAACGCAATTCGCACAGCTGGCATCCGCGCGAGCGTTCTCCGCTCTCGTACGAGCGGCGGAGGAAGGGGAGAGCACCCGCGGGTTCCACTTCCCGCCCATCAACACCCTGCTCCGTTGGAAGGACATCACGCCGGGGATCAACAAGGTCGTGCTCATCTCGATCGCTGCGGCGCTGATCGGCAGTGTGCTCTTCCTCATTGCGGCGAATCGCGATCACAAGACCGCACCCAAAGGCGCTCGCAATCTCGCCGAGATCGCGGTCGAGTTCATCGAGAAGAACATCATCATGGAGACCATGGGCCGCTCGGGACTGGGCTGGACGCCGTTCCTCCTGACGATGTTCATCTTCATCTACATCTGCAACGTGCCGGGAATCATTCCGTTCATCCAGATGCCGGCGACCGCACGCATGGGCATTCCCGCATTCATGGCGCTCCTCGTGTGGGTCGTCTACAACGCGACGGGCATCAAAAACCAGGGTCCGATCGGTTACTTCAAGAACGTGTTGTTCCCACCCGGCGTGCCGAAGGCGCTGT
>CAYFJS010000077.1:0-4075 GCA_964343495.1 uncultured Acidimicrobium sp. | reverse complement strand
ATCGAGCGAGAGATCGGACGGAAGTTCGGACGTTGGCTGGACGTCGCGCACATGCAGTGCTTGCTGCATGAGCGCGCGTCACGCGCCTAACGAGTACTAGCTGTTCTGCAGCTTGATTTCGATGTCCACGCCCGCCGGCAGCTCGATGCGCTGCAGCGAGTCGATGGTCTTCGCATTCGGCTCGACGATGTCGATGAGGCGCTTGTGGATGCGCATCTCGAAGTGCTCGCGCGAGTCCTTGTCGACGTGCGGTCCGCGAATCACCGTGTAACGGTGGTTGTCGGTCGGCAACGGGATCGGCCCGCGCACCGTCGCGTTGGTGCGAGCCACCGTCTCGACGATCTTCTTCGAAGACTCGTCGATGATCTGGTGGTCGAACGCCTTGAGACGGATGCGAATGCTTGAGGACATGAAATCAGCCAGTCAGTTCGTCACTTGATGATCTTGGTGACGCGACCTGCGCCGACGGTGCGGCCACCTTCGCGGATAGCGAAGCGGAGACCCTCGTCCATGGCGATCGCCTTACCGAGCTCGACCGTCATCGTGACGTTGTCGCCCGGCATGACCATCTCGGTGCCCTTCGGCAGCTCGACGGTTCCGGTCACGTCAGTGGTGCGGAAGAAGAACTGCGGGCGGTAGTTGTTGAAGAACGGCTTGTGACGGCCACCCTCTTCCTTCGTGAGGACGTAGACCTGTCCCTCGAAGTTGGTGTGTGGGGTGATCGAGCCCGGGGCGCAGAGAACCTGGCCGCGCTCGACTTCTTCCTTCTTCGTACCGCGCAAGAGTGCGCCGATGTTGTCGCCAGCCTGACCCTCATCGAGGAGCTTGCGGAACATTTCGACACCCGTGCAGGTGGTCTTCTGCGTGTCGCGCAGACCGACGATCTCGATTTCGTCGCCGGTGTGGATGCGACCCTGCTCGACCTTGCCGGTGACGACGGTGCCGCGACCGGTGATGGTGAACACGTCTTCGATCGGCATGAGGAACGGCTTGTCCAACTCACGCTTCGGCTCTGGGATGAAGTCGTCACATGCGCGGATCAGGTTCATGACCTGCTCCTGTGCTTCTGCATCACCCTGGAGGGCCTTCAGCGCCGAGACGCGAACGACAGGAGCGGTGTCGCCGGGGAACTCGTAGCTGTTGAGCAGGTCGCGAACTTCGACCTCGACGAGTTCGAGGAGCTCTTCGTCCTCGACCATGTCGGCCTTGTTCAGCGCGACGACGATGTAGGGCACGCCCACCTGACGGGCGAGCAGCACGTGCTCGCGGGTCTGTGGCATCGGGCCGTCGGTGGCGGCAACCACGAGGATTGCGCCGTCGACCTGTGCCGCACCGGTGATCATGTTCTTGATGTAGTCGGCGTGACCTGGCATGTCGACGTGTGCGTAGTGACGCTTCTCCGACTCGTATTCGATGTGCGCGATCGAGATCGTGATACCACGAGCCTTCTCTTCCGGCGCCTTGTCGATCTGGTCGAACGGGGTGACCTCGGCGAGACCCTTGGCTGCAAGGGTGGTCGAGATGGCCGCGGTCAACGTGGTCTTACCGTGGTCGATGTGACCCATGGTGCCGATGTTGACGTGTGGCTTGTTGCGCTCAAACTTTGCCTTTGACATTGCTGCTCCTTATTTCTTTCTTTCCTTGATCCTGTGTGTTGAAACTTGTGTCTTACCGATGACTCGTGTCGGCTATTCGCCGCGCACTCGCTTGATGATTTCTTGGGCGATCACCTCGGGGACCTGCTGATAGCTGTGGAACTGCATCGTGTAAGTTGCACGACCCTGAGTGCGCGAACGCAGGTCTGTACTGTATCCGAACATTTCCGAAAGTGGCACCTGCGCCCTGATGTTTTGGGCGTTTCCGTTGGCTTCCATGCCCTCGATGCGACCGCGGCGGCTGGAGAGGTCACCCATCACGTCACCCATGTAGTCGTCCGGGGTCACGACCTCGACGGCCATGATCGGCTCGAGGATGATCGGGCCCGCCATCGCGGCTGCCTTGCGGAACGCCATCTGACCGGCGACCTTGAACGCCATTTCGCTCGAGTCGACGTCGTGGTACTGACCGTCCACGAGGGAGACCTTCACGTCCACCGTCGGGTAACCGGCGAGCACGCCGTTGTCGAGCGCGCTCTGGATGCCCTGGTTGGTCGGCTGGATGTACTCGCGCGGAATGCGTCCACCGGTGATCTCGTCTTCGAAGATGTAGCCGTTGCCCACGCCGCTCGGCTCGACCGTGATCTTGACGACGGCGAACTGACCCGAACCACCCGACTGCTTGATGTGGCGGTATTCGACGCTCTCGACCTTCTTCGTGACGGTCTCGCGATACGCCACCTGTGGCTTACCGACGGTGGCATCGACGCCGAACTCACGCTGCATGCGGTCGACGAGGATCTCCAAGTGCAACTCGCCCATTCCCGAGATCACCGTCTGGGCGGTCTCTTCATCGGTGCGCACGCGGAAGGTCGGGTCTTCGTCCGACAGTGACTTGAGTGCCTTGCCGAGCTTGTCCTGGTCGGCCTTCGTCTTCGGCTCGATGGCGACGTGGATGACCGGCTCCGGGAACTCCATCTTCTCCAAGATGATCGGATTGCTGCGATCGCACAGGGTGTCGCCGGTGGTGACTTCCTTGAAGCCGAGACCTGCGACGATGTCGCCGGCGAGTGCGGTGTCGATGTCCTCGCGCTGGTTCGCGTGCATCAAGAGCAGACGACCGATGCGCTCGCGCTTCTCCTTGGTCGAGTTGTACACCTCGTCACCCTTGGAGATCGCTCCCGAGTAGACGCGGAAGTAGGTGAGGCGACCGAACGGGTCGGACACGATCTTGAACGCGAGTGCCGAGAACGGCGCCTTCTCATCCGCATCACGGGTGATGACGTCTTCGGTGTCCGGCTTGACGCCCGAGGCTGCCGGAATGTCGAGCGGGCTCGGCATGTAGTCGACGACGGCGTCCAACATCTGCTGCACGCCCTTGTTCTTGAACGCCGAACCGCAGAGGATGGGCACGAAGGAGAACGACAGCGTGCCCTTGCGGATCGCGGTGCGCAGGTCGGCCTCGTCGAGGTCACCCGTCTCCAGGTACTTCTCCATCAACACTTCGTCTTCGCCGGCGACGAGTTCGAGCAACTCGGCGCGGTACTGCTTGGCCTTGTCGACGTACTCGGCGGGGATGTCGACGTCCTTGTACTTCGAGTCCTTCTCGTCGCCGTCCCAGACGACCGCCTTCATCTTGACGATGTCGATGATCCCCTTGTAGTCGGCTTCTGCGCCGTACGGGAGCTGCACGACCGCCGGCACCGCCTGGAGGCGGTCCTTGATCATGTCGAGGGTGCGGTAGAAGTTCGCACCGGTGCGGTCCATCTTGTTGATGAAGCACATGCGCGGGACGCGGTACTTGTTGGCCTGGCGCCACACGGTCTCGGTCTGTGGCTCGACGCCTGCCACCGAGTCGAATACGGCTACCGCACCGTCGAGCACGCGCAACGAGCGCTCCACTTCGATGGTGAAGTCCACGTGGCCCGGGGTGTCGATGATGTTGATGCGATGGTCGCGCCAGAACGCGGTCGTGGCGGCCGAGGTGATGGTGATTCCGCGCTCTTGTTCCTGGACCATGTGGTCCATGACGGCGCCACCTTCGTGCACTTCACCGATCTTGTAGGTCTTGCCCGTGTAGTAGAGGACGCGCTCGGTGGTCGTCGTCTTGCCCGCATCGATGTGGGCCATGATGCCGATGTTGCGATAACGCTCTAGTGGATACTCACGGGTTGCCATGTGGGGGTGTCTTTCCTGATCTCGTGGCTACTACCAGCGGTAGTGAGCAAAGGCCTTGTTCGACTCGGCCATCTTCTGCATGTCGTCACGCTTCTTCATCGAGGCACCGAGACCGTTCGAGGCGTCCATGATCTCGTTCGCGAGACATTCGGCCATGGTCTTTTCGCGGCGATCGCGGGCGTTCTCGACGATCCAACGAATGGCGAGCGTCGTCGCACGGCGAGGACGAACCTCGACCGGCACCTGGTAGGTGGCGCCACCGACGCGGCGGCTGCGCACCTCGAGGGGTGGCTTCACGTTGT
>CAYFJS010000076.1:0-4083 GCA_964343495.1 uncultured Acidimicrobium sp. | reverse complement strand
TACGCTGAAACCTGCAACAGAGGGAGCAAGTTGTGCACGTTGTCATAGTCGGGTGCGGGCGAGTGGGTTCCACCCTCGGACGAGAATTGACCAAGGCCGGTCACACCGTCGCCGTCATCGATCGCAAGCCCGAGGCGTTCAGCCGGCTCGGAGAAGGCTTCACCGGGCAGACGATCGTCGGCATTGGTTTCGATCGCGAGGTGTTGGTCGAGGCCGGCATCGAGCGCGCCGGTGCGCTCGCCTCCGTGACGAACGGTGACAACTCGAACATCTTGATCGCGCGCGTCGCCCGCGAGGAGTTCGGCCTCGAACGGGTCGTGGCGCGAATCTATGACCCCAAGCGGGCCGAGATCTACGAACGGCTGGGGATCGCCACCGTGGCGACGGTGAAGTGGACGTCCGAGCGGATCATGCGCCGCATCCTGCCAGACCTGCCCGCCGTCGAATGGACCGATCCGAGTGCCAAGGTCGTGCTCGTCGAGCGGGAGATGCCCAAGTCGCTCGTCGGAACGCGGGTGCTCACGCTCGATTCTGCGGACGCTCGGATCTCGGCGATCCGTCGGCTCGGAACCGCCATGATCATCGACGAGGACACCGTCGTCCAGGAAGGTGACGTCGCCTACGTGATGGCGAGCGTCGCCGGTCTCGAGGCGTTCGATGCTTCGCTGACGAAGTCGAACGGGAAGGGTCACTGACCATGAAGGTCGTCATCGCAGGAGGCGGAAGCGTCGGTCGCTTCACCGCAGAGCAACTCGTCGCGGCCGGACACGACGTCACCATCATCGAGAACGATCGCTCCGTCGTGCGCGAGTATGCCGACGACCAGGCGACCGGCGTCAAGTGGCACCAGGGGGATGCATGTGACGTCGCGGTGCTCGCCGCCGCTGGAGTCACGATGGCCGACGTCGTTGCATCGGTCACCGGTGATGACGAAGACAACCTCGTGGTGTCGCTGTTGTCGAAGCAGGAGTTCGGCGTGCCCCGCGTGGTCGCGCGCGTGAACAATCCGAACAACTACTGGATGTTCAACGACATGTGGGGCGTGGACGTCTCCGTGTCGACCCCGCACCTCATCACGAGCCTCGTGCAAGAAGCGGTCACGGTGGGCTCGTTCGTCCGGCTGATGCAGCTGAAGGGGGGCAAGGCCGAGTTGATCGAAGTGACGCTCGCGGCAACGTCCCCAGCGTGCGACAAGGCGCTGAAGGAGTTGCAGTTCCCGCGCAGCGCGACCGTCGTCGCCATCGTGCGCGACAGCCGCGTGCTCGTGCCGGACAAAGAGACGGTGTTGCGCGTCGGCGACGAGGTGATGGCGTTGATCACCGAGGACGCCGAGGCGGCTGTCGAAAAAATTCTCGTCGGCTGACGTTCAGCCGTCGCCCTGCGGGAGCAGGGTGTAGGCCGGATTGAGGAACACGAGACGGTTGCGATCGAGGTGTGGCACCCCATCGACGACGATGCAGTGGCCGTGTTCGATGCCGGCGACGTGGCGCCGTCCGCTGAAGATGACGGTTGCCTCGCCCGTCCCGTCGTTGATCACAATCTCCGTCGATGGGATTCCCGAGCGCGGCTTGATCGTCATGCGCTTGACCTCACCGCAGGCCTTGGTGCGAAAGCGTGGCTCGAGTTCGCTCAGTGGGGCAAGCCGGAGTTTTTCGAATCGGTCGATGAGGCGTTCGGCGTCGATCTCGCGGATCGACTTGTTTGCCGACTTGAGTTTGTCCCTGAGTCCCATGGCGTGTGTGTTCAACGCTAATGCACCGAGCGCGATCGCGTTGTGACGAAAGGTACCGATGCTCGGCACGTGGCGCGCACCTAGGCTGAAACCGATGAGTACGCGCAAGCTGATCCTGTGGTCGCTCGTGTGCGGAGTGTTGATCCTCGTCGCCGGGAGCATCAAGTTGCGTCAGTCCGTCGAGACGACGAGTGTCGACGAAAAGGTGCACGCAGTCGGCGAGACCGTTGCCGTCGGTGGCATGAACGTGACCGTCGAGTCGCTCCTCGTGACGAGCGACAACACCTTGGTCACGGTGACGATCGGCGGGCTCGATGGCGAGTCGGCGGTCGAGGGTTGGAAGTTGCTGGCCGGCGGCAAGGCGAGCGAACCGGTGTCCGGTGTTGGGGAGCAGCCGTGGTGCACGACGACGGCGGTCGAACCGGTGACCTGTGTCGTGGCCTTTCCCGTCTCGAGCGGAACGCCCGCGGTCTTCTATTACCGCGGGGGTGACAACAGTCAATGGGCGATCGAGGAATAAGGGTCGTGGGAGTACCGTTGTTTTCTCTGGATAAAGGAGTCGTGTACGGCTGAGCAATTCGATCTCGTGGTCATCGGAGGAGGCCCCGGCGGGTACGCCGCGGCCTTCTACGGCGCATCCGCGGGCCTGAATGTCGCGCTCGTCGAGAAGGACACGATCGGCGGCACGTGCCTCAACCGTGGTTGCATCCCGGCAAAGGCGTTCCTCGAAACCGCCGCCGTCAATCGTCACGTCTCGCACGCGGCGGACTTCGGAATCGCCACTTCTGCCTCGCGCATCGACTTTTCCGTCGCGCAGACTCGCAAACAAGGAATCGTGCAGGGGCTCGTGAAGGGACTCACCGGGCTCACCAAGTCGAAGAAAGTGACCTATCTCCTCGGCACGGGTGCGATGCGTACGGCGAAGACCGTGGATGTCGCACTCGCCGATGGTTCGTCGCGCACGCTCGAGGGACGATTCGTGATCATCGCTACTGGCTCGACGCCACGCACCATTCCGGGTTTCGCTCCCGGAGGACCGATCATGACGTCCGACGAAGTGCTCATGTTGTCGAGCATCCCCGCACGTATTGCCGTCATCGGTGGCGGAGCGATCGGGTGCGAGTTCGCCTCGACCTTTGCCGACCTCGGTGCGCGCGTGACGATCCTCGAAGGTCTGCCGAAGATCCTCCCAGGACTCGACGAGGACGTCGCCAACGTGGTCGTCAAGAGTTTCAAGAAGAAGAACATCGACATTCGCACTGGCGTCAGCGTGACCGGCCACACCCCGAACGCATCGGGTGGCACGACCGTGTCGTTCGGTGAAGGTGAGTCGATCGAGGTTGACGCAGTGGTGGTGTCCGTGGGACGCAAGCCATACAGCGATGGGCTACTCCTTGCGAATGCAGGCGTCGCGGTGAGCGAGCGAGGGTTCGTCGAGGTCGACGGCTACTGCCAGACCAACGTGCCTGGGGTGTATGCAGTCGGCGACATCATCAATACCCCGCAGCTCGCCCACGTCGCCTACGCGGAAGCGATCGTCGCGGTGAAGCATCTGCTCGGTGAGACCGTCTACCCCGTGATGTACGACCGAGTTCCCTGGGCGATCTACTGCCATCCAGAAGTGGCGTGGTCGGGACCATCCGAGGCAGAAGCGCGAGCGCAGGGTTTCGACGTCGTCGTCGCCAAGCATCAGTTCCGTGCCAACTCGCGAGCGATGATCCTCGGTGAGACCGACGGCCTCGTGAAGGTGATCGCCAAGAAGAATGCAGACGGCTCGGCTGGCCAGGTGCTCGGCGTGCACATGGTGGGTCCGTGGGTCACCGAACAACTCTCCGGTGGCTACCTCGCCGTGAACTGGGAGGCAACGGTGGAGGAGATCGCCGAGTTCATCCAGCCGCACCCGTCGCTCAGCGAATTGTTCGGTGAGACCGTGATGTCCATGACGGGTCGCAGTATCAATGCGTAGTCCGTCGCGACACGCCGCAGTCGGTTTCGTAGAATTGGTCGTACCCCGACAGGAGCACCATGGCTGACATCACCCTTCCGCAACTCGGCGAGACCGTCACCGAGGGAACGATCACACGGTGGTTCAAGAAGGTCGGTGACACCGTCTCTGCAGATGAGCCCTTGTTCGAGGTCTCCACGGACAAGGTGGACACCGAAGTTCCTTCCCCGGTTGCTGGAACGCTGACGGAGATCCGCGCCAACGAAGGCGACACCGTCCCCGTTGGCACCGTCATTGCCGTCGTCGGAGCAGCAGGTGCCGCTCCTGTTGCAGCGCCTGCACCGGCACCTGCCGCCGCGCCCGCTCCGGCTCCAGCCCCGCCACCCGTCGCAGCTCCAGCTCCTGC
>CAYFJS010000075.1:0-4093 GCA_964343495.1 uncultured Acidimicrobium sp. | reverse complement strand
GCGCCGATGCCACCTGGTGTGCCGGTGAAGATGACGTCGCCGGGGAGGAGCTCGACGATCGAGGAGAGATAGGTGACGAGATCGGTCACCGAAAAGATGAGGTCGTTGGTGTTCGTCGACTGCATCTCCTCGCCGTTCAGCTGACACGACAACTGCAGCGCATCGCGATTCGGCACGGCGTCGGGGCTCGTCAGCCACGGGCCGAATGGTGAATAGCCGAGTCGGCTCTTGCCGAGACCGAACTGTGGTGGCTGGCTGGCGAACTGCAGCGCACGATCGGAGATGTCTTGGCCGACGCAGATTCCCGCGATGGCGTCCCACGCGCGTGACGCGTCGATGTTGCGTCCGCCCGACCCGACGACGACCACGAGTTCGGCCTCGAAGTCGCCGGCGGGCACGTCGATGACGACGTCGCCGAACGGTGAATTGATGGAGGAGGGGAACTTGGGGAACGTGAGCGGAGCGGTCGGGATCGGCATGTTCGATTCCTCTGCATGGTGGCGATAGTTGAGTCCGATGCCGAACACCTGACGGGCGAGTGGGGACGGTGCATCGAGTTCGGTGGCGACGCATGGTTCATCGAAGTTCGTCGTGGTGTTGGCAAGCGCGACGACTTCCGACCAGCGCGCGAAGCACGAGTTCGGATCGCTCGGCAAGCGACCGCCGCTTGCGCGCTCGAGGTCGAGCATCGACGTCGAGTCCGGAGACACCACCTTGGCTCGACCTGCGTGCACTGCAAACTTCATGGTTCCCCCTTGCGGCGTGTGAGTGACGCCACTAAGGTCACCTTAGTCAAGTGACTAATCAGGGGACAAGGGGGGTCTATGACCAGTCCGATCAAGTTCGCACACATCGTCCTGCGCACGCGCCAGTACCGGGAGATGATCGATTGGTGGTGCATGTTCCTCGGCGGAACCGTGCGCCAAGGAAATGACTTCTTGAGCTTCATCTCCTACGACGACGAGCACCATCGCGTGGCGATCGTCGGTCTGCCGCACCTCGTCGACCCGGCACCACAGGCCGTCGGTCTCGAGCACTTCGCCTACACCTTCGCCTCGCTCGACGACTTGTTCGCCAAGTACGAGCAGATGTGTGCGGCCGGTCATCGCCCGTACTGGACGATCAATCACGGCATGACGCTGTCGGCCTATTACAAGGATCCGGACGGCAACCAAGTCGAGACGCAGGTCGATTCGATGACGCTCGAAGAAGCATCCGTGTTCATGTCGTCGCCGACGTTCGCCGCGAACCCGATCGGCATCGACGTCGACTTCGACGACCTCATCCGTCGCTACCGCGCAGGAACCTCGGCCACGGAGATCATGGACTACTCGCTCGCCGGCCAGGCCTGATGGGGCGTCGACTGAGCGAAGAGCGTCTGCTCGCTGCGGCGGGTGACCTGCTCGTCGACGTCGGTCCACACGGCGCGACCGTGCGGGAGATCGCCCGTCGCGCGGGTGTCAATCACGGTCTCGTGCACCACTATTTCGGGAGCAAGGAACAACTCCTGCGCGCAGCGATGATCGTGCTCCTCGAAGAGCACCGCGCGTACGTCAAGGCTGCGACCGACGGCGGTCCGCTGCCACGGCCGCTCGGACTCCTCGACCAGCAGCGGTATCTTCGCGCGATCGCGCACTGCGTGTTGGACGGAGAGATGGAGCTCGCCGCACTCGAAGCGACAGAGGGAGTCTCGGTGCCGAGGTCGGTCCTCGAATACCTCGCCACGGTGCGGCGCGAATCGCGCCCGAGCGTCGAGTCGAAGTCGGTGGTCGCCCACGCGATGGCCTTCGAGATGGGCTGGGTGCTCCTCGAACCGTTCATCTTCCGAGTCCTCGATGTCTCCGACGACGAAGTCGCGGTCATGCGTCGCGCGGCGATGCGCGCACGCGAGACGATGGCCGAACAGGGGATCGGGTGAACGTCGACGTCGTCATTGCGGGCGGTGGTCCCGTCGGGACGACGCTCGGGATCGCGCTCGGTCGTCGTGGCGTGTCGCACGTCGTCGTCGAGCGCCAGGCCGAGATCTATCCGTTGCCACGTGCGATCGTGATGGATGCCGAGGTGCGCAGTGCGCTCCTCGCACTCGGCGTGTCGCCGTCGCTCGCCGACCATCTCACGACGATGACGCGGGCGGACTTCGTGCAGCCGGATGGCACCGAGATCATGGGAATCGACACGGCGGGACTCACCTTGTTCGGTGTTCCCGCGGTGAGTTGTCACTATCAACCCGAACTCGAGGAGTTCTTGCACGGCGAGGCGCGCGCGGTGGGAAGCGTGCGCATCGACGGCGTGGAGGTCATCGATCATCGTCAAGACGCAGACGGGGTTGACGTGCAGTTGTCGGACGGGACGACGGTGCGCACGAAGTATCTGGTCGCCTGTGACGGTGCCTCGAGTGCGATTCGCAAGCGCGAGGGGATCGCGCTCACCGACTTGAAATTCGACCAGGAGTGGATCGTCGTCGACGTGGAACTTGACGATGCGACGAAGGCGAAGCTGCCGGACGCGACGCGTCAGGTGTGTGACCCGAAGCGACCGACGACGCTCGTGCGCGGGCATCGCAACTACTACCGCTGGGAGTTCCAACTCCAACCCGACGAGGATCCCGCCGCGATGAACGAGCGCGAGTCGGTGAAACGACTGCTCGCGCCGTGGGTCGATCTCGATGCGGTGAAGATCCTCCGCCACGCGCGATATCGCTTCCATGGTCTCGTCGCCGAGTCGATGTCGTCTGGTCGGGTGTTCCTCGCCGGCGACTCGGCACACCAGATGCCGCCGTTCATGGGGCAGGGACTGAACTCGGGGATGCGCGATGCACTCAACCTGGCGTGGAAACTCGCGCTCGTGCTGGGTGGGAACGCGCCAACCTCGTTGCTCGAGACATATTCCCCCGAGCGCATCGCGCACTCCACCGACACCGTCGCACATTCGGTCGACACGGGTCGTCTGATCGACCAGTTGGCCGGTCGCGTGAGCCACGGCATGGATCACTCGGCCGGATACGGCGGACCACGGCCCGCGGCGCGACTCGGTGCGGGGTTCCACATCGGCGAGGACGTTCGCGTGGGGAGCCCCTTCGCCCATATTCATCTCGTCGATCCGACCTTCGTGCGCGAGGGCCGCTTCGCCGTCGTGTCGAGTTCGCCGATGGAAGCACCACTCGACATGTTCGGTCGAAGGGTCGACTCACTCGTCGTCGATGCTGCGCTCGTCGGCGCCGATTCCGTGCTCGTGCGTCCCGACGGTTATGTCGCAGCGGTCGGCGGTTCGCCCGACGAATTGCGAAGCGCAGTCGCGCAACTCGTCGCGCGCTGAGAACTCCTCACCAACCGCGCAGGTCGATGCCCCAGCGGTCGACGATGGTGTCACCCGTGATCGCCCAGGCGACCTCGTGCATCGCCATCGTCGGATCGATGTGTGCCGGGGTCACGCGAACCGTGTCGCCGACGTTCGGCAACGCGCCGTTGGTCATCGAGAACGTGGTGTGCTCGTCGCTCACGAACCACACCGTGGCGTCCTCGATGTGCGGGTTGCCGTGATCCATCCCGAGGCTCTTCAGCCCGACGTCGACGACGGCCCAGTCCTTCGTGCGTGAGATCACGGTGCCGAGCACGAACATCGCCTGCGTGAAGGGCAACCCGAGCGTCGCGTACTGGGTGTCCATCAACGAATATGAACCGGCCTGCACGTCGGTGACGCCGGTTCGTGCGTGCATGTCGAAGGTGCCCGTGCCGCCCGCAGAGATGATCGTGCCGCCGACGTCGTTCGCCGCCTGACGAAGGAGTGCCATCGACTCGTCGACCTTGCGCTGCTTTTCGTTCGCATCGCCGACCATCATCAGGTGACCCTCGTAGCCCATCACGCCGTGCACGACGAGACCGCTCGCGCGAGCCGCATCGGCGAGTCGTCCTGCACCGTCGACGGGGACGCCACAGCGTGGGAGCCCGACGTTGACGTCGATGATGACGTTGGTGATTCCACCCTGCGTGGCTGCATCGAGAGTTTCCTGTGAGTCGATTGCGATCATGATCAGCGCTTCGTGTTGCACCGCGGCGAGTGCGCGGAGTCGCTCGACGTCCAGCGTCTCGTTCGC
>CAYFJS010000074.1:0-4185 GCA_964343495.1 uncultured Acidimicrobium sp. | reverse complement strand
ATTGCTCGCGAACGTTGTCGGGCAGCTTCAGCATCCTCACGAACATGGTCGGCACCGTTTGTGTGTGCGTCACCTTGTATTTTTCGACCGCGGAGAGGAACTCCTCAGCGTCGAAATGATCCATGATCACCGAGGTGCCACCGAGTCGTTGCACCACCATGTTCCAGCGCAACGGAGCTGCGTGGTAGAGCGGTGCTGGGGAGAGGTAGACCATGCTGTCGTCCATCGCCAGGAGAAACTGCCCGAGTCCGACCAAGGGAACAGGGGTTCCGAGAGGCGTGCCCGACGTCGCCAGACGGACACCCTTCGGACGCCCCGTCGTTCCGCTCGAATACAACATGTCCGATCCGTCGACGCGATCGGCGAGTGGCTCATGTGAAGAGTGTGCAATTGCTTCCTCGAATGGTTCAAATCCTTCGATTGCGCCGTCAATCATCAGTCTGAGCGCAACATTCGGAATCTTGTCTGCGATGAGAGCAACTTGTGGTGCGAGGTAGGACGAAGTGATCAGTGCCTTAGCGCCGCAGTCGTTGACGATATAGGTCAGCTCATCTGCAGTGAGACGACTCGAACATGCGGTGTAAATCAGACCTGCATAATGGCAACCCCAGACGACTTCAAAAAACTTCTCATGGTTCTCTAGACAAATCGCGACGTTGTCTCCGGGTCGAAGTCCAGCGTCGTGGAGGAGTCGCGAGACCTTGTTCGCCGCCTTGTCGAGTTCGGCGTAGGTGATGGACTTCCCCGATCGGGCCATGATGATGGCTGGTTTGTTCGGATGTGTGAGCGCGACGTGACCAGGAAACATGACCCAACGGTAGTCTGAGCCCCAGTGAGGGTGGAAGGGTGAATCCTGTTGAGGAATTCCGCGATTTGATTCGTGATTCTTCGCCGATCGATCTGGTCCACGGTTGCGGGTTGGTGGCTGAAGCGGGCGGGTATGACGGCGCACGTGACATCCTCGCGGACCAATTCGACACACTCGCAATGAACGTGGACGGAAGTGACCTCGTCGGCGTTGTGCGAAGCCTTCGTGACGATCTCGGCTTCGATGGGGATCGGCAGAACTACGACGATCCCGCAAATTCGATGTTGCAGCTCGTCATCGAACGGCGAAGAGGCCTGCCAATCCTTCTCGCTGTTGTGGTTCATGAGGTCTGTCGCCGACGGGGTATTCCCACGGCAATCATCGGTATGCCGGGACATGTGCTCGTTTCCGATGGAAACGACGAACCCACCTTCGTCGACGCATTCCACAGCTCCCATCCGCTCACTCGGGGCGGTGCCCAGGGGCTGTATGAGTCGATGACGGGTTTGACGAACTTCGAGGATCGCTTCCTCGACCCGATCGCCCCACGGGCGGTGCTGTGGCGGATCCTCAACAATCTCCTCAGCCGCTACCGGCGGATGGGAGACATCGCCAACGTCCGTTGGGTGATGAAGCTGCGAAGCGCGTTTCCCGAGGCAGAGGCAGAAGTCGACCGTGAATTCGCCCGCCTCATGGGGCCTTTGAATTGACGACCGACTACCGTTTGGCTCAACGAGATGGAGGTGTGTCGTGATCGACACGGAGACGCAGGAACTTGACGAACGCATCGGTGACCTCCTCGCGAGCACCCCACCCAAGAAGGTTGCTGCGAGAGAGTTCCTCGAGGCCCAATATGACGCCGGACTCGCCTGGGTGCATTTCCCGGTTGGTCTCGGTGGTCTTGGAATCTCGCCGCGTCATCAGAAGGTGATCAACGAACGAGTCTTTGCTGCTGGTGCACCGAGTTCCTATGCCCGCAACCCGATCGGTTACGGCATGTGTGGTCCTACGGTCGTCGAATGGGGTAGTGAAGCTCAGAAGAGCCGTTACCTGCGACCGCTCTTCAGCGGCGAGGAAGTGTGGTGTCAGTTGTTCTCCGAACCTGGATCGGGTTCGGACTTTGCGGGACTCTCCGCGCGTGCGGTGAGGGACGGCGATGAATGGATCATCAACGGACAGAAGGTGTGGACGACTTTGGCACATCTGTCGAAGTACGGACTCCTCGTGGTGAGAACCGATACCGAGGCGGTCAAGCACGCTGGTCTCACAGCGGTCGTCGTCGACATGAACGCACCTGGAGTCGAGGTTCGCCCATTGCGGCAGATGACAGGAGAGGCGGAGTTCAACGAGGTCTACTTCACGGATGTTCGAGTCCCGGTGTCCGAGACGCTCGGAGCGGCAGGGGACGGCTGGCGAGTGAGTCTGACGACGTTGATGAACGAGCGAGTAGCCATCGGAGGTGCGATTCCACAACAGGGCTCGGGCCCGATTCGCGAAGCCGTCAAGCTGTGGAATCAACTACCGCCAGAGGAACAAGACGACGCCCGCAAGGACGAACTGATGCGACTGTGGATTCGCGCCGAGGTGTTGCGGCTGACCAACATCCGTGCCGGTCAGAGCCGAAAGATGGGTGTCCCCGGCCCTGAAGGATCGATCGGCAAGATGGCGAGTGCAGATCTGAACAAGGAGACCTACGAGTTCTGCGTGAACCTAATGGGTGCGTCGGGCATGTTGTACGGGAGTTACGAAATGGTGCGCCCAGAGACTGCAATGGGCTTCGATTCAGTACCGAAGGCCTTCCTGCGGGCACGTGCGAACAGCATCGAGGGTGGTACCAGCGAGGTCATGCGCAATATCCTCGGTGAGCGAGTTCTCGGATTGCCCGGCGACGTCCGTGTCGACCGTGACGTTGCGTGGAGCAAGGTGCCGCGAAACTAGCGGAGAGTTGCGAGCACGGCGCTGGCCGCGATCTGTCGATCTGTCATCGATGCGCGGCTCGAAGATCGCCCAACCATTCGACTGTGGGTGAGGGCGACGGCATCTTGTAGTTCGCGAAGATTGCGTGGTGGTGGGAAGTACTCATCCTCGTCTGTTGCCCGAACTTCCTCGACACCGTTTTGTGGTTGGAGCGCTCGAATGATGTCCGCCACGATCTCGTCTGGTGCAGACGCGCCGGCTGTCAACCCAATGACCCCGTGGAGTGGTTCGGCAATCTCGTCCGCTGAATTGATGCGCAGGACACGCGGACACCCCTCGTCCTTGGCGAGTTTGGCGAGTGCGACCGTGTTGGAGGAATTCGCGGATCCGACGACGATCATCGTGTCGACTTTCGACGCGATCTCCATGAGCGCCGACTGACGATTCGTCGTCGCGAAACACAAGTCGCTTCGTCCCGGGGACCACAGTTGTGGGAACTTCACCTTGACTGCATCGGCCACACCCTTCCAATCGCGATGGGAGAGCGTGGTCTGTGCGAGAAGCGCGACAGGTTCGTCGAAATTTGGGAGTTGTTCGACGTCGTCAACGGTCTCCACTCGCGAGATTGCCGCTGGCGCAACGGCCATCGTGCCGACCGCCTCCTCGTGGCCCTCATGTCCGACATAGACGATCCGGTAGCCCTTGCCGGCGCGCACCTTGACTTCGTGGTGCACCTTTGTCACGAGCGGGCAGACCGCATCCACCGCATATCGACCGGCATCATGGGCGGCTGTCACGACCTGAGGGGCCGAGCCATGTGCCGACAGCATGACTGGAGACCCCGGGGGAACCTCGGAGATGTCATCCACGAACACCACGCCCATCGACGTGAAGCGTTCGACGACCGTCTTGTTGTGCACAATCTCGTGGTAGCAGTAGACCGGCGCGGGAAACGTGCGCACCATCCATGCGAGCGCCTTGATCGCCATTTCCACACCCGCGCAGAATCCACGGGGAGACGCGAGCAAGATGCGGTCGACGCGGTGTTGCATTGACGTCATTCTACGAACGTCGTCAGAAGAGGTCAGTGTCAAGCGAGAGGAGACGCGAAAACCGTAGAATGATCGGGTGAGTACCCGTCTTCCGTCCGTGGTGATCGTCGGGAGACCGAACGTCGGTAAGAGCACGCTGTTCAATCGATTCGTCGGGTCCCAGGTGGCGATCGTCGAAGACCAGCCCGGCGTGACCCGTGACCGCTTCGAGCGTGAAGTCGAATGGACGGGGAAGCGCTTCATGTTGTCGGACACCGGAGGCTGGATGCCCGGTGGCACGGAGCTCGACGCCAAGGTCAGCCAGCAAGTTGAGGAAGCGTCGGCTACGGCGGACCTGATTCTGTTCCTCGTCGACACGACGATCGGTGTGACCGACGATGATGAACTGATCGCGGCATGGCTGCGACG
>CAYFJS010000073.1:0-4283 GCA_964343495.1 uncultured Acidimicrobium sp. | reverse complement strand
AACGACGCCGTCGTCACGACACCGATCGCCGCGTCCGCTCCCAGAACTCGTCGACGCGCGACTCGCGCGATGAGCACACCGGAGACAACCCCCCAGATTCCAGCGCCGAGGAAGAAGTTGACGCCGATCACCGCGCTCGCTGCCGCACCACCGAATACCGCGTGGGACAAGCCGTGTCCGATGTAGCTCATCCCTCGCAGAACGACGAATACACCGAGGAGTCCGCAGAGCGCGCCGGCGATCGTGGCGACGACGATTCCGTGTCTGAAGAACTGAAAGGAATACGGCTCGAGCAGATCGAGGGCGAACATCACGATCCCTCCGGTTGGACGTGCATTCGACCGTGGTCGACGACGAGTGGCATGCCGCCGTGTTCGAGCACCTCCATCGGCGCACCATACGTCCTCTCGAGAACGTCGCTCGTGAGTACGTCACGAGGAATTCCGTCTGCGATGACTCGGCGATTGAGGCAGACGAGTCGGGGGAGGTGCGCTGCAAGGCCGTTCAAGTCATGCGTCGTGAGCAGGATCGTGAGGCCCGACGCATGGAGATCGGCGAGGAGGTGGAGGACTTCGTGACGAGTGCGGACGTCGACGCCCGACGTCGGTTCATCCATGACGAGGATGTCGGGGTTGCGATACATCGCCCTCGCAATGAACACACGTTGCTGCTGACCACCTGAGAGCTCGCGGATATGGCGGTGTGCGACATCACCGATACCGAGCTGGTCGAGCACTCTCTGCACCGCCGTCTGCTCGGCTCGCGTGATGCGTGGCCACCACGACGTCGATGTCTCGGTCATCACGATCACTTCCTCGACGGTCACGGGGAAGAACCAGTCGACGGTTTCAACTTGTGGGACGTACCCGATGCGCAGGTGCGGCTGAGTGGTCACGGATCCATGGGCGACGGGATGAGAACCGAGAATCGTGCGTAGGAGGGTCGTCTTGCCCGACCCAGAGGGCCCGACGATGCCGACGAACTCGCCGCGGTGGATGGTGAGGTAGACGTCGTCCACAACGGCCTGCTGGCCGTACGTGCACGAGAGGTGTTCGCAGACGATGAGAGGTTCGTGATGCGACATGGGCACTACTGAGGGTAGACCGCCCTGTCAACGGCAACGTCACCCACGTCGAGGGTTTTCAGGACGGACGCGTCGCCACCGAGTGCTTCGATCATCGTTGCAAAGTTGAAGCGCATCAGTCCGAGCCACGAATGCTCCGGATCGCCCGGTCTGCCGAGGAGGTCGTCGTCTCGCAGCACATCGATGTATCGCACGCCGGTTTCTGCCCCAATTTGCTCGAGGACCGGGGAGGGGAAAACCTCGCTCCCGAACACCGCCTTGACACCCTCGGACTTGATCTGCGCGATGAGACCGGCGATTTCCTTCGGAGTGGGCTCGTCGAACGAGGATGGCTGCAGGGCCCCGATCACCGTGTACCCGTAGTGTTTCGCGAAGTACGCATAGGCGTCGTGATAGGTGACGAGCTTGCGTTGACCCTCTGGGACGGTTGCCGTTGCCGCGGCCATTGCTTCGTCGAGGGCATCGATCTTTGCGGCGAACGCGTCGTAGTTCGTCGAGAAGGTCGATGCGTTTGACGGACTCAAACGAGTGAGCACGTCGCGCACGACCCGTGCGTACTCCTTGGCCATCGGCGGGTTTGTCCAGAGATGTGGATTCGGCTTTCCACCCTCGAGAGGGAATGAGAAGTCGTAGATGTAGTCGGATTCGGGGAGGGTCTCGGTGCCGAGTTCGCAGATGATCGCTCCGGGTTTCAAATTTGCAAGTGCGAGATCCTTCGTCGGCTCTTCGAGGACGAGCCCGTTGATGAAGATGACATCTGCCGACTCCAACGTTGATGCATCGCTTGGCTTCGGTTCGAAGGTGTGGGAGTTGGTTCCCTCGGGGACGATGCCGATGATGCTCGCGTCTGCACCACCGACGACGTTGGCGACGATGCTCGTGATCGGTGCGACGGTTGTTGCGATGTGCAGTGAACCGTCAATGGCCTGACCCAAATCGCAGCCCACGGATTTTGTCCCAGATGAGTCGGTGCTTGCGCACGAAGTTGCGCCGACGGCAAGAAGAGCAATGAGGACACCTCGACGGACGAGCACGGAGAAGAGTGTAGAAAATTCAGCGCAGAGCGCGGGTGGCGACTCGTGCGATGCTTGCTATGAAATCGTCCCGATTTGCGATCGCACCGACCTTCTTTTCGAGCGGACCGTCGAGTAGCAGCGTCGCGAGTCCGTGAGCCGTCGACCACATGTACGTGGCAGTGACTCGAATCTGGTCGATGGCAACGTCAGCTGCCAAGTGACGAGTGACGAAGTCAACGAGTACACCGAAGGCCCGATCGGCCTGGACGAGTGCATTGGGAAATCGCTCGAGGTCACAGATGTCGTGCCGGAACATCACCCTGAAGTGCCCTGGATTGTCGAGTGCGAACTTCACGTAGGCCTGGAACATCGACTCTGGGCTGGTCGACTGAGCTGATTCCATCGCCACCGCCAGGCCATGAAAGCCCTCCTCGCAGATCGCGGCAAACAGGCCTTCGCGATCCTTGAAATAGTGGTATGGCGCTTGGTGGCTCACCCCGGCCGCTCGAGCGACCGAGCGCAGTGACAGGTCATCCGGGCCGGTCGAGGCCACGATTCCCACGGCCGCATCGATGACGGTTCGCTGGAGACCAGCAGGGGGTTGGAAGGCCACGACTTGACACTATCAAGTTTGGGCACTAGACATTGTCAAGTGACCGACGAACGTACCTACCAGCGGCGCTGGAAGATCCTCCTCATTCTCTGCATCAGCCTGTTCATGGTGGTGGTCGACAACCTCATCATCAATGTGGCGTTGCCGACCTTGTCTCGTGAATTGGGGGCATCGACGAGCGGTCTCCAGTGGATTGTCGACTCCTACGCACTCGTCTTCGCCTGTCTCCTCTTGGCATTTGGTGGTCTGGGTGACCGGTTCGGGCGCAAAGGGGCGATGCAGATCGGCCTCGTCGTGTTCGCTGCGTGTTCTGCCTGGGCATCGTTTGCCGACACCACTGGTCAGCTCATCATTGCTCGCGGTGCGATGGGAGTCGGTGCAGCGGCGGTGTTCCCTGCGACGCTCGCCATCCTCATCGATGTCTTTCGCGATCCAGTGGAGCGCGCTAAGGCGATCGGCGTGTGGTCTGCGGTGTCCGGCATGGCTGTCGCGTTCGGTCCGGTCGCAGGCGGCTTTCTGTTGGAGCACTACTACTGGGGTTCGGTATTCCTCGTCAACGTTCCGATCACCGCAATCGCACTCCTCCTTGGTGCGATCTACCTCCCAACGTCGAAGGACCCGAATCCGCATCGCATCGACATCCCGGGTCTCATCCTGTCGATCGCCGCCGTTGGACTCCTCGTCTACACCGTGATCGAAGCTCCGCATCTCGGATGGACGAGTGCGCAGACGATCGTGTCGTTCGTTGCGACGGTTGTGTTGTTTGCACTCTTCGTGATGCGTGAGCGTTCAACCGACGAGCCGCTCCTCGACGTCCGTGTGTTTCGAAATGCGCGACTGTCGGCAGCAACTTCGTCGATCGGAATCGCGTTCTTCGTTCTCTTCGGCTTCACCTTTCTCGTCACTCAGTACTTCCAGTTCGTTCGTGGCTACAGCACCTTCGAAGCTGGATTGCGTACATTGCCGTTCGCGGTGGGTGCTGGTGTCACCGCGCCACTCGCCGCGCGTGCCGCACTCAAGTTCGGAACGAAACGTGTCGTCGCGCTCGGCTTGTTCAACATGTCGGTCGGCCTCGTCATCATCGGATCGCAAGGTGCAGACGCGGCATACTTCGGTCCGATCATTGTGAGCATGCTCTTCCTCGCCAACGGACTCGCTCTCGTGACATCACCGTCTACTGATGCAGTGATGGGGGAGTTGCCCCGTGAGAAAGCTGGAGTGGGCTCGGCGGTCAATGACGTCAGTAGAGAAGTCGGCGGCACGCTCGGCGTCGCAATAGTCGGCAGCGTCTTCGCTTCACTGTATGGTCCACGTCTCGGCGAACTCCTGAAACCATTCGGCTTGCCTGATGAAATAGTTGAGATCGCGAAGGAATCTGCCGGCGCTGGTTACGCGGTTGCACAGAGGGCACCGACTCCTGATGCGGTCGATGCGGTACAACGCGCGGTGAGTGACGCGTTCATGCATGGCTTCCACACTGCGTGTTTCGTCGCGGCCGGGGTTGCATTCACTGGATCGCTCTTTGCGCTGAGATTCCTCCCAGCTCGGGCGTCAACGACACAATCTCACT
>CAYFJS010000072.1:0-4305 GCA_964343495.1 uncultured Acidimicrobium sp. | reverse complement strand
ACCGCGATCATCAACGCCCCGCCGAGCACCGCACCCATCTGCGACATCAGCTGCTGCATCGCACTCGCCACACCCATGTTGGCCGTCTCGACCGACGCTGACAAGAGGGCCATGAGTGACGGCGCGGCGATCCCCATCCCGAATCCCGTGAGCCCGAGACCCGCCATGATCACGACGTCGCTCACGCCGACGTCGATCCGGGTCAGCACGACCATCGCAACCACGATCGTCACCGCGCCCCACATCCCGGTGTTGCGCTCGCCCAAGCGACCGACGATGAAGCCGGCCATCGGCGCGACGAGCGAGAACACGAGCGGTCGCGAGATGACGAGCCAGCCGATGTGGCTCGGCGTGTAGCCGAGTGCGTTCTCGAGCATCTGCGGCACGAGAAGGAAGCTTCCCATGTAGGCGACGTTCATCAGCCCGACGGTGACGACGGGGAATGCGACGTTGCGCATCCGCAGCCAGCGCACCGGCATGAGCGCATTGTCGATCCGCGACTCGATGCGGTAGAAGAGCCACAACGCCGCGACGCCGAACACGCCTGCGGCGATCGTCGGCGGACTCGCCCAGCCCCAGTGATTTCCGCGGTTGATCGTGAGGAGCACGAGCACGGCACCAGTTCCGAGCGTGACCGAGCCCTTGACGTCGAAGCGAACGTTCGACTGGCGCTCGGTGTCGGGCAACAGCTTCTGGGAGATCGCCGCACCGAGCAGACACAGCGGCACCTGCACGAGGAAGATGATGCGCCAGCCGAAGGCCTCGACGAGTGGCGTGCCGGCGACGACGCCAATGACGGGCGCGCCGGCAGTGACGAAGCTCCACACGCCGAGCGGCCGCACCCTTTCGTCGTCGTCGAACAGTCGATTGATGTAGGCCATCGCGGCGGGACCAGTCGCAGACCCTGACGCCGCCGACAACGTGCGCAACACGATCAACGACACCGCGTTCCAGGCGAACGCGCTCCCCAACGCGAAGATCGCAGCACCGAGGAGCCCGAACACGAACAGGCGCTTGTGGCCCCACAGGTCGCCGGCCTTGCCGAAGGCGGGACCGACCACACCGAAGGCGAGCAATGGCCCCGTGATCACCCAGCTCATCACCGACACGCTCGTGCCGACGTCGTCGGCGACGGTCTTCAGACTGACCACGAGCAGGGTGATGGTGAAGCTGACGGTGAACACGCTGGCGAGGAGAACGAGCAATGTCGCCTTGCGGTGCGTCATCGAGACGCGGCGGGTCACCTGGCGGCGCAGGAGCCGCGACCACGGGATGACGGAGATCTCATCCACGCCACCCGAGTCGATGATCCCGAGTTCTTCGTGCGACGACGGATGCAGTTGTTCGTCGTTCGTCACCTCGTCAACGGTAGTTGCCGCGTCCGCGGCGATGCCTCGTCCTACGGGAAGACGAGGTCGATGGTCGAGCCGCGTGGGAGTTGGTCACCGTTGCCGACCTCTTCCCCACCAACGAGTGCCTTGCGCAACTTGTTCTGCTGGCGACCTGTGACTTTCCCCACAACGAATCCGGCCTCGGTGAGGCGCGGTTCGACGATCGAGAAGTTGTTGCCGATGATGTTCGGCAGCGCGACGAGATCCGGGCCGAGCGAGATCGAGTAGGCGATCGCCGAGTCGCGCGCCACCTTCTCACCCGGCGGTGGCGATTGCGCACCGATCAAGCCCTCCGCGGCTGCGTTGCTCTTCGCCGGCGGCGTCTCGAGGAGCGTGAGGCGCAATTCGGCGAGCGCGGCTTGGGCCTGCTCCAGGGTCATACCGACGATGAGCGGCACGTCGCGCTGTGCGGGCCCGTTCGACACCGTCACGTCGATGCCCGTGCCGCGCAGCACCTCGCCACCTGCGACGATGCTCGGCTGCTCCGGCACGACCCACGAGATGACAGACCCTGCTGGGATGTCTTCGTTGTCGGCGCGCACGAGGTTCACGACGAGTCCGAGCGACTCCAATTGCGCGACTGCATCCGCCTCCGCGATCCCCGTGAGATCCGGCAGCGTCGCGAGTGGTTCGCCCTCGGAGACGAACAACGTGAGCGTGGAGCCCTCCGAGAGGTCAGCCCCCGCCTCCGGGTCGGTGCCGAGCACCGTTCCGGCCGCCGAGCCTTCACTGCGCTGGGCGGTGACGACGACGTTCCACTTGAACGGCGCGAGCACGTTCAGCGCCTCGGCCTGTTGCATGCCCGCCACGTCCGGCACGACGTGCGACGTCGTGAACAGGGTCTGGAACGCAAGTACGCCGGCCACCGTGACGGCGATCAACGCGCCGATCATCCACACCGTGCGGTGGCGCTTGACCTCCGTCGGTGAGGCGATGACGAGCGGTTGCGAACCCGATTCGTCCGTGATCGTCACCCCGGTTCGCGTCGACGTGACCGCGACCGGTGCATCATCGGACGACTCGGAGATGACGGGGCGCTGCAGCTCACCGGTGCGTTCCTGCTCGCGACGCTCGATCACCTCTTCGAAGCGCTTCGCCTGCAACGTCTCGATCGGCTCGGGCAACGGCAGCTTGCCCGCGATCCCCGCGAGCGCCTGACCGAACTCGAGCGCACTCGATCGGTCGTCTGGCGACGGGCGTCCCGCACGCTCGAGAGGTGCGGCGATCGGGCCAAGGTCTGCCGACACGGGGAGGAGCGCATCCACCCGCGCCGCGAGCGTGCTCGCCACGGTGTCACTCGAGAACGGCACCGCGCCCGTGATCAACTCGAGCAGCGTGAGCGACAGCGAATACACGTCGCTCTTCGCGTCGGCCACACCACCGATGGCGACCTCGGGCGCCGCATAGAAACTCTGTTCCAAGCTCATCGACTCGGGAGTCGTCGCCCGCTTCTGACCGAGCCCCGCGAGGCGCACCCTCCCGTCGTCGCCGAGGAAGATGTTCGCCGGTCGCACGTCACCGTGCACCCAACCCTTGGAGTGCATCATGTGCAAAGCGCGGCACACGTCCAGTCCTACGACCAATGCCTGTGAGGCGGTCAGTCGGCGACCCCGGTCGAGGAATTCGCGCAGCGTCCCGCCCGGATAGTGCTCGACCACGGTGAACACGTAGAGGAGGCCGCCCACCACTTCGGTTCCCCAGTCCACGATGCGGGCGATCGCCGGATGGTGCATCGAGGACAACATCTGGGTCTGCCGCTTGAACAGCTCGGCGGCGTCCCCCGCCGACAGCACGCCCGCGTCGAGGTCGATGAGCGACTCTGCCGTCGCAATGCGCACGACGAGCTGCGACGAGTCGCGGTCGTCAGTCGCGTCGTAGACGCGCGAGGTAGACGAGGAACCGGACCTCAGTGTGGTGAGGCGATAGCGGCGGGCCAGATGGGCACCGACCAACTGGTCGTGATCTGCCATGAGTGACATAAACCTAGCGGGCGAAGACCACCCCTCGAATGCTCACGACACCGCTCAATCGGCGAGAATATGAGGGTGAACGATTCTCCGCGCTCGCGCATCGACAAAAAGATGTTGCTCGCAAGTATGGGCATCTCGCTCGGGCTCGTGCTCTTCATCATGGGTGCGCGCATCGGTCTCACCGGCAAGGACGCATCGAACCTCCCCGATGCGATCGAGGGCATCTCCCCCGGCGACAACGAACGCGTGCTGCGCCAATCGCAAGTGATCGTCGACTTCGTCGAGGGCTACGAGGCGACGCTGTACATCGACGGCATCGAGATGCCCACCACGCGACTCGACGAGCTCGTCACCTCGGGCACCGCCCCCGCACCCGGCGCACAGATCGACCTTCCGCCGACGGCGATCTACGACCCGGGCAACTTCACCATCAGCTTCCTGCCGCAAGATGGCGCCGCGATCACCGAGTTGAAGCAGGGCAAGCACACCGGCAAGGTCAAGTTCTGGCCGATCAAGAACCCGGACCAGATCCGGTTCTATTCCTGGACCTTCTACACCGACTAGTCGCCGACGAGGTCGCGGTACTCATCCGCGGTGAGGAGCTGCTCGAGGGTCTCCTCGTACGACATCATCACGTCGTACAACCAGCCCGAACCATACGGGTCAGTGTTCAAGAGTCCCGGGTTCTCCTCCAGCCGCTCGTTGACGCCGACGACCGAACCAGAGATCGGCGCATACACGTCGCTCACGCTCTTCGAGCTCTCCACCTCGGCCACGGTCTGCCCCGCACCGATCGAGTCGCCGACGCTCGGTAACTTGGCGAACACGATCTCACCCAGTGCGTCCTGATGGTGGTCGGTGATGCCGATCCGGGCCTGCTCACCATCCACGAGCACCCACAGGTGGTCGCGGGAATAACGCAGGTCGGCGGGAATTCGCATCAC
>CAYFJS010000071.1:0-4405 GCA_964343495.1 uncultured Acidimicrobium sp. | reverse complement strand
GCGCTGCTCGTGAAGCTCTTCGGGCGTGGACCGGAAGAAGTTGGATCCTTCTCTTCGCGCGCTTCGCGTGTGCGTGACATCGGGGTGAAGTCGGCGATGTATGGACGCGTGTTCTTCGTCGCACTCGGTCTCGTCGGTGCACTCGGCGCGGTGGCGATCTATGGCGTCGGAGCGTTCATGGTGGTCGACGGCGGAATCTCCGTCGGAACATTGGTGGCCATGGCCGCATTCGTGCAGCGCATCTACCAACCACTCACCGGACTGACGAACGCCAGGCTCGAAGTGCTCACCGCACTCGTCAGTTTCGAGCGCGTGTTCGAGGTTCTCGATGCTCCTGTTGCGATCACCGAGCGACCAGGTGCAATCGAACTCGTCGCACCACGGGGTCGCGTGGAGTTCCGCAACGTGACGTTCCGCTATCCACCGGGCAAGGACGTGTCGATCGCCTCGCTCGAGTCCGCCCAGTCACACTCCGCCCCAGACGCCGCAGTCGATGTGTTGCGCGATGTCTCGTTCGTGATCGAGCCGGGTCAGACCGCCGCACTCGTCGGAACGAGCGGTTCAGGCAAGACGACGATGGCGATGTTGGTGGCACGGCTGTACGACGCGACCGAGGGGAGCGTGTTGATCGACGGGCACGACGTGCGTGACGTGACGCTGCGATCGTTGCAGGATGCAATCGGAGTCGTCGCACAGGACCCGCACATGTTCCATGAGTCGGTGCGCTCGAACTTGTTGTATGCACGACCGTCTGCGACGGAAGCCGAGTTACACGCGGCGTGTCGTGCTGCACACATCCACGACGTGCTGATGACGCTCCCGGACGGCTACGACACCGTGGTGGGTGAACGCGGGTACCGACTCTCGGGTGGCGAGAAGCAGCGCTTGGCGATCGCTCGACTGTTACTCAAGAACCCAGCGGTGATGATCCTTGATGAGGCAACCAGTCACCTCGACAACGAAAGCGAGGCGGTCGTGCAGGCCGCGTTGGACGAGGCGATGAAGCGCCGGACCTCGCTCGTGATCGCTCACCGATTGTCGACGGTGCGCGATGCCGACGTCATCTTGGTGGTGGACGAGGGCCGCATCGTGGAGCGTGGCACCCACGACGAACTGATGTCGAAGAACGGACCGTATGCAGCCCAGATCCGTGTGGGTGGCCTGACCTAGCCTGTCCGTGGACATGGCGATTTTTGACGACGACGAGGTCCTGCTGGACGCGGAAGAAACCGATGCACCCGTCACGACCATGACGGTGAGCGAGTTCGTTCGCCACGTGAACGGAATTTTGAAGCGTGGTCTTGGCTCTGGCGTGTGGGTGCAGGGAGAGATCGAATCGTTCAACGACCGCAACAAGCACACGTATTTCAATCTCGTCGAGCGTGACGGCAAGACCAGCGCGACGGTGAACGTCGCGCTCTGGGATGGAATCCGCACCAAGCTCCGCCCGATGCTCGAGCGTCATCGGCTCGAACTGGGGAACGGCATCAAGGTTCGCCTCCACGGCACCGCCGACGTGTGGGACGTCAGCGGGAAGTTCTCCTTCAAGGTCAACAACATCGACCCACTGTTCACCCTGGGAGATCTGGCTGGTCAGCGCGACGAGGTGATCCGGAAGTTGCGCGAACTCGGGTTATATGACGCCAACAAGCACGTCGAGGTGCCACTCGTTCCACTTCGACTCGCGCTCATCACCTCTCTCGGCAGCGCGGCGCATCGTGATGCCGAGAAGGAACTCACGGAATCGGGAATCGGCTTTTCGATCTTCACCTACGACGCACGCGTGCAGGGAGAGGGGGCGGTGCCCTCACTCGTGAAGGCCATCGATCACTGCTCACGCCGAGACGACATCGATCTCGTCATGGTCGTGCGCGGCGGTGGCTCGCGAACCGATCTCCTCGCGTACGACTCTCTCGAGGTTGCGTCTGCCATCGGTCGCTGCGCCAAGCCGGTGTTCGTGGGTGTCGGCCACGAAGTCGACACGAGCGTCGCTGACGAAGTTGCAAATCGCGCTTTCAAGACCCCAACCGCTTGTGCCGCTGGGGTGGTCGATCTCGTGAACGCTTTCGTCGACCGCACCGAGGAGGCCTGGGACTCGATCGCGGGACTTGCACTCGAGACCATCCGTAACGCGGAACAATTCTTGTCCGACTCCGCTCACACCGTTCGGCACCGAGTGAATGAAATCGTGCGCGTCGGGGAACACACCATCGTGTCGGCGCGCACACGGCTTCGTCGCAGACCGCTCGATGTCGTGCGCCACGCTGGGCGCGAAGTGGATGCGATCGCTGAACGGGTTCGACTCCTCGATCCGAAGACGACACTTGCGCGAGGCTGGTCATTGACAAAGACGGCAAGTGGTGAAACGGTGCGCACGGCGGGTCAGGTGAAGTCAGGTGACGAGGTGATCACGCTCCTCGTCGACGGAACGATCAACAGCGTCGTGAGTAGCACGGCGAAGACGAAGGGAAAATAATGGCCAAGCAGAAGAAGAACGTGGCGGAACTGGGATATGCCGAGGCGGTCGCCGAACTGGAAGAGATCCTCGAGTTGCTCGACGGAGACGATGTCGACGTCGACCAGTTGTCGACACACGTGCAGCGCGCGGCAGAACTCATCGAACTCTGTCGTGAGCGCATCAGTTCGGCGAAGTTGCGCATCGAAGAGGTCGTCGGAGACCTGAAGGACGAATAGTTCAGCCTCGACAGGCAGGCCCATTGAGGTGGGGCGTAGCCTTGAGTCGTGCGTACGACCCCGGCCTCACTGACGACGATTGCCCGGTCGGTCGATGATCGACTCGCTGCATTGCTCGAGTCTGAAACGGCGCGGTGGGGAAGCTTCGATGCCGATCTCGTTGCCCCGATTCGGGAGATCGGTCGGCTCGTGCTCGCAGGCGGAAAGAGGTTGCGGCCAGCGTTCTGTTATTGGGGATTCGTCGGCAGTGGTGGTGACGCACGCTCAACGGCAGTGATCGATGCGGGTGGTGCGCTGGAGCTACTGCATGCTTTTGCGCTGTTCCACGACGACGTGATGGATGGGTCGACGACGCGTCGCGGTGAGCCCACGACCCACACGGTGTTCATCGACGAGCATCGCAAGGGTTCGCTTGCAGGCGAGGCACGTCGATACGGCGAAGGTGTCGCAATCCTCGTCGGTGACCTCGCCTTCGTGTACGCCGATCTCCTCATGAAGGGCGCTTCACCGCAGGCCTGGGCAATGTGGAATGAGTTGCGAGTCGAGTTGAACTTCGGTCAGTACCTCGACATGGTCGGATCTGCGACGAGCGAGCGACGTCGCGAGAAGGCAGAACGCATCTGCCGATACAAGAGCGGCAAGTACACGATTGAACGCCCACTCCATCTCGGCGCATTGCTCGCCAACCCGACGTGCGGCGACGAGCATCTCAATGCACTTTCGCGATACGGGTTGCCACTCGGCGATGCCTTCCAGATGCGTGACGACGTGCTTGGCGCGTTCGGTGAGACCGACGTGACCGGAAAGCCGGTCGGCGACGACCTTCGCGAAGGCAAGCCGACGCCCTTGATGGCCATTGCGGTGTCGCGCGCCAATGCTGCACAGAAGAAGACGCTCGACCTCGTCGGTTCGGTGTCGTTGTCCGATGCGCAAGTTGCTGAGGTGCAGGGCGTGATCCGGGACACGGGAGCACTCGACGAACTCGAGGCGCACATCACGTCACTGACCGACCAGGCAATCGCTTCGCTGCAACATGCGAACCTCACGGCGGAAGCGAAGGACGAACTCGTCGCACTGGCAAATTACGTGTCGTGGAGAGTGGTGTAGTGAAGGTCGTCGTCATTGGTGCGGGTCTCGGTGGTCTCTCTGCCGCCGCATATCTGTCGCGTGCCGGCCATGAAGTGACAGTCGTTGAGCGAGATGCGATCCCGGGAGGTCGTGCGGGAATGATCGAGTCGTCGGGCTTTCGACTCGACAACGGTCCGACGGTGCTCACGATGCCGAACTTGCTGGAGAACGTCTTTCACGCTGCCGGTGCGACGATGGCCGACTACGTCACGATCAAGAAGGTCGACCCGATGTATCGCGCTGTGTACGACGACGGAAGCGAACTCCACGTGCTGCACGGTCGTGAGCGCATGGCAGAAGAGATTCGACGATTCGCCAACGGCAAGGAGGCCGCGTCGTTTCTGAAGTTCTGCACGTGGCTCGAAGAGCTGTACCGCGCGGAGATGGATTCGTTCATCGATGCCAACTTCGATTCACCTCTCGACCTCGTCAAGCCGTGGCGTGCGGGGCTCAAGCTTGTCGGTCTGGGTGGATTCAGGAAGCTCGACAAGAAGGTGGCGAGCTTCTTTACCGATGATCGCCTGCAACGCATCTTCAGTTTCCAGTCGATGTACGCGGGACTTGCGCCGTACGAGGCGCTGTC
>CAYFJS010000070.1:0-4508 GCA_964343495.1 uncultured Acidimicrobium sp. | reverse complement strand
GGGGTCACCGCGGCACGCCGGTGGAGATCCTCACCCGCGCCTACAAGTCGACCGGAGACTGGAACGCAGCCCACTTCGCCAGCGCGAAGTTCGATGCGGCGGCCGATGAATTCATCACCGCGACCACCCCGGCCAAGGCCAAGGCAGCTTCCAAGAAGATCCAGGAACTGTGCTTGGAGGAAACCCCGTACATCATGGTGTACTTCGAAACCCGCACGTCGGTCGTGAAGAAGGGCCTCAAGGGCTTCTACACCAACGGCATGGGACAGTTCGAGTCGGCTGGCGCCTCTTACTGATCCATCCAACTCAGGTAGTCACAAGAGCCGGTGTGCGACAGCACACCGGCTCTTGTCGTTCACGGAGTCGTTTGAAGTTCGCGAAAACGAACTCACTATGCTGTCGCCGTGGGGAAATATGTTCTGAAGCGCATTGGGCTTGCGCTCGTCACGGTCTTTCTGATCACGGCCGCGATCTTCTTCATGACCCACGTCCTTCCCGGCAATCCGGCGGAGCGAATCCTCGGTAACACCGCAGAACGGGCGAACGTCGTCGCTCTCGAGAAGGAACTGGGGATCGACAAGCCGCTCGTCACCCAGTACTGGAAGTGGCTCTCCGACACCGCCTCGGGTGACCTGGGAAGTTCGATCCAATTCTCTGTCGGCGCCACCGGCACGGAGGGCGCAACCCCCGTCACCGAGATCCTCCTCCCCGCCCTCGGCTATTCGTTGCGCCTCGCGGCCCTCGCCTTCGTCGTCGTCGTCCCACTGTCGATCATTGGCGGCGTGCTCGCCGGAGTGAACCGTGGCAAGCGACTCGACCGCATCCTCACCGTCGGCGGCCTGTCAGCAGCCGTGGTTCCCGAGTTCGTGTGGGCCGTGATCCTCGCCTTCGTCGTCGGCGTCAAGTTCCGCTTGCTCCCCGTCAACGCCTACCCGGACACTCCCAATCCCGGGGTGTTCACCGTCATCCATCACCTCATCCTCCCGGCGATCGCACTGATGCTCGTCCTCTTCGGTTACATCTCGCGCATCGCCCGCGCCGGCGTCATCGAGGCGTACGACTCGGACTATGTGCGCACGGCGGTGTTGAAGGGACTCTCGCAGCGCAAGGCCGTCACACGACACATCTTGCGCAACGCTCTCCTGCCGACGATCGCCGTCGTCGCGTCGCAGATTCCGTATCTCATCGGCGGACTCGTCGCCGTCGAGATCGTCTTCAACTATCCGGGATTCGGTGGTCTGCTGCGAACGTCCGTGCAATACCGCGACTACCCGGTCCTCCAGGCGTCGGTGCTCATCATCGGACTCGTCATCGTCTCGGTGCAGTTGATCGCCGACGTCCTCTTTGCCGTCCTCAACCCGCGTATCAGACAGAAGATCGAACAATGAGCCTGACCTCGACGACCCATTCCACGCTGAAGCAGTCGGCTGCCGCCGAGCGCAAGAAGATCCGCAAGGAGCGCCTCGCTCAGCTACGCAAGAACAAGGCGTTCATCGTCGGTGCGAGCATCCTCGGATTCTGGGTGTTGTGCGCGCTGATCGGGCAGCTGCTCGTGCGCATCGACCCGAACGCACTCGGTTATCTCAACGGCGTTGAGACCGACCTCGCACCCAATGGCACCAACTGGTTCGGCACGGACAGCGATGGACGAGATGTGTTCTCTCGCGTCATCGTCGGCTCACGCCCGATCATCGTCATGGCCACATTGGCCACGGTGCTCGGCACGTCACTCGGCGCCTCGATCGGGCTCGTGAGTGGTTACCTGAAGGGCTGGTTCGACGTCATCGTGATGCGCATCCTCGATGCGATATCGGCGCTCCCCGTCCTCGTCCTCGCGCTCCTCGCGTTGTCGGCGGTCGGCGGGTCATCCTCGGTCGTGACGATCTGCATCATCGGATTCGTCTTCACCCCGATCATCGCCCGCACGGTTCGCGCCGCGGTGCTGAGCGAAGCAGAACTCGACTACGTCGCGGCCGCCAAGTTGCGCACCGAGCGGATGCCACACATCTTGTTCAAGGAGATCCTGCCCAACGTGCTGCCACCGATCATCGTCGAGTTCACCGTGCGACTCGGCTACGCCGTGTTCGCCATTGCGACCCTGTCGTTCCTCGGCGTGGGCGTCGAACTCGGGTCGCCGAACTGGGGCTCGCAGGTGGCGGACAACTACAACTTGATCTTCAGCGGCACCTGGTGGTCGACGATCTTCCCGGCCGCCGCCATCGCCACGCTCGCCATCGGCATCAACCTGATCGCCGACGGCGTCACGGAGGCGTTCGAACTGTGACCACACAGCCGACCCTCGAGCTGCGCGACCTGAAGGTCGCCTATCGCGTCCGCGGCATCGACCGCGAGGTGCTCCGCGGGATTTCGCTGTCGATCCAGCCGGGCGAGGCCTACGGACTCGTCGGCGAATCCGGTTGCGGAAAGTCGACCGCTGCGTTCGCCGCGATGCGCTACCTCCCACGCAATGGCTCGATCACGGGCGGAAGCATCCACTTCGAGGGCAAGGACATCACCGCCATCGGCGACGACGACATCCGCGAACTTCGCACGAACGCGATCTCGATGGTGTACCAGAACCCCATCGCCGCGCTGAACCCGACCATCCGCGTCGGCAAGCAGGTCGCCGAGGTCTTCGAACTCCTCGGTAAGTCCTCCGACGAGGCCCGCGAGCTCTCACTCGCCGCGCTGAAGCGCGTGCAGATCGCCGACGCCGAGGCCGTGCTCGAGCGCTACCCGCACCAACTCTCGGGTGGCATGGCGCAACGCGTGATCATCGCGATGGCGCTCGCCTCCAACCCTCGCCTCCTCGTCCTCGACGAACCGACGACCGGACTCGACGCCACCGTCGAGGCGGAAGTGCTCGACCTCGTGCGCGCGCTGCGAGCCGAGACCGGAACGGCGGTGCTCTTCATCAGCCACAACCTCGGCGTGATCCGCACGATGTGCGACCGGGTCGGAGTGCTGTATGCGGGTGCACTCGTGGAGGAAGGCCCGACGGAGGAAGTGCTACACAAGCCGAACCACCCCTACACCGTTGGACTACTGCGCTGCATTCCCCGCGGTGGTCTCCACAAGCAGAAGGACCGACTCGACACGATCCCCGGCACGCCTCCGCCACTCGGTGCGACGCTCCCGGGATGCGTGTTCGTCGATCGCTGCGCGATCGCCAAGGACTCGTGCCGCACGACGCCGCCGACGTTCGTCGAACTCGCCAACGGTCACCGCGCGCGATGCGCATACCACGAACAAGCGGCGTCCATGCCGCGCGCAGTCGACGGAACCCGATCGAGTGGCGCAACGACAACGAACGCGACATCCGGCGAACTCCTGAACATCTCCAACCTGTCGAAGACGTTCGCGCAGGACTCGGGCGACGTTCGCGTGCTCACGCACATCTCGCTCTCGCTGCGCAAGGGAGAGACGCTCGGACTCGTCGGCGAATCGGGATCGGGCAAGACGACCCTCGCCAAGAGCCTCCTCGGCATCACGCAACCAGACGACGGTTCGGTCGTGACGTTGAACGGCTCGACGCTCGGTGCAACGTTGAGCGATCGCAGCCCGAGCGAAGTCGGGTCGGTGCAGATCGTGTTCCAGAACCCCGACTCAGCGCTCAACCGACGACACACCGTGATGCGCATCGTCGCACGCGCGATCGAAAAGCTCGCCGGTAAGTCTCGCGACGACGCCGAAGACACCGCACAAGTACTCCTCAACGACATGAGCGTGGATCCCATCCTGCACAGCGTGAAGCCGACGCAACTCTCGGGCGGCTTGAAGCAACGAGTCGCGATCGCGCGGTCGTTCGCCGGCAAACCACAGCTCGTCGTGTGTGATGAGCCAACGTCGGCCCTCGACGTCTCGGTGCAGGCCAACATCTTGAACCTGCTCGTCGATCTCCAGAACAAGGAGAACGTGAGCTACGTCTTCATCTCGCACGACCTCGGCGTCGTGCGCTACATCTCCGACCGCATCGCCGTGTTGTATCTCGGACGGATCATGGAGCTCGGCTCGGCCGAGACCGTCTTCAACGGACCGCACCATCCCTACACCGAGGCGCTCGTCTCGAGCGTTCCCGCGATCGACGGGTCGCAGCGTGTGCGCGTGCGCCTCGGCGGCGAAGTACCGAGCCCTGCCAATCCACCGTCAGGATGCGTGCTCAATCCGCGCTGCCCACGGATGGCCGGAAGCGGCGTCGAGCACCTCTGCACCAGCGTCGAGCCCGACCTGGTCGAGGCCGAGCCTGGGCACTTCCTGCGGTGCCACATCCCGCTTGCCCAGTTGCGCCAGATCCAAGCCAAGTAAGGCTTTTTCACCGCTCGGTTAGTTAGTGGGCACCTGTCCGCTCGCTTGACGATTGACAGCGACGGGCATACGCTGACACCCAACAAACTCATCACTAGACGGTGATGAAGAGGGGGAAATAATGAACAAGAAACTGGGTTCTTCCCGCATTGGGAAGCGTCTGGCCGTAGCCCTCGGTGTCGCACTCGCGGCGTCGACGGTCG
>CAYFJS010000069.1:0-4685 GCA_964343495.1 uncultured Acidimicrobium sp. | reverse complement strand
TACGACTACACCTCGAGGCTCGTGCCGCAGGTTGTCGGTGTTCCACTGGTAGTCGCATTCGCGTGGTGCGCGATGGCGCTTCCTGCCCGGGAAGTGGCGGTGGCGATCTGTGGCGTCACCGCACCCCGCATCGTCCGACTTGCGGTTGGAGCCGTGGCGCTCACTGCATGGGACGTATTCCTGGACCCGCACATGGTGATGGAGGGGTATTGGGTATGGCCCGATGGTGGGCAGTTCTTCGGCATTCCGCTGACCAACTACCTCGGGTGGCTTGGAGTGAGCGCCGTACTCATGGTCGTGCTGGAGATGCTGCTCCCGCCGCAGGGCGTGCAGCGCACACCGGTGGTGCAGTATGTCGCCGTGGCCGCGATGGAGACGATCGGATTCGTGTTCTTCTTTGGAGAACCGCTCGTCGGTGTGTGGGGCGCCGTGACGATGGGTGCACTCGGCGTCATTGCAGTGAGAAGGTGCGCACGTGTCGCCTAGACGGGTCGTCGTTGTCGGCGGTGGGGTCGGCGGCCTGTGCGTGGCGATCCGACTCGCTGCTCGTGGTCACGAGGTGACGGTGTGCGAACGGCTCCCCGAAGTTGGCGGCAAGCTCGCCGTGTATCGGCGTGATGGGTTCACCTTTGACCTTGGCCCCTCTTTGCTCACCTTGCCGCACGTGTTCGACGAGGTGATGAGACTGGCGGGAACGTCGCTCGATGCAGAGCTCGACGTTCGTCGGTTGTCGACGCAGTTCCGCTATTTCTGGCAGAACCACACGACCGCAACGTTCTATGACAACCCGATCGACACGGCGAGTTCGCTCGACGGCATGCGCCCGGGATCGGGCGAGGAGTACTTGCGATTCTTGAAGCATGCCCGGACAATCTGGGAGGTGAGTGAACGGACGTTCCTCGCGGGTCCGATGTCAGGTCCTCTGAGCTTGTTGCGTCGCATGAAAGGTGTCCGAGACTTCACGGCGATCGATGCACGTCGAACGCTCTCGAGTGCTGCTCGCAAGCACTTCACCGATGGGAACCTCCAGCAGTGGCTCGGGCGATACGCGACCTACAGCGGTTCATCTCCGTACCGTTCGCCCGCGACATTGTCATGCATCGCAGCAGTCGAGGCCGACCATGGCGCGTGGTATCCCGTCGGTGGTCTCGGCGCACTCCGTGATGCACTCGAGCGCGTTGCGCGTCGGAGCGGGGTGACCATTCGGACGAGTTGCGACGTCAAGAGAATCGTGTCGCGTCGAGGTCGCGTGGTCGGAGTGGAACTTGCCGGCGGCGAAACTTTGGATGCCGATCTTGTCGTCGCCAACGTCGACGCACAGCACTTGTATGACGAGTTGCTCAACGAGCCGAAGCAGTTGCGCACGCTGAACAAGGCCGGAAAGTCGACGAGTGGCGTGGTCGTGTTGGTCGGTGCGCGTGGGACGACGCCGAACATCGCTCATCACAACGTGTGGTTTTCCTCCGACTACGAGCGCGAGTTCACGCAGATCGCACAGGGTCAGGTGCCGAGCGATCCAACCATCTATGCCTGCGTCTCTGCGGTCACCGACCCGACTCAGGCGCCAGCCGGACACGAGAACTGGTTCCTCTTGGTGAACGCACCTGCCGGGGCCTCGCTGAACGGCACAGCAGATGATGGCAGGGCGATCATCGATCGACTCGCGCAGGTTGGACCCGACTTGCGCAGTCGTGCGCTGTTCGTCGAGACCATCGGACCAGCCGATCTCGAGAAGCGGTATCGCGCGCCCGGAGGTGCGATCTATGGAACGTCATCGAATGGACGAAAGGCAGCGTTCCGTCGACCGAACAACAGGGGTCCGCTCCGAGGTTTGTATCTCGTCGGCGGATCGAGCCATCCGGGCGGTGGCTTGCCGATGGTTGCCATCAGTGCACGCATCGTCGACGACGCGATCGCACACGACTTGAAGCACGACTGACACAGATAGCGTGGAGGCATGGCCGTCACCGTGCGAATCCCCACCACTTTGCGCCCGCTCTCCGGCGGAGCATCAACCGTCAGTGTCGAGGGGGCAACCCTCGCAGACGTACTGAAGAATCTCAATGCAGCTCATCCTGGTTTCAGTGATCGACTGTTGGACAGTGCGGGCAACCTGCACAAGTTCGTGAACGTCTTCGTGGCCGACGACGACGTGCGATACATGGATGGTTTGAATACTGCCGTGCCCGCCGGCTCGACGGTGTCGATCATCCCCGCTGTCGCAGGTGGTTCGCTCTGACCGATTCGGTCACGACATCGCGGTGTGCGATCGCCGTTCCGGCACGCCTCGAGTCTTCTCGGCTCCCGCGCAAGGTCCTCTCCGACATCGGCGGACGACCGATGTTGCAACGTGTACTCGACCAGTGCGCGAAGGCGTCACGAGCCGACGACGTCTTTTTGTGCACCGACTCAGAAGAACTCCGCGACATCGCGGCTGGTTGGGGATATCGAACGTTGATGACTCCAGCATCGTGCACGTCGGGAACCGATCGGATCGCGCTTGCGGCGCAACAACTCGATCACGACGTGATCGTCAACGTGCAGGGAGATCAGCCGTTCGTCGATCCACGCATGATCGATGCGGTCATCGCCGACTTCATGAGCCGAAGCCCTCGACCGATGATGCTGACGCCGATCTTCGTGATGAAGCCCGAGGCGATCATGAGTCCGAATTCAGTGAAGGTGGTTCGACGAAGCAACGGTGATGCGATCTACTTCAGTCGTTCACCCATTCCGTTCCAACGCGATGCCCAACCGTCGGAGTGGACGAAACACACGACGTACTGGGGCCACGTCGGCCTGTATGCCTATAGCCAAGAGGCGCTCGCTGCGTGGCGGAGATTCCCTGGGTCAGTACTTGAAGACCTCGAGAAGTTGGAACAACTTCGATTCATCGAACACGGTGTCGCCGTGTCCACCATCGTGGTTGACGAGCCACTCGGCGAGGTCAACGTGCCCGAAGACCTAGACTTGGCAAGGAAGATCGCATCCCAGCCACGCGACTGAGGTGCGCGTCGCCCTTTCCGTCATGACCAAGCCGAACGCCTCGCACAACCACGATGTCGTGGATGCCCTCCTCGATGAGGCGCGGGCAATCACGACGGCCGCCAATCGTTTGGACACGGCAGCCATCGATCGGGCGCTGTCGATCCTCGTCGGGTGCTCCTCCAAGGTGGTCGTGTCCGGAGTCGGCAAGTCGGGAATCGTGGCCCGCAAGATCGCAGCAACCTTGAGTTCCGTTGGTCTCGTGAGCCTCTATCTCAACCCCCTCGATGCCCTCCATGGCGATCTTGGTGTCGTCGCTGAGGGAGACGTGGTGTTGCTCCTCAGCAACAGCGGTGAGACGCAAGAGTTGTTGACCGTCCTCCCACATCTCCGACGTCGTGGCACTCAGATCATCTCGATCGTCGGCAACGTGTCGTCATCGCTCGGCCGAATGAGTGACGTGGCACTGGACGCATCGGTCGATGCCGAAGTCGGTCCACACAACATCGTGCCGACGTCGAGCACGACGGTGGCGATGGCGATCGGCGATGCACTCGCAACGGTGTGGATGCAACGACGACAGGTGAGCGCAGACGACTTCGCCACGAATCATCCCGGAGGTCAACTCGGGAAACGGCTGACGCTTTTCGTGCGAGACCTCATGGTGCCGATCGAAAGAGTCGCCCCGGTGCAATCCAGCACCTCGCTCGTCGAAGTGATCGATGAGATCACCAAGGTCGGCATCGGTGCGATCTGGGTTCGTGATGCGTCCAGCAGCAAGGGCATCGACGGCATCATCACCGACGGTGACCTTCGCCGAGCGTTGAAGGCACATGCGCCAGCAACCTGGGCCGGACTCCGCGCGTCCGACATCATGACGAAGGATCCGATCACCATCGATGAGGGTGTGCTTGCGATTCACGCCATCGAGCGCATGGAGCGCAACAACAAGAAGGCGATCACGCTCTTGCCCGTCGTCGGTGACGGGGGCAAGGTGACGGGGATCTTGCGCCTGCACGATCTGGTCCAAGCGGGACTCATTACTCAATCGACGTCAGGCGACTAGGAGAACTCATGACCGCATCTCGAACCGCAGCGCTCGGCGGAAGCGTCGTAGCCGGCACGGGTCGCCCACTCACGCTGATTGGTGGGCCGTGCGTCATCGAGAGTGAGGCGCTTGTCATGGAAGTGGCGGAGCGTCTCGTCGACATCACGTCGCGGCTCGGGATTCAGTACGTGTTCAAGTCGAGCTTCGACAAGGCGAACCGCACCTCGAATTCTTCGTTCCGTGGACCTGGCGTGGAGGCCGGCCTCGAGGTCTTGGCAGCAGTCAAGAAGCGCTTCGGGGTGCCTGTGCTCACCGACATCCACGAGTCACATCACGCCGCAGAGGTTGCGCCGGTGGTGGACGTGCTGCAAATTCCTGCATTCCTCTGTCGTCAGACGGACCTCCTCGTCGCTGCTGCGGCAACTGGTCGCGCGGTCAACGTGAAGAAGGGTCAGTTCCTGTCGCCACAAGAGATGTCACAAGTCGTGAACAAGCTTCGTGACGCAGGCGCCAAGAACGTGATGGTGACGGAGCGCGGCAACAGCTTCGGGTACAACACGCTCGTCGTCGACTATCGCTCGTTGCCACAGTTGGCGGAATTCGGGTGTCCTGTCATCTTCGACGCGACGCACTCTGTCCAGCAGCCTGGCGG
>CAYFJS010000068.1:0-4729 GCA_964343495.1 uncultured Acidimicrobium sp. | reverse complement strand
AGCGCAATGCGGCCTTGAAGTCCCTGGTCGTCGGGTCTCCCTTGGGGTCGAGATCACCCTCGACGTCTTCTATGGCGCACTTAAGGACGAAGATCTGATCTCGTAAGGCGTCCAGTTCCTCGCGCTGGATGACGAGCTCGTCCTCGCTGAGTTTGAGTTCCTGGGCCCGCTGGCGCGCCACCCAGTCCCACTGGCGACACGCCTGGCTGCAGTACTTCCTCGGGCGCCCGCTGGAGGCCCCTTGGGGCAAGGGCTGCCGGCACCACGCGCACTTGCCTGCCGGTGACGCCTCGCCCCTTTTCGTCATGACGAAAAGGTAGGCCATACGCGCGCTGATGTGGTGGATCGATGTCCATACTGAAGCGTGCTTCGTTCGCCCCGACCAGATCGTTGGTTCGCCAGCGATAATGCCGCTGGTGCAGCTCCGGAGGTTCTTGCAGCCCTAGCCGAGGCAAATACTGGTCACGCACTCGCCTACGGAAATGATCCGTGGACGATGCGTGCTCAGGAATCGTTTCGCACCTTGTTCGACCGGGATGTCACGACACATTTCGCCTACGGCGGCACTGGCGCGAATGTGTTTGCACTCGGTTGCCTTCTCCGACCTGCTGAGGCGGTCGTCTGCAGTCGGGTCGCGCACGTCACCTACGACGAGACGGGTGCCGCCGAGCGAATCATCGGTACCAAACTGCTCGAAGTTGAGACGATTGACGGCAAGATCACCCCGCAGGGACTCTCCTCCGTCGCCCACCTGCTTGGGAGCGAGCACCACGTGCAACCAGCGGTCCTGACGATTACGCAAGCCACGGAGATGGGAACCCTGTACTCCATCGAGGAGATTCGTGCACTGTGCGCACTCGCCCATGAGATGGGCCTCCTCGTTCACATGGATGGTGCGCGAATCGCTAATGCTGTTGCAGCCCTCGGTGCATCCACTGCAGCGTTGCGAGCCATGACCTTTGATGCTGGTGTCGACGTCGTGACCTTCGGTGGAACGAAATGCGGTGGGGTCTTCGGTGAGGCGGTCGTTTTCGCGCGGCCGGAGCTTGCGACCCGTGCGAAGTACATCCGTAAGCAAACGACTCAGTTGCATTCGAAGATGCGCTTCATCTCCGCCCAGTACGCTGCGCTCCTGTCAGATGACCTCTTCATCGATCTCGGCAGACGTGCGAACGACGCTGCACGGCAATTATTTGAGGCGGTTCGCGACATCGACACACTCGGTCTGACCGTCCCGCCACAGGTCAACAGCATCTTCCCCCGACTGAAGGACCCGGTCAAGACTGAACTTCAAGAGTGGTCCTTCTTCTGGGATTGGGACGTGTCGGCGTCCCTGGTGCGGTGGATGACGGCCTGGGACACCTCCCCCGCCGACGTTGAGCGGTTCGCCGCTGGGATTCGCGAGGCTCTCTCTAATTGACTGACTGATTAGCAATTGTCTAGTCTCCTAGCGCCAGAGGAAAAGGGGTGTCCCGAATGGCTGTGGAGTACTTCGCACGACGAACGCAGACCGACGATGACTGGATGAACAGCGCCGAGTGCCGCGGCCTGACCGAGGTCTTCTTTCCCCCCATCGCAGAGCGTCCACAGGCCCGAGAACGACGCGAGTCCATGGCCCGGTCAGTCTGTCTGCAGTGCGCGGTCCTCGAGACCTGTCGATCATTCGCGCGCGAGAACCATGAGTACGGTTTTTGGGGTGGTGAATCAGAGGAAGAACGTCACGCCGCCGGCTATCGCCTCATCGCGCCAATCGGCGTGCGAAGCCCAGCGTCACTCTGACGTAGCGTCGTACCGATTATGACGGTGGCTCCATCGTCGCGAAGCACGATTGACGTCGTCGGCATCGTTCGGCGTGCCTGGTCCGACTTCAATGAACAGCTCGGCATAGTTTCGCTCGAGGAAACGAGCGCACACGTTTCGACGAATCGTGTTTTTCGTCTTGCCTTGACGGATGGAACGAGTGCGATAGCCAAGGTGTCCTCGTATGGTTCATATTTCCTCTTCGCCGAAGACCACGATCGCCTGTTTCGCACCAGAGCACTCCTTGCGAATTCGCGCTGGGACACCTTTCTCGCCGAAGTCAAAAGTGTCGGGGGCCGACCCTTCACGTGGTACGACGGGCAATGCTGGGTCGCCTTCTATTCCGATGTCCAAAGCGGTACACAGCTCCCGCGCATCGTCTCAGACGCCGATGTCGAACGCTTGGGTCAAGAGATCGCAGACTTCCATCGCGCGTGCTCCTCCGTCGCTGGCGGACTTCCTGCAACGTCGAATTCGATTAAAGGCGACGCAATCCATCTGCTCGACATGCTTGACTCGGACGACGCTTCGTTGCACTTTTCCCTGCAGGCCGATGAGATTGCAATTCTCAGGAAGTCGACTCATGACTTTCTTCTCCATTTGGAACGCATCCATTTCGACGAGTGGAGAAAGATCCCAATCCTTGTCGATTGGAATCTTGGCAACTTCTCTGTGCGACGCTCGGGTGACACCTTCTCGCTGAACACTCGATGGGATTACGACTGGTTTCGGATCGACACGCGAATGCTGGACTTCTACTTCTTGAGCAGGGTGTCGTCTGCGACCGGTGACAAAACTGCCTTCACCTACTCGCCACACACACTCCTCGAAGATCGCTTTGTACGTTTTCTCGCGTCGTACCACGAGATATTCCCGCTCACGAGCTCTGAGGTCGCATTCCTGCCGTACGCCTATCAATTCTTCATTCTCAATTACGTCGTTCGAGAAGGCTCGAAATTCTTCCAAGCGCCGCTGAGCGTGCAGTTCCGCCAGGAAGCGCTCACTCGCTATCTCCCCCGCGTCTCCTCGATCGATGTCTCCCCGCTCCTCAGGGCACTCGGCCTTTCGTCATGACGAAAGGGGTCAGTCCAGCTTGCGCATCTCCCGACTGAACCGCTTCCCCTTCTCGACGTACACCGCAGCCCCATAGGCGATCTCCTCGGCACGCGCACGACCTTCCTTGATGGTCGCCGGTGCTCCGACCGCCAGAGCTCCTGCAGGAACGACCGTGTCATTGAGCACGACGGCGTTCGCCGCCACGATCGCACCGCGATGGACGACCGCGCGGTGCAGCACCACTGCTCCTGAGGAAACTTGAGCTCCATCATGAATGGTGCAGGCCTCGAGGTGAGCAATGTGTCCGATCACGCAGTCATCTCCGACGACTGTCGGTTGCTGTGGCGTGGTGTGGACCACCGTGTTGTCTTGGATGCTCGTACGCGCTCCGATCACGATGTGTCCATCGTCTCCCCGCAGTACTGCTCCGGGCCAGATCGTCGAATTGGCACCGATTCGCACATCCCCGATCACCACGGCGTCGGGATGGACGAATGCAGTCGGGTCGATCTGCGGAACGAGGTCGCCAAGGGCATACAGAGCCACGTCTCCACCGTAGTTCCTGGTGGGATACAGGTCGTTCTGCCAGTACCGTAAAGCCCCATGTCTCGCCGTCTCGATATCGAATTGACGAGCAATCGCAACGACGGCACGTGGACGTGGCGCGCCGCGGGAGCCAAGTCGCCCAAGGGTGTAGTGCGCGAGGACATCCTCGGCGGAGACCTCCGAGTTGGTCGCGTCTTCAAGGTCGAGGCAGAGATGGACATCGACGGCATCGAGATTCTGTCGGTCGTCGCCGGACGCGAAAAGAGTCAGAAGGTCAACACGCTCGAGATCATTGGCAGTGGTCGTGACTTCGAACCCGTCACCCAGAAGCTCGCTCGTCGCGAGAAGGGTCCGCGCAAGGACAAGGGGCCCAAGCGCGGTCCGAAGACCGATGGGCCACGTGGTGAGCGCCCGCAGCGCCGGAACTTCGTCAATCCGCCCGAGTTGCCGAAGCGACCTGCCGCGAAGCGCTTGAAGCCCAAGCGCGTCCATCGAGCCGCGATCATCGATGCCTTGCCTGCCGAACACCAGGCGGTCGCAGAGCGCGCCCTCACGGGTGGCCTGAAGGCCGTTCGCGATGCCGTGAAGGCACAGAACGACCAACTGAAGAAGGACGGCAAGCCGCTCATCCCAGCTGACGGTGTCGTCGCACTCGCCCAGGACTTGCTGCCGAAGTTGCGTGTCGCCGAATGGCTCGACAAGGCCGAGGCCGCGAAGGCCGACCTTGAAACACTCGACCTGCGGGACCTGCGCTCGGTCGTCGTCGGTTCCGATGACCCGATGGTCGTCCGCGATGAATCGACTCGCACCCTTGCCGCCGAGTTGAAGGCGGCCCTCAAGTCAAAGTCGGAGTCCGAGCAGACTCAATGGCTCGCAGACATCGCTGCGGCGATCGACGTCCAGCGCGTCGTGCGTGCTCTCAAGGTGTCGAGTGAGCCCCCGAAGGCTGGTCAGCCCTTCCCTGCCGACCTCGCCCAGAAACTCACTCAGGCGGCAACTGCGGCGCTCGCCCCTGAGGACCCGCAGGATCGCTGGGTCACCGTGCTCGAAGCCATCGCCTTCTCACCTGTGCGCTCGAGCGTGAAGCCAGCATCGATTCCGGCTCAACCAAGCGAAGCGCTGCTCGCGACGGTGAAGCGGCTCGCCCCTCTGATCCCGCACATCGCCTCCTTGTTCGGCATCGTTGCGGAAGCCGGTGCCGTCGCACCGAAGCCCCTCCGCCAGACGCGGCCAGAGCGTTCCAAGAAGAAGCCAGCGAAACTCCGCGGCGAGAATTCTCAGGAGCCGGTCAGCGCCCAATAACCTCGGGGTATGACTACCCCAGTGG
>CAYFJS010000067.1:0-4769 GCA_964343495.1 uncultured Acidimicrobium sp. | reverse complement strand
AGATGTCGAGGCCGGGCAGTTCCTCGACGTTGACGTCCTTGAAGCTGAGCACGCGCACCTTGGGCACGAAGCGGCTCTTGCGATACATGTCCCACACCCACGCGTCGGTGAGCGTGACCTCGACGATCGGTCGCGGTCCTTCGGAGACGACCTTCACGTCGACGTTGTTGGCGAGATAGAAGCGACGGTCGGTCTCGACGGCGTAGCGGAACATCGAGACGACGTCTTGATACTCCTGGGCGAGTTGCAGCTCGCGTTCGGCTTCGAAATTGTCGAGGTCGTCGGTGTTCAAGAGACGCCGGCGCGGCTTACTGGTCTTCGCGCTTTTCGCGCACCTTGGCCGACTTGCCCTTGCGTGCGCGCAGGTAGTTCAGCTTGGCGCGACGGATGTCGCCGCGCTTGACCATCTCGAGCTTGGCGACCGACGGGCTGTGGAACGGGAAGGTGCGCTCGACACCGACGCCATAGGACAGCTTGCGCACGGTGTAGGACTCGGAGATTCCCGAGCCGCTGATCGCCACGACGTTGCCCTGGAAGATCTGGACGCGCTCCTTGCCACCTTCGACGACGCGCACGTGCACCTTGACTTCGTCTCCCGGGCGGATGTCGGGGAGGTCGGTGCGCTTGTTCTGGTTGTCGACGATGTCGGTGGTCTTCATCTGAGGAGTCCTTCGTGGCGGGTTCGACGAGGCAAAACCCGTTAAATGGTGAAGGTAGAAGGATACGGGAGGGGTGGGAACTCTTCCAACAGGGCCTTGTCCTCCTTGGAAAGCCCACCGCGAGCCTCGATCAGGTCGGGCCTGCGGGCAATCGTTCGGTGCAGGGCCTGGGCGAGGCGGAATCGCTCGATGCGGGCGTGGTCCCCCGAGCGCAACACCTCGGGCACCTCCCAGCCACGGAACTCGGCCGGTCGAGTGAACTGTGGTTCTTCGAGCAGACCCGATGCCCCGAAGCTCTCCGTCACCGGTGACACCGCATTGCCCATCACACCGGGAATGAGTCGCGTGACGGCCTCGATGACGAGGCATGCCGCCACTTCCCCGCCCGCGAGCACGACGTCGCCGACGGAGATCTCCTCGTCCACGAGGTGTTCGCGGATGCGATGGTCGACACCCTCGTAGCGTCCGCACAACAGGCTGAAGCCGTCCAATTCACTCAGTCGATCGGCGAACTTCTGGTCGAAGCGACGACCGCCCGGCGACAACAGGAACAACGGCCGCGGAGCACCGGAGCGCTCGAAGGAATCGAAGATCGGCTGCGGGGTCATCACCATGCCCGCGCCACCACCGAAGGGTGCATCGTCGACCGAGTGATGGACGTCGGTCGTGTGCTCGCGCAGGTCGTGACAGGTGATCGACACCTTGCCCTCCTTGCGCGCACGACCGAGCAGGCTCTCGCTACAGAACCCGTCCACGAGAGAGGGGAAGATCGTGAACACGTCGATGCGCATCAGTCGTTCTCCAAGTCGAACAGTCCTTCGGGTGGGTCGATCGTCACGACGCCGGCGTCGCGCGAGACGATGAACGGACTCGGCACGAGCGCACCCGAGTCGAGTTCCATGATCGGGTGCGCGGGGTTGTCGATGACCGCGACGCACGTGCCGCGCTCGTGGCCAGCCACGTCGACGACGCGCGCACCGATCAACTCGTGCACCCACACGACGGAAGCGTCATCGATTGGCTCGCCATAGATGTCGGCGTTGGTGAGCTGTTCGACGACGTTGCGGTCGTCGATACCAGCGAGGGTGACGAGGTGTCGATCGGTGGACGGCTTGCACGAGGCGATCTCGTGCCAGGCTCCGCGAATCCACAGTCGCGCACCGACGGCGATTCGCTGCGGATGTGGGGTGAAGAAATCGACGTACATCTCGCCACGCACGCCGTGTGGTCGGCCGATGCGGCCGACGTGGAGACAACCCTGCGGAGGGGTCGGGTCAGTCGTCGACGAAGTCGACATCAACGTCCACTCCGTCGCGTTCTGCTGCGGCGCGCACCACGGTGCGGATGCTCATCGCCGTTCGTCCGCGACGACCAATGACGCGGCCGAGGTCGCCTTCGCCAACTCGTACTTCCAACACGATCTTGTCGCCGTCTGCGAAACCCTCGACCTTCACGGCCTCCGGGTCGTCCACGATCGAGCGCACGACGTGCGTGAGCACGGCGGTGGCGACGGGGGCAGGGATGACGTTTGCGGTTTCAGACACGGGGTCGACCGACGACGATTACTTCGAGGACTTCGACGACTTGGTGGCCATGAACTCTGACCATGCGCCGGAGATCTCCAACAACTTCTTCACGCGCTCGGACGGCAGTGCGCCCTGCTTCAGCCACTTGATGGCCTTTTCGTTGTCCACGGTGAGAGCCGAGGGCTCCGACTGCGGGTGGTAGTTGCCGACGATTTCGAGGAAACGGCCGTCACGGGCGTTGCGGGTATCGGCCGCGACGATGCGATAGTGCGGCTGCTTGGTTTTGCCCACTCGGGTGAGGCGAAGCTTGACTGACATGGCCTTGAGGCTATCGGGGGCCGAGGTGCGAGCCCAACGCCGCGGCCAAATCCATCCCCCTGCCGCCCTTCTTGCCGCCCATGCCCCCCATGCGCTTCATCATCTTCTGCATCTCCATGAACTGCTTCACCAGCCGGTTCACGTCCGCGATCTGGGTGCCCGAGCCCTTGGCGATGCGCGCACGCCGTGAGCCGTTGATGACCTCTGGCTTGGCCCGCTCCTCTGGGGTCATCGAGCGGATGATCGCCTCGGTGACCTTGACCAGGTCGTCGGAGATCTGCGCGTCCTTCACTTCCTTGGGCATGCCCGGGATCATGCCCATGATCCCCGACAGCGGTCCCATCTTCTTCACCTGCTGCAGTTGCTCGAGGAAGTCGTCCAGGGTGAACTGCCCCTCGAGCATCTTGGACGCAGCCGCCTCGGCCTGCTCCTTTTCGAACACCTTCTCGGCCTGCTCGATGAGCGTGAGCACGTCCCCCATGCCGAGGATGCGGCTCGCCATGCGGTCGGGATGGAACTGCTCGAAGGCGTCCAACTTCTCGCCGGTGGCGGCGAACGCGATCGGCTTGCCGATCACTTCCTTCACCGACAGCGCAGCACCACCGCGCGCATCGCCGTCCAACTTGGACAGGATCACGCCGGTGATCGCGAGCGTCTCGTCGAAGGCCTTGGCCACCGTGACCGCGTCCTGACCCGTCATCGCATCGACGACGAGGAACGTGTAGTGCGGCGAGACCGCACCGGAGATGTCGGCGACCTGCTGCATCATCTCGGCGTCGATCGCGAGTCGACCCGCGGTGTCGACGATCAACACGTCACGACCCTTGTCGCGCGCCTCGGCGAGACCCGCACGCGCGCACTCGACCGGATCACCAGCTTGGGAGAACACCGGCACGTTCAATTGCTGACCGAGCACGCGCAACTGTTCGACGGCTGCCGGTCGCTGCAGGTCGGCTCCGACGAGGAGTGGATTGCGACCCTGGCTGCGGAACCACGACGCCAACTTCGCAGCACTCGTCGTCTTACCCGAACCTTGCAGACCCGCCATCAACACCACCGTCGGCGGCTGCGAGGCGTACGAAATCTTGAGCGTCTCGCCGCCGAGCATCGCCACCAATTCGGCGTTGACGATCTTCACGATCTGTTGACCCGGATCGAGGGCAGCAGAGACCTGTGAGCCGATCGCCTGCTCGCGGATGCGGCCAACGACGTTGCGCACCACGCCGACGTTCACGTCGGCTTCGAGGAGCGCGGTGCGGATCTCGCCCATCACCTCGTCGACCTCGGCCTCGGTCAGGCGGCCCTTGCCGCGCAGGCGCTTGAAGACCCCGCCGAGGCGGTCGCTCAGTGACTCGAACATGGTGCGCGCAAGGCTATCGGTGAGTTCGAACCGGGCTCAGTCGAACAGGGCATCGACGAATTCGTCGGGATCGAAGGCGACGAGATCGCCGATCGTCTCGCCGAGACCGACCAACTTGACCGGGATCGACAACTCCGTCTCGATCGCGAACACGATGCCGCCCTTGGCCGAGCCGTCCAGCTTGGTGAGCACGACGCCCGTCACCTGGGTGGCATCGGCGAACTGGCGCGCCTGCACGAGACCGTTCTGCCCGGTCGTCGCATCGATCACGAGGAGCACCTCGGTCACGCGACCGGTGCCCTTTTCGGCCACGCGGCGCACCTTGCGCAACTCCTCCATCAGGTTCGTGTTGCTCTGCAGGCGACCCGCGGTGTCGGCGAGCACGAGGTCTGCTCCACGCGCACCCGCGCTCTGCACCGCGTCGAAGATCACCGAGGAGGGATCGCCGCCCTCTGCCCCGCGCACGATCTCCGCACCCGAACGCTCGGCCCACGTCGCGAGCTGCTCACCCGCTGCCGCGCGGAACGTGTCACCCGCGGCCATCACCACGCGACGACCGAGCGCAACCTGCTGCGCCGAGATCTTCCCGAGGCTCGTCGTCTTGCCCGCTCCGTTCACCCCGACCATCAACCAGATGTTCGGACCTTCGAGCGACGAATCGAAGTTCAGGTCCCGCGACGCACCCGCGAGTCGCGACTTCATCGTCGAGCGCAACGCACCGATCACCTCGTGTGGCGTCGAGAGTTCCTTGGACTTCACACGACCGCGCAGCTCATCGAGCAGCGCCGTCGCCACCTTCACGCCGACGTCTGCACGCAACAACGCCTCTTCGAGGTCGTCCCACGTGGACTGATCCACACCACTGCGGCCGAGCACCGATCCGACCGCACCCGAAAACGACGACCG
>CAYFJS010000066.1:0-4874 GCA_964343495.1 uncultured Acidimicrobium sp. | reverse complement strand
ACAAGTACGAGGCTCACCACCGCGTCACCATCACCGATCAGGCACTCGTCGCCGCAGCGAACCTCGCCGACCGCTACATCGCCGACCGTCACCTGCCCGACAAGGCGATCGACCTGATCGACGAGGCCGGCAGTCGTCTGCGCATCAAGCGCATGGCCACCCCGCCAGACCTGAAGGATCTCGAGAACAAGATCAACGCCGTCCAAGAGGCCAAGAAGAAGGCCGTCGAGGAACAGCGCTTCGAAGAGGCAGGACGTCTGCGCGACCAGGAGCGTGCACTCCTCGACGAGCGCGCCTCCAAGGAGGCCGAGGTCAAGGCATCCGGCATCAACCTGTTCGACGAAGTCGACGAAGAGGCCATCGCCGAGGTGCTCTCGATCTGGACCGGCATCCCCGTCTACAAGTTGACCGAAGAAGAGACGGCCAAGTTGTTGAACATGGAGAACGAGCTCCACAAGCGCATCATCGCCCAAGAGGATGCGATCAAGGCGGTCAGCCAGAGCATCCGTCGCACGCGCGCCGGCCTCAAGGACCCGAAGCGCCCGAGCGGTTCGTTCATCTTCTTGGGTCCGACCGGCGTCGGTAAGACCGAACTCGCCAAGACGCTCGCCAACTTCTTGTTCGGCGACGACGACGCGCTGATTTCGCTCGACATGAGCGAATACATGGAGAAGCACACCGTGAGCCGCCTCGTCGGTTCGCCCCCGGGATACGTGGGCTACGAGGAAGGCGGTCAGCTGACCGAGGCCGTGCGCCGCAAGCCGTTCTCCGTGGTGCTCTTCGACGAGATCGAAAAGGCCCACCCAGACGTGTTCAACACGCTGCTCCAGATCTTGGAAGAGGGTCGCCTCACCGACTCACAGGGTCGCAGCACCGACTTCCGCAACACGGTGCTGATCATGACCTCGAACCTCGGCACGCAGGACCTGCGCAAGGCAAACGTTGGCTTCGGCAAGAACGACGAGGCGATGTCGTACCAGCGCATGCGCGACAAGGTGAACGAGGCGCTGAAGAACCACTTCCGCCCGGAGTTCCTGAACCGCATCGACGAAGTCATCGTGTTCCACGAACTCGGCATGCCGGAAGTCGTCCAGATGGTCGACCTCATGGCCAAGCGCCTCATCGGTCAGCTCGAAGGACTCGGGCTCGGCCTCGAGCTCACCCAGCCGGCCAAGGAACTCCTCGCCAAGCGCGGCTACGACCCGCAACTGGGTGCACGACCACTGCGTCGCGCGCTGCAGCGCCTGGTCGAGGATCCGCTCTCGGAGAAGTTGTTGAACAAGGACTTCTCTGCGGGTGAGATCGTGCTCGTCGGCGTCGAAGACGACCCCGATCGCCCGGGCGAGCAGCGCATCAGCTTCAGTTCCGTCCCCGGTTTCCAGCCCCCGGCTGGTGTCGACCTCGCAGGCGCGAGCGACGGCACGACGACGACCGAATAACACCAGACCACTCGATGGCGAGTCGCTCTACCCTGCGGGCGCTCGTGACCATCGCACTCGGCTGTCTCGCGCTCAGCGCGTGTCGTGTCGACTCGGTGGTTTCCCTCAACGTCGAGCCCGACGGCTCAGGCGTGCTCGCAGTCGTCGCAACCGCTGATGCCGAGGTGATGGCCAGTGCGCCGAACCTCGTCAACGACCTCAACTTCGAGAACGCAAAGGAAGCGGGCTGGAAGGTCTCCGACATCGAGACGCTCGAGACGGGTGGTGCACAGGTTCGGGTATCGCACTCCTTCACCACACCGGAAGAGGCAACGCAGCTGATGGCGCAATTGAGCGGCGAGTTCGGACCATTCAAGGAACTCGCCCTCGTCCGCAGCGGCAAGGAAACGGACTCCACCTGGACGCTCGCTGGAACGGCACAGATCACTGGTGGGCTGCAGGCCTTCGCCGACAGCGACCTGCTGAACATCATTGGCGGCGCGCCGTACGAGGCGGCCGTGCGTGAACAGAACCTCGACATCGGTCAAGCGGCGTCGATGGCATTTAAAGTGCGGATGCCAGGCGTGATCGAGTCCACCACCGGGGTCGATGATGCTGGACTGATTCAGTGGACCGTGCCCTTCGACGGCAGCTCGCAGCAGATCGCTGCGACGACACAGAACACTGCCGTCGGAGCCACCGTCGCACGGGTCTTCTCTCCCGTGTTGTTCTGGCTGTTCATCGGCTGGCTCGTGGCGATGGCTGGCTTCTCCGGGTTCGTCGCCTACTCACGGCTGCGCAAGCGTAAGTAGCACACCCACGGCGTAGTGTGTCGCGCATGGCACGCATGCGCACCGTCTACAACTGCAGTGATTGCGGCGCGGCACACCACAAGTGGGCGGGCAAGTGCGACTCCTGTGGTGCGTGGAACTCCCTCGTCGAAGACGTCGAGGATCCCGCCGAATCAGTAACCCTCGCGGCGGGCATGGCGCTCGTCCCGCCGGGTACACCACAACCACTCAGCACGCTGAGCTCGGCCACTGGAAAGCCGACGCCAACGACGATCGGAGAACTTGATCGCGTGCTCGACGGCGGACTCGTCCCCGGCTCGGTGACCCTGCTCGGTGGTGAGCCCGGCATCGGCAAGTCGACGCTGCTCTTGCAGTTGCTCGCCGCATGGCCGAAGAAATCCCTGTACGTCACCGCAGAGGAAAGCGCCCAGCAGGTGCGCCTGCGCGCAGAGCGACTCAATGCGCTCCGCGACGACGTCTGGCTGCTCTCGGAGGCTTCACTCACCAACATCGTCGCGGCCATCGACAGTGTCGCGCCGACGCTCATCGTCATCGACAGCATCCAGGCGGTTGCCGACCCGACCCTCGGTTCCGCACCGGGCTCTGTCGTGCAGGTTCGCGGATGCGCGTACCGGCTCGTGCAAGAAGCCAAGAGTCGAAACATCCCGGTGATCCTCGTCGGACACGTCACCAAGGAAGGTGGACTCGCCGGCCCACGCGTCCTCGAGCACGTCGTCGACACCGTGCTCTCCTTCGAAGGCGACCGTCATCACGCGCTCCGATTGCTTCGCGCCGTGAAGCACCGCTTCGGATCGACGAGTGAGCTCGGACTGTTCGAGATGACGGAAACCGGTCTTGCCGGAGTTCCTGATGCGAGCCAGATGTTCCTCGCCGACCGACGCCCTGGCACACCCGGTTCGATCGTCGTGCCGACCCTCGAGGGTCAGCGCCCACTCCTCGTCGAGGTGCAGGCACTCACGAATCCCGTCTCGAGTGGAGTCCCACCACGTCGCAGCGCACAGGGCCTCGATCCCGGCCGGCTCGCCATGCTGCTCGCGGTGCTCGAACGGCGCGCCCGGCTGTCACTTTCCCAACACGAGGTGTATGCATCCGTCGTTGGTGGCGTGAAACTCACCGAACCGAGCAGCGATCTTGGTCTGTGCATCGCACTCGTGTCTGCAGCGACCAACACCCCGACTCCGAGCGATCTCGTCGTGTGTGGCGAGGTCGGACTGGGTGGTGAGTTGCGCAACGTGGCGCATCTTTCGCGCAGACTCGCCGAAGCTGCGCGACTTGGATTCACGCGTGCGATCGTGCCCGCAAGCGGTGCCGAGAAGGCAAAGCCGTCGAAGCATGCAGGGCTGACCGTGCAACCAGCGGGCAGCCTGAGCGAGGCGCTCGCACTCGCCCAGCTCTCCGTATCGTAAGCACGGTGGATATCGTCCCCGACACGAAGAACTGGACGTGGGTGCTCGAGCGCCCCTGCCCCGATTGCGCATTCGATGCTCAACACATCGCCGTGCGCGACATCGGCATGATGACTCGTGATCTCGCCTCGCAATGGGAGGTCGTCCTCGGACTTCCAGGCTCGACTACACGACCACGGCCCGACGTCTGGTCGCCAAGCGAATACGGCTGTCATGTGCGTGACGTGCTCAGGCTCTTCGACGAACGTCTCGCCCTCATGCTCGACCAGGACGATCCGACATTCACCAATTGGGACCAGGATGCCACCGCTCTCGCGGACCGCTACGACCTGCAAGACCCGCTCATCGTGCGCCGCGAAATCGTGGTCGCGGGCGACCAGCTCGCGGATCGCTTCGACCAGGTCACCGGCTCAGACTGGCAACGCACCGGGCGTCGCAGCGACGGGGCCGTATTCACGGTCGAGACCTTCGGCAAGTACTTCCTGCACGACCCCATCCATCATTTGTGGGACGTGGCGCGTACTTTCTGACCGCCTCGCGCACACATCAGGTCATGACACAACCATCACCGACCTTCATTGGACCAGACCGCAAACGCAGGTGCAGCTGGTGCTCGAGCGATCCGCTCTACATCGCCTACCACGACAATGAGTGGGGTCGTCCGGTCACCGACGACAATCGCCTCTACGAAAAACTCTGCCTCGAAGGATTCCAGGCGGGACTCTCGTGGTTGACGATCCTCAAGAAGCGCGAGGCCTTCCGTGAGGCCTTCGCCGGCTTCGACCCGCTCGTCGTGGCCCGATTCACGACGCGTGACGTCCAGCGACTGATGCGCAATGCGGGCATCGTTCGCAACACCGCCAAGATCCAGGCGACGATCTCAAACGCTCGGGCAACGATCAAGGTTTGGGATGCGGGGATGACGCTCTCAGACGTGATCTGGAAGTACCAGCCCTCTAAGCGTCGAGCGGCGCCTCGCGGTCACGGCGACATTCCGAGCTTCACCCCAGAGTCGACTGCGCTGTCGAAGGAACTGTCGAAACTCGGTTTCCGCTTCGTCGGCCCGACCACGATGTACGCAGCGATGCAGTCACTCGGTGTCGTCAACGATCACTATGCGAGTTGTGCATTCCGATCCGCGAGCGACAGCGGACGATCGAGGCTGATCCGCGGTCGTTAAAGCGTGTAGCGATACACGTTGGTGTCGCGGGCGACGAATCCGAGCCTCTGATAGAGCC
>CAYFJS010000065.1:0-4906 GCA_964343495.1 uncultured Acidimicrobium sp. | reverse complement strand
CCACCGCTGTAGGGGAAATACGAGTTGTGGTTGGCGAAACCCTTCAGCCCTCCAACGACGACACCCTCGATGAGGACGCAGTCGATGTTGTACTTCCGACCGACCTCTGCATGTGGAAGCACGGAGCGCAGCACCTTCCAGTTCGCCCGCAGTACTGGGCGTCGATCGGCTGGTGCGTCGGAAAACGACGGCTCGCGCATCAGGCGCCGAGGCGACGGTAAAAGCCGTCGGGGGCGACGACGTCGTCGCGCGTGAGTTCCTTCACGTGCCCCTTGCCGAGACCGAGCAGTGCCGAATCGATGCCGCCGCGCAACACGTCGAGCACGTTCTCCACACCGGCCTGACCGTTTGCCGCGAGTCCCCACAGATACGCGCGGCCGATCATCACCGCTCGCGCACCGAGTGCAAGCGCCTTCACCACATCGCTCCCGCGACGCACGCCGCCGTCGAGCACGACTTCGATCTGCGAGCCGACTGCGTCAACGACTGCGGGCAAGGCGCGGATCGGCGCAGGAGTTCCGTCCAAGTTGTTGCCACCGTGGTTCGACACTGACAGTGCAGTGGCCCCGAGGTCGACGACTCGCTTGGCATCATCGATGCGGCTCACGCCCTTGACCATGAATGGACCGTCCCACTGGCTGCGCAACCAGGCGATGTCCTCCCACGATGGCAGTGGCGTCTGCATCCACTCGTAGTACGCGCCGAAAAACGTCGGAGCCTTCTCACCAGGCTTGGCCATGTTCGGTGCGGTGAGGTCTGGCAAACGACCGGTCTTGACGAACGACCACAACCATGCCGGACGCGCCAACACTTCCGGCGCGAGCTTGAACGCGGCCTTGAGATCGATCTTCTCAGGGATCCACGGCGAACCCCAGTCGCGACCGTTGGAGAACGACCAGTCGAGGGTGACGATGATGCCCTTCGCGCCGGCGTTTCGTGCGCGCTCAACGCGTTGCGCGAGCGTGTCGCGATCGCCGGACCAATAGATCTGGAAGAACGTCGACTGATTCGCTTGGGCGACTTCTTCGACGGACTTGCTCGCAAAGGAACTCAGCCCCATCGGAATTCCGCGATTCGCTGCCGCGCGTGCGACTGCGAGTTCGCCCTGTGGGTGAACCGCCTGCACGCCGGTCGGAGAAATGATGACGGGCATCGACAGGTTCTGCCCCATCACGGTGGTGTCCATGCCGCGGTTGGCCTTGTTGCCCGCGACGTGAGGGGCAAACCCGAGTTGATCGAACGAGTCCAGGTTGTCGCGCATCGACAAGCCTTTTTCACTGCCCGCGATCAGGGCGCCATACACGGACGCTGGCAGTCGGCGTTGCGCGCGGCGCTGGGCCTCAGCGACCGTTTCGAACCACGCGTTTGCCATCGACGACACCCTCCTCGGGAACGTCTGTCAGGCTACTGACAGCACACCGATCCGCCGTCTGCGACGGGGATCAGCTTCATCACCTTGGCGTCCGACAACACCGTGTAGACCTCCCACGGTTCGCCATCGGGGCCATTCACCCACACCTTGTCCTGCACCGCGTAGCAACAGGTGGTCTGCTCTTCCACCGCGGTCTCGAGTCCTTCGCTTGCGAGGCGCTGTGTGGCGCGCGTGACGTCATCGGTCGATTCGACTTCGACGCCGAGGTGATTCATCGTGCCTGGGGCACCATCGCCTTCGATCAACACCAACTTGAGTGGTGGCTCAGCGATCGCGAAGTTCGCGTATCCCTCGCGCACCTTTGCCGGGCCGACGCCGAACAGCTTCGAGTAGAACTCGATCGCAGAGTCGAGGTTCGAGACGTTGAGAGCAAGTTGGACGCGAGACATGTGACGACCTTATGCGCTCACCATCTTGTTCGGATGCACCATCTTCTCGCGGGCGAGACGAATGTCGAGGTACGTACGAATGTTGGCGTCCACGCTCTCCGGGATGTGATCCGGATAGTGGTTGTCGAGGATCTCCTTCACCTTCTTGCGAGCAACGTCGTTGATCTTCGGGCTGCCGACTTCCTTCCACTCCTTCGAGCTCAAGCGGTCGCCGACGGCCGGATAGAGATACTCGCTCTGCATGATGCGCAACGTCTGTTCGGCGCCGAGGTAGTGGCCGGGGCCATCGATGCATTGAGCGCGCATCGTCTCAATCGAGAGCGACTCATCGGTGACTTGGATGCCACGGATCGTGCGCTGCACCGAACCAATGGTGTCGTTGTCGAGCACGACTCCTTCGAGTGAGTAGCCGAGCAAGCTGCCGTGCATGCCGGCCGCCTCGTAGATGAGGTTCATGCCGGCGTTGCCGACGAGCGCATGGTTGATGCCCTTCTCCGAACCCGACTGGGCATCGGGGAACTTGGCGTCGCTGATGCCCGACGAGGTTCCGCCGGTCAGGTTGTAGAAGTGCGCCATCTGTGCGCTCGCGGCCGAGAGCAACACCTGCTCGGGGCTGCCACCCGACATTGCACCGGAGCGCAGGTCGGAGACGAAGCACCACAGACCGAAGATCGCTGGTGCACCGGGGATGATCGCGTTCACGTAGGCGAGACCCGCGAGGCATTCGGCGACCTGCTGGACGAGCGCACCCGCGATCGCCGCTGGTGCGGTCGCACCCGCCTGACCGGCCGAGAGCAACAGCACAGGCATTCCGGCGAGCACCGCAACTTCGAGGCACTTGCACGCATCACTGGCGAACTTGAGCGGCGGAACGACGAAGCAGTTCGACTGACTGACGAATGGTCGCGCGCGCCACTTGTCCTCGCCACCGGCGATCTCGTGCAACATCTTGAGCGACTCGATGAGATGGTCGGGATGCACCCACGACGTGCCGACGTGCTTGGTGGTGCCGCTCACGCTCAAGTAGCACGTGTTGATGTCCATCGCTGCGGCCTCAGGAATGTCGCGCGGGACGACAGCACGTTGGTAGAAGTGCAGGTGTTCCATGCGGTCGACGAGACGCGCGATGTCGTAGGCATCTTGTGCGGTCGATTCGCGATAGTCACCGGTCTCTGGATCGGCGATGTACACGGCCGCACCTGCAGTGCCGAAGTAGGTGTTGGTGCCCCACGGCTCCATGTCGTACTTCGGGTCTTGTGCGTACAACGGGAAGTTGCGACCCGCCATCGCGATCGTGTCTTCGATCAGCGAACGCGGGAACAGCAGGCGGCCGTTTGCGTCGAGCTTGCAGCCCTTCGGGAGGAGATAGTCGAGGGTGGACTGGATCGGGTCGGCGAGACCGATGTTTTCGAGCACGTTCAGCGCCGCCTCGTGGATCTTCAGCACCTCGGCATCGGTGAGCACCTTGTAGCGACCGCTCGGCATGCCCGGACGAACGGGCTTCAAGTCCTCCGCCAGGGGTGCTGCGCGCAAGGCATTGCGAGCGGCGCGACCTCCGCGGCGTGCGTTCTGCTGTTCTGTGCTCATCTGTCCCCCTCGGGAATGGTTGCTACCGGCTGTAACTGTAGGAGCGAAGTCGGGTCTATGCCTTGACGCGCTCGGATTTCGGGTCATAGAACGGCTGGAGTTGGGCCGTTGCTCCGACCCGCTCGCCCGCCACCTCGATTTCATAGGTTCCGGCGTCCACGAACGCCTTGTCCACGAGACCGTGGTGGTTCTCCACGTACCCCATCCCGATCGACTTGTCGATCGCGTGTCCATACATCCCAGAGGTGATGTGACCGACGATCTCGCCGTTCCGGTAGATCGGCTCGTTGTGATAGAGCAACTTGCTCGAGTCAGTCAGCGCGAACTGCACGAGGCGCTTCGTGACACCATTCTTCTTCTGTTCGAGGAGTGCGTCGCGGCCGATGAATCCGCCCGGCTTGTCGAAGGCGACGACGAAGCCGAGGCCGGCTTCGATCGGCGTGTCGTCTGGCGACACGTCGTGACCCCAGTGGCGATAACCCTTCTCCATGCGCAATGAGTTGAGGGCGTGATACCCCGCGTGCTTGAGCCCGAACTGCTTGCCGGCCTCGACGATGACGTCGAAGACGCCGGTCGCGAATTCCGTCGGGATGTACAGCTCCCAGCCGAGTTCACCGACGAAGGTGATGCGGTTGGCACGGACTCGTGCATACCCGAGATCGATCGTCTGCGACGTGCCGAACGGGAACGCTTCGTTGGACAAGTCGTTCCAGGTGAGCGACTGCAGCAAGTCGCGCGACTTCGGACCCATGATCGACAGCACGGCGTGTGCCGATGACACGTCGGTCAACACGGCGCGATCGTCCGCGCCGATGTGATCCTTCAGCCACATGTAGTCGCGCACTTGGGTGGCCGCTGCGGTGACGACGAGGTACTTGTCGTTTGCGACCCTGAGCACGGTGAGGTCGGCTTCGATGCCGCCTCGCTCGTTCAGCCATTGCGTGTAGACGATCTTGCCGTTGGCAACCGACATGTCGTTGGCCGACACCTGGTTGATGATGCGCTCGGCATCTGGGCCTTCGAGCATGAACTTGCCGAACGACGACTGATCGAACATCGTCACGCCCTCGCGGGTGGCCCGATGCTCTGCGGCGGAGTACTCGAACCAGTTCTGGCGACCGTAGGTGTACTCGTACTCGGCCTTCTTGCCTTCGGGTGCGAACCAGTTGGTGCGCTCCCAACCGGCGACTTCGCCGAAGCATGCACCCTTGGCTGCGAGCCGATCGTGGAACGGCGAGCGTCGCACGCCACGTGCGGTCTCTGGCTGACGGAACGGCCAGTGCATCGCATACAACAGACCGAGGGACTCCACGGTGCGGTCGTGCAGATAGGAACGATTGCGCTGGAACGGCATCACGCGACGCACGTCGACGTCCCACAGGTCCATCGGTGGTCTGCCGTCGACGATCCAGTCGGCGAGCACCTTGCCCGCACCACCACTCGACTGGATGCCGATCGAGTTGAAGCCCGCTGCGACGTACAGCCCCTTCACTTCGGG
>CAYFJS010000064.1:0-4962 GCA_964343495.1 uncultured Acidimicrobium sp. | reverse complement strand
TCATCGACCGCCTGTGGTCGCAGTGGTCGCCCGGTTACGACGGCACCGACGACGCTCGCCGTGTGAAGGAATCGCTCGCCGATCCGGCACACCTCGCCGCTGCTCTCGGGTACTACCGCGCAACGCTCGGACAGGGCTTTCGCGACCCCGCACTCGCCGATGCACAGACGGCGATCCAGACCGAAACGCCGACGCAGCCGGTGCTCTACCTCCACGGCGAGACCGACGGCTGCATCGGGGTCGAACTCGCCCACGACGCGGCGGGGCGCAAGCCCGACAACGCACGAGTCGTCGTCGTCGAAGGTGCCGGTCACTTCCTCCAACTCGAACAGCCTGAAAAAGTGAATCGGTTGATCTGCGAGTGGGTCACGGCAGGCTGAGGAAGCCGTCCCGTTCGACGATCAATCCTTCGATCGTGAGTTGATCGACGAGCCTGTTCGCGCGGTCGAGTGGAATGTCACCCATGACGAGTGCAGCCTGCGATCGGCGCACTCCTCGACTCGTGAGTTCCCGCAACAACTTGCCACGGGCCTGTCGATCCGACCCTTCGAAGCGACCCTGCGGACGCGACGTTCCTGCGGTCCGCGGTGCGGGATCTTCACCGTGCGAACCCGCCCAGCCACACGATGCCGACACTGGACAGCCCCCACAGCGTGGGGAGCGTGCGACGCACACCGTTGCACCGAAATCCATCAGCACCTGGTTCCACTCCCACGAAAGCCCGGATGGCACCGCGTCATCGACGATCGCCTGCAACTCCTTCTTTGCAAGTACCCGATTCTCGATCCGGGCGACCACTCGAGCGACGTTGGTGTCGACGACACCGATCTCCCGATGATCGGCAAAGATGAGCACCGCCCGCGCCGTGTAGTCGCCGACTCCGGGCAATGCGAGGAGCTCGTCGAGTGAACTCGGCACTTCGCCACCGTGACGCTCCACGATCGCCTTGCTCGCTTCGTGCAGGTTGCGACAGCGGCGTGGATAGCCGAGGCCACTCCACAGCGTGAGCAGCTCTCCGAGCGGAGCCCTCGAACAGTCGAGCGGCGTCGGATAGGCCTCGATGAAGGCCTGGAACTTTGGCACCACTCGATCGACCTGGGTTTGTTGCGACATCACCTCGCTCACGAGGATGTGCCACCGATCGCGAGTCGATCGCCACGGCAGTTCACGAAGTTGCGGTAGACCCCATGCGAGGAGGGGGTCGACGAGTCCGGCTAGTGACCCCAGACGTCTTGACCGTCGTACGGGCGCTTGCGCTCGGGTAGCGCTGACCGCTTCCACACCATCACGCGACGACGGAAGTAACACACTTCCTTGCCGTCCTGATTGAAGCCCTTCGTCTCGACGGTGACCACACCTCGATCGTTCTTCGACTTCGATTCCTGAACCTCGAGCACCCTGGTCTCGGCATGGATCGTGTCTCCATGGAACGTCGGGAATTTGTGCTGGAGGGTCTCCACCTCGAGATTGGCGATCGCTGCCCCACTCACGTCCGGCACGCTCATGCCGAGGACGAGTGAGTAGACGAGGTTGCCGACGACGACGTTGCGACCCTGCACGCTCTGCGCTGCGAACCAGTCGTTCGTGTGCAACGGGTGGTGGTTCATGGTGATCATGCAGAACAAGTGATCGTCGGCCTCGGTGATCGTCTTGCCGGGCCAGTGGCGAAACACGTCGCCAACGACGAAGTCCTCGAGGCAACGACCGAAGGGGCGCTCGTGGGTGGTCATGTCACTTCACGCTACCCATCGAGGTCGTCATCGTCGCCAATCCCCCTGAAGTCGGGCATCGGGAACTGCCCCGTGCGGTCGCGAGGCGCGTAGTGCTCGATCCATTCGATGCGGCTCGACGGGTGTGCGACGGCATCGGCGGCGATACGACGGATGGGCTTCAGGTTCTGGCGCCGCTCGATCGCGAACGGACCGACGCGCAACGTGAGGTAGAGCGCCCCGCCGACGAGGATCGGAACCCAGTATTGAGCTATTCGATATGACAACACACCGACCGTCGCGGTGTTGCGCGTGAGTCCGAATCCGATCAGCGTCGGAATGTAGATGCCCTCGACGATTCCGAGACCACCCGGAGTGAGCGGCACCACGGACATGATGTTGGCGAGACCGAACGCCACGATCAACGCGTCGAGTTCCACCGATGCACCGAACGCTCGTAGGAACACCCACAGTGCCGCCGCGTCGAGCAACCAATTGACCGCAGCCCACATCAACACCCGCCACAACAGCCCAGGCTCCGAGGCGAGACCCTGCAGACGATTCCCCATGTGGCGCAGCACGTCCGCCGCGCGATCCTCGTCGAAGCGCAACGTGCGCGCGCACCATCGCAGCGCTCGTTCCGCGCGACCCTGACCATCGATGAGACCGAAGATGAGTGCGGCCGCGATCACCATCACGATCACCCCGACGAGCGCTGCCGTCCCGTACGCGGCATTCACCCCGCGACCCGGGATGGAAGCGATGAGCCCGACCCACAGGATCAAGTTCAGAACGACTGCCGAGCCCAGACCGGCGGTGGCGAGTGCGAAGCCAGCGTCCGGCCCGCTCACGCCCGACAGGGTGAGCAGGCGATACCCGAGTGCGCTGCTCGCCGCGCTCCCTCCTGGGAGGATGTTGCCGACCGCCTTGGTGCTCATCTGGATGCGGAACAGTCGCCACACGGATGGCGTCTGGTGGTGGGTTCCGAGGACCGCCTGGGTGAGCAACGAGTAGGCGAACAGCGCCGCCATCTCGAGTGCGAGACCGAGGAACAACAGCGATGGTGTGACGTGACTGAGCTCGGCGACCGCATTGCGGAATCCGGGGACGAGCGGCAGGACGAAGAAGTAGACGATCGCTGCGAACAGCACCCACTTCAGGGTCTTGAGGGTCGAGCGAAGCCCGCTGAGCGAAACCACTACCCAAATCGTAGGCGAGTGACTCCCGCACGGTTAGGCCAATGGAAATACCCATCGGTAGCGTTGTCCCATGGCCAGCACGCACCACAAGATCGCCTCCGACATCACACGCGCCGCAGAAGTGGTCGACGTCGCGCGCGGAATCGTGCGCAAGGGCATCGCGACACTCGTCGCGAGCGGAGGACCCGATGTCCAGCAGCAACTGGCCTACGACATCGCGCACAGTGCCGCGGCCGTCGAAACCGCATCCTCGCTCATCGACTACGGCGCGAAGGGAGAGACGGAGGGACTCATCACGTGCGCATTCGTCGCCGACATGGTGCACGAGGTTGCCTCGCGAATTCTCGGGCGCGAATCGCTGTGGGGTGTCGATGCGCAGCCGTTCGCTGCAACGATGGACTTCGTCGCGACCTACCGCGATCCCGACTTCGTCGCCTCGCTCTCGGCCACGGCCGGACCGCGACACCTTGACGACGAGTTCGAGATGGTGCAGGACACGTTCCGTGGATTTGCGACGAAGGTGATTGCACCGCGCGCCGAACACGTCCATCGACACAACGAGGACGTCCCCGAAGAGATTATTTCTGGCCTCGCCGAGCTCGGCGCGTTCGGACTCTCGGTGCCGAGCGAGTACGGCGGCTTCAGCGAAGGTGGCGACGGTGAGTACATGGCGAGCTGCATCGCCACCGAGGAACTCTCCCGCGCATCGCTCGGCATCGGTGGCTCGCTCATCACGCGTCCCGAGATCTTGACTCGCGCACTCGTCAAGGGCGGCACCGAGGCCCAGAAGAAGGAATGGTTGCCGAAACTCGCGACCACCGAGGTGATGGCAGCCGTCGCGGTGACCGAACCTGACTACGGCAGCGACGTCGCCAACTTGAAGACGACTGCAGTGCGCACGCCGGACGCCAACGGCAACGACGGCTGGGTCATCAACGGCGTGAAGACGTGGTGCACGTTCGGTGCACGCGCGAACGTGCTCATGCTGCTCGCCCGCACCGACCCAGACCGCAGCAAACTGCACAAGGGACTCAGCATCTTCATCGTCCCCAAGCCGATCGGTGAGGCTCACGGTTTCATGTTCACCCAACCAGGCGGCGGGAAGATGGAGGGTCGCCCGATCGACACGATCGGCTATCGCGGCATGCACAGCTACGAAATCGCGCTCGAGAACTGGTGGGTTCCCCATGCCAACCTGATCGGCGAGGACGACGGCCTCGGCAAGGGCTTCTACTACCAAATGGAAGGCTTCGAGAACGGTCGCCTGCAAACGGCTGCGCGTGCAGTCGGCGTGATGCAGGCGGCGTACGAGGCGGCACTCGACTACGCAACCAACCGCACGGTGTTCGGGAACCAGATCTCCGAGTATCAACTCACGAAGCTGAAGCTCGGTCGCATGGCGATCATCACGCAGGCATCGCGGCAGTTCAGTTACGCCGTCGCCAAGATGATGGGCAAGGGCGAAGGCGCGATGGAAGCGAGCATGGTCAAGGCCTACGTGTGCAAGGCCGCGGAGTGGGTCACCCGCGAGGCGATGCAGATCCACGGTGGCTACGGCTATGCCGAGGAGTACCCGGTGTCGCGACTGTTCGTCGATGCCCGCGTGTTGTCGATCTTCGAAGGCGCAGACGAAACGCTGTGCTTGAAGGTGATCGCCCGCCGTCTGTGCGAGGAATCGAAGGCGCGCTAAACGAAGGCGATCACGTCGTGGACCGACGTGATCCGCTCACAATCGAATTCCGCGTGGTCGTCGTACGGATCGAGGAGGAGCGGGTGCAGACCGGCATTGCGTGCTCCCCCGACGTCGTTCACATACGAGTCACCGACGTAGGCGATGCGTTCGGTGGCGATGCCTCGGCTATTCAGTAGTGCGATGGCGTTTGCGAACACACCCGGATGCGGTTTGGCCACGCCCACGGTGTGCGAGTCGGTGACGATGAGCACCGGGACGCCCGCGCCCGCGCCGACCTGGCACACGCATTGCGACGCGAGCGTGGCTTCGACCTGACCGCTCGCGTTCGACACGACCCCGATCGGCAAGCCGTGGAGGTGCA
>CAYFJS010000063.1:0-4982 GCA_964343495.1 uncultured Acidimicrobium sp. | reverse complement strand
CGCACGCTCGCGAGCGTGCGGTCGACGAACTGGGCATCCCCGAGTTGGCGGGCCGAGACGTTCACATGCACGCGGAACGACCGATCGAAGTGACCCGCAGTGAGCCAACCCTGCGCATCGCGGCACGCGCTGCGCACGACCCAGTCGCCGATCGGACCGATCGAACCCGAGTCCTCCGCGAGTTCGAGGAAACTCGGTGGAGTGAGCATGCCGCGCAGCGGATGGTTCCATCGCAGCAGAGCCTCGGTTCCGACGACGCGGGACGTGTGCGAGGACACCACCGGTTGGTGCACGATCGACAACTGACCGGCCGCGAGCGCACGCTCGAGTTCCGCCGTGAGCGCGACGCGCTCGCGGGCGTCGCGGCGCATGTCCTCGGTGAACAACTCGCAACGCCCACGGCCCCTGCTCTTGGCGCGATACATCGCAGTGTCGGCGTTGCGCAACAGCGTGACCGCCGCGTCGGCCGGTGCCTCGTCGGCGAGCAGCGCGGGAGTCGACAGGGCGATCCCGATGCTGGCGGAGGTGACGATCTCCATGCCCTGCAGGATGACTTGGCCGGTCACCGCTTGGCGCACGCGTTCGGCGACGTCCATCGCCACGTGTTCGTCGCTCAGTCCGTCGCACAACACGACGAACTCATCACCGCTGATGCGCGCGACGAGGTCGGTCGGCCGTGTGGCAGAAGCGATGCGCTTGGCGATCGTGGTGATCAATTGGTCACCGACGCTGTGGCCGACGGAGTCGTTCACGTGCTTCAACTTGTCGAGGTCGATGAACAGGATCGCCACGCCGCGCTTCGTGGTCACGCACCGCTCGAGCGCTTCGCTCAACTTGCGCACGAGAAGCACGCGGTTCGGGAGTCCGGTGAGCGCGTCGTGGGTGGCCTGTCGGCTGAGTTCGTCCTGCAGTTGCTTGGCCTCGGTCACGTCGCGGGCGATCGCCGAGTAGTGCGAGACTCCGCCGTCTGCCGCGCGCACGATCTGCAACACGATCGACATCGTGCGCATGATGCCGTCTGGACTGCGGAAGGCGAGCTCGCCCTCCCATCGATTCGAGGTCGGCGTCGTGACGACCTCGCGCGGAACCTGGTCACGGATCGCCTGGATGAACAGTTCGGCCGCGGCGTCGGCGTGCGAGGTGGTGTCGCTGATTCCGATCAGCATGCGTGCACCGTCGTTGCAGAACTGCAGGTGGCCGACCGAGTCGAAGACGATCACCGCGTCCTGCGAAGAGTCCAAGATGCCGACGAGGCGCTCGCTGAGGACGCGCTTGGCGACCGACTCGGTGACGTCGGATGCGGTGCCCATGAATCCGATGACCTCGCCTCGTTCGATGATCGGTTGGGTTGCCACGTGCACCCAGATCGTCGAGCCGTCATTGCCCGTGAGTTGGAACTCGTGGCTGAACGTCGTGTTCGTCTCACGGGAGCGCTGCCACGACTCCTCGGCAATCGCGCGGTCGGACGGCTTGGCATTCACCCACGGCGCCGCACCGGGAGTGAGTGCCGCGCCACCGAGGGCGAGTTGCCGGAAGGCGTCGTTGGCCGCCGTCAGGCGACCGTTCAGGTCGGTCTCGAACACCCCGATGGGGAGGGAAGCAACTGAACGGTCAATGACTCCATCTTGGCAGGTGGCCCTTGCGCCAACTGGCAGGCCGACTATGGAGAAACGACGACGAACGTGCCCGAGGTGACGTCGAGGGCAGCCGCTTCAAGTGCCTGGATCAGCGTCGCCGAATCGACGCCATCGGGCAGCTCGATCTGTTGCGGAATGGCGTACCCGGTCAGGCGATACGTACTCGAAGTTCCCGCGGGCGGGCACGGCGCGAAGTAGCCGACCGTGCCGTTGGCGTTCACCGCCTGGATCGCACCCGGGACCGGGGAGCCGAGCGGGATGGTCGGGTTGGCGACGTCGATGTTGGCCATCGCCCACTGGACGCTCTTGGTCGACTCCTCGACGATCGTGACCGCGAGCGTGACGATGTCGCTCGCCACGTTGACGAAGGTCAACTCCGGCGACACGCCATCTCCTTGGCACGTGTAGGTCACGTCCGCAGTGCCGCCGTCGGCCCATGGCGCGACGATGCCGAATGCCGCAGGGGCGGTCGTGGCCACCGTGGTTTCGGCCGCGACCGTCTGGGTCTGGTCCGCGCCAGGAGGCTTCATCTCGCGACCGTCACGCGAACACGCCGAGATCGCAATCGTTGCGAGCACACACGCGGCGAGTCGACGGAGCACCTTCGAAGAATAGGTCATCACCACTAGTCTGCTCGTCGTGTTGCGCCGCGACGACCAACTGTGCGTGATGACCGTGCACGCACATCCCGACGACGAGGCGTCCAAGGGTGCACCCACGATGGCCAAGTACGGTCGCGAAGGCGTGCGCACCGTCCTCGTGTGTTGCACGGGTGGGGAAGAAGGCGACGTCTCCAACCCGACGCTGCGCGAAGAGGGCCAACCGTTCCACGGAGTCACCGGCGACGCCGAGAAGCGGCTCCTCGCCGAACTACGACCACTCGAGCTCGACGCGTCAGCGAAGGTGATCGGCTTCACCCGCGTGGAGATGCTCGGATATCGCGACTCCGGGATGAAGGACTCACCCGCGAACGATCATCCCGAGTGTTTCCACCAAGCCGACATGGACGAGTCCGTCGGTCGATTGGTGAAGTTGATCCGCGAGGAACGACCACACGTGCTCGTCACCTACAACGACGACCACAGTGGCTACCCGCACCCAGATCACGTGAAGGTGCACGAGATCAGCGTGCGCGCCTTCGACCGCGCAGCCGATGACGAGTGGTATCCCGAGTTCGGCGAACCGTGGCAACCACTCAAGATGTATTACTCGGCCTGGTCGCGAGCGCGGATTACCGCGATTCACGAAGCACTGTTGCGTCTGCGCGGCGAGTCACCCTTCGACGAAGGCTGGTTCTCGCGACCCGACGTCGACCACCGCATCACGACGCGCATCCCGATCGGTGACTACATCTGGGCACGTTCCGGTGCACTCCGCGCGCATCGCACGCAGATCGATGAGAATGAGCCGTTCTGGTTCGGACTCTCAGACGATGAACTCGCCGAGACGTATCCCTATGACGATTTCATCCTCGCCAAGTCACTCGTTCCGACGCCACCGCTCGGTGAGACAGAATTTGAAGACGACATGTTCCGCGGCATTCGCGCCGCGCGCTGACTAGCCGTTCGCGGCTTTGAACGTCTCGTACACGTATGGCGCGACCTTGGAATAGAACTCCGAGCGAGTCAGCCCAAGAGACCGCTCAAGAACTTGGTCGAAGTTTGCAGCCGTTGCAAATTGGTTGAGCATTTTCGTAAACCCGTCAAGTCCGTACGTGCCGATGACCCACTCGTACATCACCGCACCGATCGCGTAGGACATTTCGAAAGCCTCATTTGGCTGACGTTGTTCGGTTGCGGTCATCATTCGGACCGCGTCTTCAACGTTTGACACCGTCATCCACGACTTGTTCTGGTCGCTACGGGCCCACACCAACCAATTCATCGCATCAGAACTCCAACCACGTGACCTGAATGAAGTGAGATAGCTCACCCCGTTGGCTCCACCTTCGCGAAAGTGAAGCGGCGAAAGCAAGGCATCTTCGGACTGAGAACTCGGACGAGCCCGACCGTACTTGTAGATGGAATAGTCCTGGACGACGTGGAAGAACTCATGTCGAGCTACTTGTGGCCATTCGTAACCAACGTACGTGAGGTCGAGATAAGACGCCGTTGCAAGAAAGATGTTGCCGCTCCACGGCCCACTCCGCTGCCAATAGCCGCCACCTCCACTGATGAATGGTCGCTCATTCCTCCCGTCGAATCGAGAGAAGATCTGGGGGAGATTGTTTTCATACCAATTGTCGCCCTTGATGTACTGGCGATCTTGCTCGGTCAAGAGTGCAACATTCACCTGGATTTTCGATTCAAAAACGTTGTTCCACAACGCGGCGGCCATATCGAGTTCGCGTTTGGTGAAATCGATCAATGACACCGGGAAAGACGGCCTGATGTCGTAGACGAATTCGATGTTTGGGTGCGATGTGGACAGTGAACTTGGATTCAGTTCGGCATAGGCCCTTTGGCGAATGGCAGAAAAAGCGGTCGTCTGACGCGAGTCGGTCTCGTAGTAGTTGCCCGAATCAGCTTTGCGCGTGAGCTGGGCATCCTTGATGCCGTAGATCATCTTCCCCTTGTAATTGAGGGAGTCGGCAGGAATGGTCGTGGTCGTCGTGGTTTCGGTGGGTGCTGAAGTCGATGCGGTCCACGTCGATTTCTTGCCCTTCTTGACGCATGTGTACTTCACGCCTTTGACAGTTCGCGACGAGCCGGCTGGCGAGCACGTTGCTCCCGGGACTGGATTCTTCGCCGCATCAACTGGCACGTCGAGCGAGCCGACGAAGAAGGCGACGAGAAGCGAAAGGAGCGCGCGACGTTTCACGGCATTGATGGTATGAGCCTTTGGCTCTATGAAGAGGGAACCTTCGGCGTACTACTACGCCCGCATCGCCTCGCGGAGGTCGCGGTAACCGATCAACTTCGCGCCACTGGTCTTGATCAGGTCGCGCAGTTTTGCGTCGTTGACGACGAGGTCGTAGTCATCGATCCAGCCGCTTGAAGTCTCTCCAAGCGCGCGGATCTCGGGTGTGTCCGTGCACGGTTGCACGTGGATTTCGGTGACACCCGGCTGGAGGTTCTCGAAGGCGCGGTAGACGCGTGTGCGGGAACCTCCGCGCCAGTCGTGGTCGAAGTGGTCGGGGAACACGATGCCCTCGTCGGCCGCGAGTGTGCGGAACGGGAAACCGGCCTGTGCCTCGGTGATCGTGCTCGGCAGGCGAATCGGAAGTCGGAACTCGACGGCGAGTTCGAGATATACGTCGAAGAATTGTGGGCGCAAGGTGATCGAGGTGAGGTGCGGGGCGAGGTGCGTGACGTCGAGGCCCCACTCCAGTGCGCGTGCCACCTG
>CAYFJS010000062.1:0-5163 GCA_964343495.1 uncultured Acidimicrobium sp. | reverse complement strand
TGCGTGGACAACATGTCCATGCCCATCTTGGATGCGAGCTTCCACCGACTCGGTGAACACACGACTCCGGCGACGAAGAGCATCTTGTCCCCGACGGGTGCGAGCACGGTGAGATCGTCGGCCACGAGCAGGCTCGCCTCGACGAGCGCGTCGATGCCGTGGCTCGTGAGCGTGACGCCGTGATGTTCGGCGACCAGTCGTGCGGCTTCCTCTGCGGCGGCTTCGCCTCCCGGGTGGAGCGCGACGACTTCGTCGCGACGGGTGGCGAGCAACTCGCGCTTCATCGCAATCGTCGGTTCGGTCTCCGCGTCGCGAGGCAGCCAGTTGGCGAGATCGAGCGGCTTCACACCGAGGCGATGGCGGAACTCATCGGTCATCTCGACGGGCAACATCTCCTCCATCATCGGCAACGCCGTGAATCCCGAGACGTCGGTCGACGGCTCTCGGTCGTATGGAGTGAACGGGTGTTGATGCAGGACGTGTGTCATTGCGCTCCTCGCGCTCGACTCACTTGGGCTGCATGCGAATGCCACCATCCACGCGGATGGTCTCGGCATTCATGTAGCTGTTCGTCACGCACTCCACGACCATCGAGGCGAGTTCCTCTGGATAGCCGAGGCGCTGCGGGAACAACACACCCTTTTGCAGGTTCTGCTTGAACTGCTCGCTCGCCTCACCCTGGCCATAGATCGGGGTGTCGATGAGTCCTGGTGCGACGGTGTTCACGCGGATGCCGACGGCGGCGAGGTCACGTGCGATCGGGAGCGTCATGCCGACGACTCCACCCTTGGACGCCGAGTACGAGGCCTGACCGATCTGGCCGTCGAAGGCCGCGACGGAGGCGAGGTTGACGATCGCGCCGCGTTCGCCGTTGGCGAGCGGTTCGCTGAGGCTGATCGCGGTGCCGACGATGCGGATGCAGTCGAAGGTGCCGACGAGGTTGATCGCGATCACCTTCTTGAATGCGTCGATGTTGGCGGCGGAGTCATAGGTGCCGTCCTTGCCGACCGTGCGCTGTGCCCAGCCGATGCCGGCGGAGTTGACGAGTGCACGCACCGGGCCCATCGACTTGGCCATCTCGGCCGCGTTGATGATGTCTTGGGTGTTGGTGACGTCCACCTTGCAGAACGCGCCACCGACTTCCTTGGCGAGGGCCTGACCCTTGTCTTCTTGAATGTCGGCGATGACGACCTTGGCACCACGCTTGGCGAGGAGACGCACACACGCCTCGCCGATTCCCGATGCTCCACCCGTGACGATTGCACTTGCTCCGTTGAGATCCATGTGGACGAGGCTACGGGGCGATGCCCGCTCAGGCAAAGCCGAGGGACTCGGCGACGGCCAAGGAATCCACGAGTTCGTTCATCACCTCGCCGTTGTGTGCCTTGACCCACGTGAAGGTCACGTTGCCCCGAGAATTCACCATCTCGATGAGGGGTTCCCACAGGTCGCGATTGGCCACCGGCTGACGCTGGGAGTTCTTCCATCCCCGCTTCTGCCAACCGACCCACCAGTTGTCGCGGAAGCAATTCACGACGTACGTCGAGTCGGAGCGAATCTCGATCGGCTCGCTGATTCCCGCATGGTGTCGCAACGCCTCGATGACGGCGGTGAGTTCCATGCGCTGGTTCGTGGTGTGTGACTCACCGCCGGTGCCGCGCGGTTCGCCGCTCGGTGCAGTGGCCCACGCCCAGCCTCCGGGACCTGGATTCCCCGAGCACGCACCATCGGTATAGACAACAATCACGCCCTAGATACTTGCCCACTTTGTCCTCGCTGGAGCGCACCGCCTGTGAATTCTGCGAGAATGACCCCATGATCTTCGACGGCTCGGTGCATCAGCTCCCCGACACCGATCCGGGCGAGACCGCCGAGTGGCTCGACTCACTCGATGCGGTCGTCGAGACCCAGGGCAAGACCCGTGCGCGTTACCTGTTGTCGCGGCTCCTCGAGCGCGCTCGTGAGTCCCAGGTCAGCTTCCCCGCCACGGTGTCGACCCCGTACGTGAACAGCATCCCGCGCGAACAAGAACCGTGGTTCCCGGGCGACGAACACATCGAGCGCCGCATCCGCGCCTACATCCGTTGGAACGCAGCCGTGATGGTGGTGCGCGCGAACTCCGCAGCCGAAGGCATCGGCGGTCACCTCTCCACGTTCGCCTCGTCGGCGAGTTTGTACGAGGTCGGGTTCAACCACTTCTTCCGCGGCAAGGACAACGGCCAAGCAGGCGACCACGTCTACTACCAAGGTCACGCAGCACCGGGTGTGTACGCGCGTGCGTTCATCGAGCGTCGACTGAACGAAGACGACCTCGATCACTTCCGTCGCGAGATCGCCCGACCCGGCAAGGGACTCTCGAGCTATCCGCACCCGCGACTGATGCCCGAGTTCTGGGAATTCCCGACGGTGTCGATGGGACTCGGTCCGATCACCGCGCTGTATCAGGCACGCTTCAACCGTTACCTGCACAACCGTCAGATCGACGACACCTCGGCGAGTCGTGTGTGGGCGTTCCTCGGCGACGGCGAGTGCGACGAACCCGAGACGCTCGGTGCGATCTCGCTCGCCGCGCGCGAACAACTCGACAACCTGACGTTCGTCGTCAACTGCAACCTGCAGCGACTCGACGGTCCCGTGCGCGGCAACGGCAAGATCATCCAGGAACTCGAGGCCGTGTTCCGCGGCGCGGGTTGGAACGTGATCAAGGTGATCTGGGGTTCCAAGTGGGACGAGTTGCTCGCCCGCGACACGAGCGGCGTGCTGTTGAACAAGATGAACACGACCGTCGATGGTGAGTTCCAGCGCTACACCGTGGAAGACGGCAACTACATCCGCGAGAACTTCTTCGGACCCGACCCGCGCTTGCGCGAGATGGTCTCGCATCTTTCCGACGACGAGTTGCGCACGCTGCCCCGCGGTGGCCACGACTACCGCAAGCTGTACGCGGCGTTCCGCGCGGCGAGCGAGAACCTCGGCTCCGGCCGCCCGACGGCGATCCTGTGCAAGACGGTGAAGGGCTGGACGCTCGGCCATGAGATCGAAGGCCGCAACGCCACGCACCAGATCAAGAAGATGACCGACGACCAGCTGCGCGCGCTGCGCGACACGCTGCATCTCGAAGACGAGATTCCCGACGAGGCACTCTCCGGCGACGATCCGCCGTATTACCGACCGCCCGTCGACAGCGTCGAATACCAATACATGATGGAGCGTCGCCGCGCGCTCGGCGGCGAAGTGCCGAGGCGAACCACCGTCGTGCGCAAGCCGCTCACCCTCCCCGCCGAGGCTGCCTTCACCGAGTTCGATGCGGGCAGCTCCGGTCAGGCGGTCTCCACGACGATGGGCTTCACGCGCCTGTTGCGCAACCTCGCCCGCGACAAGGAATTCGGTTCGCGCGTCGTGCCGATCATCCCGGACGAAGCACGCACCTTCGGCATGGACGCGCTGTTTCCGGAACTGAAGATCTACGCCTCGCAGGGCCAGAAGTATGAGCCGGTGGACCACGCACTGTTGTTGTCGTACGCAGAGTCGAGCGCGGGCCAGATCCTCGAGGAGGGCATCACCGAAGCCGGCAGCATGTCGAGCTTCATCGCCGCCGGCACGAGCTACGCCACGCGCGGCGTGCCGATGGTGCCGTTCTACACCTTCTATTCGATGTTCGGATTCCAGCGCATCGGCGACCTCGCCTGGCAGGCGGCCGACGCGCGCACGCGAGGATTCCTCCTCGGCGCCACCGCCGGTCGCACCACGCTGATGGGCGAAGGTTTGCAGCACCAAGACGGACATTCGTTGCTGCTCGCGAGCACGATCCCGTTCTGCGAGACCTACGACCCAGCGTTCGCCTACGAAGTCGCCGCCATCGTCAAGCACGGCATCAACACGATGTACGGAGCCGATCCGAAGGACGTCTTCTATTACATCACCCTCTACAACGAGAACTACCCGATGCCGCCGAAGCCACAGGCGAAGGGCATCGACGAACAGATCGTGCGCGGGTTGTATCGCTTCGACAAGGTGCAGGGTGGCTCGCAGCGAGCCACGATCCTCTTCTCGGGCTCCACACATTCCGTCGCGCGCGCGGCTGCAGCCGAGTTGCTCGAGCGCTACGACGTGGGCGTCGAGTTGTGGTCTGCGACGAGCTACAAGGCGCTGCGCGAGCAAGCCATCGACACGGAACGCTGGAACCGACTGCACCCGACGAAGTCGCCACGAGTGCCGTACGTCGCCGAGGCGCTCGGTCGCTCGATGGGTCCGATCGTGGCGGTGAGCGACTTCATGCGCATCGTGCCCGAACAGATCGCACGCTTCGTACCGGGTCGACCATTCGCCGTCCTCGGCACCGACGGCATGGGCCGAAGCGACACGCGCGAGGCGCTGCGCAGTCACTTCGAGATCGACCTCCCGCATCTCGTCACCGCTGTTCTGTACGAACTCGCCAAGACCGGCGCGGTCACTCGTGCGACCGTCGATTCTGCGATCGCCCACTACGGTCTCGATCCCGAGAAATTCTCGCCTCTCCATTCCTGATCGCATGCCCGCCACCACGACCACCAAGCCCCTCTACATCACCGGCATCCCGCAGGCCGATGCGCTGTTGCGTCGCGACGGCACGGCACTGTTGATCGGCATGTTGCTCGACCAACAAGTGCCGATGGAGTGGGCCTTCACCGCGCCGCACACCATCAAGAAGCGCCTCGGCCACGTGGACGCCACGAAGATCGCCGCGATGGACGTCGAGGACTTCGTCGCGATGTGTCGCGTCACGCCCGCCATCCACCGCTTCCCCGCCTCGATGGGCAAGCGCATCCACGGGATGTGCGAGATCATCGCGCGCGACTACAAGGGCAAGGGATCAAACGTCTGGAAGGGCGTCGAGGACGCTGCCGAACTCACCGCGCGACTGCGCAAACTCCCCGGGTTCGGCGCGGAAAAGACCGAGATCTTCATCGCGCTCCTCGGCAAGCGCTTCGGCATCCGCCCGAAGGGGTGGAAGACCGAGGCGGGAGAATTCTCCGACAACCAGCCGCGCAGCGTCGCCGACATCCATTCGCCCGCCACGCTCCTCAAGGTGCGCGGCTACAAGAAGATGCAGAAGGCGAACGACCTGGACAAAAAAGATCGGCCGCTTCGTTAGGGTGCGTGCATGACCACGCTCGTCACCGG
>CAYFJS010000061.1:0-5168 GCA_964343495.1 uncultured Acidimicrobium sp. | reverse complement strand
CCGGCGAACACCGCACCGGTCTCGGCCATGATCTGCTTGATGTAGCTATGGCCGTTCTTCGTGCGGATGCCGACTCCCCCGCACTCGCCGATCACCTCGGGAACCGCGCGCGAGCAGATGAGGTTGTAGAGCACGGTCGCACCGGGCGACAGGCGCAAGAATCGCGAGGCGAGGAGCGCCGTCGTCGTGCTCCCCGACATGCCCTTGCCCGTCTCATCCACGAGGAACACGCGATCGGCGTCACCGTCGAAGGCGAGGCCGACGTCGAAGCCACCGGCGATGACGCGCGCCTGCAGGTCGCGCTGGTTCGCCGGCTGCAGTGGGTCCGCCGGATGGTTGGGGAACGTGCCGTCGAGTTCGCCATACATCACTTCGATCTCGAAATCGGCGAGGCGCGAGAACACCTCGGGCACGACGAGGCCACCCATGCCATTGGCGGTGTCGGCGACGATGCGCAGCGGGCGCAGTCGGTCGCCCGCGATGAACGACACCACGTGGTCGGCGAACTCACCGAGCACGTTGACGTGGTCGAGCGTGCCGGCCTTCGGTGCATGCGCTGGTTCGTTGCCGTCGAGGACAGCTTGGGCGAGGCGGTGCATGTCGCGCAGACCGTTGTCGATCCCGATCGAGCGCGCACCGGCGAGACAGCACTTGATGCCGTTGTACTGCGCCGGATTGTGCGAGGCCGTGAACATCGCACCCGGCATGTTCATCTTCCCCGAGGCGTAGTAGAGCAAGTCGCTCGACGCGAGACCGAGGTTGGTGACGCTCACGCCGTGTGTGAGCGCACCGCGCTGGAACGCATCGACGAGGTCCGGTCCGCTCGGGCGCATGTCGTGGGCGACAACGATGTGTGGTGCCTTGGTGAACTGTGCGAAGGCGACGCCGAAGGCGTACGCGGCCTGTGCGTCCAACTGGTCGGGAACGGTGCCGCGAATGTCGTACGCCTTGACGATCGCATTCAGGTCAGGCACGAAGTACCACGCTAGTCACTTCGTCGCGAGCTTCGTCGTCGCTCGACGATGATCCAACCGATCGCGACGAGCGTGAGCAGGTATGCAACGGCATCACGCTTCGACCAGCCGAAACTCATCGACACGTCGTTGCGTGTTGGAACCACGACCATCATGTTCGGCGAGACGCGATATGGACCGAGTGCACCCTTCACCTTCCAGTTCGGGAAGTAACTGACCCGAACCAACACCGGGACACCGATCCGATCGACGGTGAACGACACCGTGTCGTTGCCGACCTTCACGTTGCTCGCCGTCGTCGGCTCCAGTTCGACGGGGGTGATCGGCTCACTCGGCGTGACGATGTCGACGAGTCGACCAGACGAGCCCGGCTCACCCTGGCGACGGGTGAGGTCGACGACGGGCGTGATGCGCTGCCATTGTGGCGGACCGTCGTCGGTGACCCGCGTGTTCCACTCTTCGGGATGCTGGAACCAACTCGTGCCGATCTCGAGCCACCGCTCCCGCGGATTGTCCTTCGCGACGTTGGCGACGACGGGTTGTGTGGTGAGCGGCACGACGATGTCCGAACCGGGAACCTCGTAGATCACCCACGGCCCGGAGCGCGCGACCTCGACGAGTTGATCGGGAATCGCGCTCGCGGCGTTGACCGCCTCCGGGGTGAAGGCCATGTAGTACTTCACGCCCAACTCGCGCAGGTATCGCGCACCCTTCTCTGCGTCGTTGTTGTCGTAGCGAAGCTCGCGCACGGGATTGCTGCTCTGCTTGGAGAGCGCGGCCGCGGAGATGAAGTGATACGGCGTCGTGCCTGCGGCCTCGAAGAACAGACCCTCCATCGACCCGATGCAACTGTCGGTCCAGAACGGGAGCAACATGAGCGACATCGTCGTGCCGTACTTGTTCAACTCACCGTTGTTCTCCCACAATGCCCGACCGCACCCGTGTGCGGGATCCTCGCCGAGTCGCTTCATCGTCTGCACGACGTCGTGATACTCGCCGTATGCGGACTTGCCCTCATACCCGGTGAAGTTCCAGCGAGCCCAGCCGTCGACGAACCCGTCGTTGGACGACTTCGTGGAGAATGGTCCCCACACGTATTTCGTGCTGCCGTCTGCTGCGGCGACCAACTTGCCGAAGGGCATCTCCTGGAATCTGAAGCCGAGCACGGCCGCCACCGCGACGGCGAGCGCGCCAAGCGTGGCGAGGTTGAACACGAACGAGTCGCGCACGCGCGGCACGACGATGACGTCAGCTTCGGTGTCCTCGATCGGCGCGGCGACCGCACGCTTCAATCCCCGCTCGATGGAGGTGATGCGCACCGCGAAGGCGATGACCTCGTATGCGCCGAGCACGAAGAGGAAGTAGCGCAGTAGGTAGAGGAACGGAAGCAGGCGCGGATTCCACAACAGTCCGATCACGGGCAAGCTGTTGCGCGCGACGAACACCCCGATGGCGAGAACCACGCAATAGATCCCCATCCACTGCACGATGCGCACGCGGCGCCGTGCGTAGGCGAGGAATCCGATCACGGCGAACGTCGTGATCACGATGTCGAAGGCGATGTGCAGTGGGAAGAACATCTGCCAGAAGGAGTCGCTCACTCCGCTCGGGCGCGGCTCGTACTTCATGTCGGTCATGTAGGCGTGGTTGAACACGAACGGCACGACCCAGAACGACGAGAGCAGCGTGGCGAGCGCGAGGACCTTGCCGGCGTACGGGAGCGACGAACGCAGCGCCCACACCGGCACCATCAGCACCACGCCACCGAAGACGAACAACAGCACGATGCCGTGACTGAGCGCCGACAACGCGACGAGCGACGCGGCGGTGACGAAGTACTTGCCACTGCGCAGACCCTCGGCGAAGTAGGCGAAGGCGAGTAACGCGAGCGCGAGGGCGATCGAGAACGAGAACTCCCCCGCCATCGTCGAGGCGATGTTGCCGCCGTAGATCGTGAAACTCTCGTCGTAGAGGAAGATCGTCGCCGCGAGTGCCAAGAGTTCGGGAAGTGGATACGCGAGGCGCGTCATGCGCCCGAGCTTCCAGGAACACCACGGGAGGGCGAGGATGCCGACGACCGCGACGAGCTTCATCGCAATCCCGTACGGCAGCACGAGGTCGAGGGCGAGGATGGCGAGCGCGGGCACCACCATGTAGAAGCGGTACACGGGCAGACCCGCGTACCAGTCCATGCTCCAGCCGGTCAGTCGGAACTTGGTGAGCAGGTGATCCCGCAGGTACGCCGGCGCCCACACGTGGGCACCCATGTCGCCGCCCGTCGGCGTGTTGTTGCGCAGGATCAAACTCGGGTGCAGCGTCGCGAGCAGTGCGACCATGCAGCCGCCAACGACGATGATCGTGGAGAACCGCTGCCAATAGTCACGACCCTCGAGGAGTCGCTCGCGCAGGCTGATGCGACCCGGGGTCGTGGTGTCCGCGTCGTGCACGAGGTCGTCGCCGGAGGTGCTCACGCGACCACAGCCTACGTGGCGAGTACGAGCACGAGCCCCGTCACGTTGAATGCGACGTGCGCTATGAGGGATAGCCCGATCCGTTTGGTGCGCGCAAAACAGACGCCGAGGACGAGCGCGAAGGCAAAGAGTCCCGGGAACTCGACAGGCTCGAGGTGCACGATCGTGAACCATGCGGCGGCGATGATGACGGACCACGTGCGCGAGGTGAGCGGTTCGAGTCGGGCCTGGAGGTACGCGCGATAGACGAGTTCCTCGACGATCGGTGCGCCGACCGCGACGACGACGGCGAGCACGACGATCCACGCGCCGGTTGCCGCATCCACGAGTCCGCGCGCTCGACGCTCGACGTCGGCCGGGTCGAAGACATCGGGGAACGCCTCGCGCAACGGCCACATCACGAGGTTCACGAGGACGAGCTGCGAGGCGACGCCGATGGGGATCCCCCAGACATCGCTCCAGGAGAAACGGAAGTAATAGTCACGTCGAAGATCACCCGTGAGCCTCGTGTTCGAGGTGTAGCGCAGCATCGCAAGGAACGGAAGCCACAGTCCGAGCGCGGACAAGCCGACGACCCATGTGGGCTGATCGATTCCCGACCCGGCGGTGCCGGTCGCGGCGAGCAACACGCCACTCACGACGACGGCGAGTGCGTAACACGTCACCCACGACAGCGCGAGGTACCCGAGCCCGATGCGAGGCGACGGTGAAAACTCAGGTGGCGGCCCGGACGGCGCCGGCCACGGCGAGGTCATCCCGCGAGTCGGTTGGGCACGATGACGCGGAACCGATTGCGGCGGTCCTCGAGACGCCAGCCGGTGGGAACCGTGAGGCGCTCCCCGTGGCGGTCGCAGAGGTCATATCCGTGCGGGTCAACTTCCTCGGCAAGGTCGTCCATCCACACGAGCGCCCGACCATATTGATAGGTCAGCGTCATCGACGGCTGATCCTTGCATCCACTGCGAGAACACTTGCGAGCCACGGCTCAACGGTAATTCTTGCGGCTTCGCTCATGGTGGATGATCCGTACGCCCGCGCACGACATGACCACGCAATGAACTCGGCCGTAGCATGACTGACGTGAGCAAACTCCCCCCACCCCCACCACCTGCACCAAAACGCTCCAAGTCGAAGCAGTCGAACTCGGGCGGCAACAAGCCGTCAGGGTCGAGCCGACCGAGCATGCCCCGCTGGGCAGTGTGGGTCCTCGTTGCCGTCGCGATCGGATTGATTGCGGCGCCGCGGCTGTGGCCGACGTCGACCGCCACCAAGGTCACCTACACCGAGTTCCTCGACCTCGTCACCCAAGGCAAGGTCGACAACGTCACCATCAACAACCTGAGCAACACCATCTCGGGCACGCTCGCCGACGGCGGCAAGTTCACGACCACCGGCGCGACGACGCTCTCGGACGCTGACGAACAACTGCTCAAGCAGAAGGGCGTCGACTACGACTACACGACCCCGCAAGGCAACTTCTTCACCAACCTCATCCCGATCCTGCTCCCGTTCTTTTTGATCATGGGATTCTTCATCTGGATGCAGCGCAGGGCGATGGGCCAGGCCGGCAACATCATGTCGATCGGTCGCAGTCGCGCGAAGAATTACAACGCCGACAAGCCGTCGACGACGTTCGCCGACGTCGCCGGTTACGACGGCGTGAAGCAGGAGATCAAGGAGGTCGTCGACTTCCTGCGCATGCCCGAGCGCTTCAAGGAGATCG
>CAYFJS010000060.1:0-5285 GCA_964343495.1 uncultured Acidimicrobium sp. | reverse complement strand
GCAATGGTGTCCCGAACCGCACCGAGCACCTGCGGCGCACAACGTAAGGAGTATGCGTCCTGTACTCGATCGTCGTCGGTCTTGTGTGATGCCACGATTGGCGAGCCCTTGAGTGCGGCCAGCATGTTTGCGGCACTTGTCGCCTGACCTGGATGTGGTCGAAGTGGTGCGTGAAGTTCAGGCGCGAATACGGCGTCGGTGCCGAGAAGTGCCTCGACGCTCATGGCGGCAATCACATCCAGAGAGTCGCACAGCAACTCGGCATCGGCGAGCGCCATGATCAGCATTCCGAGCATTCCATCGGTTCCATTGATGAGTGCGAGACCTTCTTTTTCCATCAATTCGACTGGTGCGATGCCGTGACGAGCGAGGACCTCGGGAACCGGAACTGAGTTCCCCTTCTCATCAACTGCTTCTCCCTCGCCCATCAGCACGAGTGCGCAGTGCGCGAGCGGGGCAAGGTCGCCGCTGCAGCCGAGGGAGCCAAACTCGCGAACGACCGGGGTGATTCCGGCATTCAGGATGGCAGCCATGGTTTGTGCGACGACTGGCCGAACGCCGGTGCGACCGGATGCGAGCGTCTTCAGTCGCAGGACCATCAGTGCACGGACGACTTCCCGCTCGACAGGTGCACCCAACCCTGCTGCGTGTGACCTGATCAAGGATCGCTGGAGCTGTGCGCGCTGCTCCACCGACACATAGCGGTTGGCAAGCGCACCAAATCCGGTGGAGACGCCGTACACGGGCTCCGACGACGCAACGAGAGCATCAATGTGCGCTCGTGATGTGGCCATTGCGTCGAGCGCCTGCTTGGACAACTCGACCGGGGCATTGTTGCGTGCAACGGCAATGACGTCGGCCATCGTCATGCCTTGATCGGAGATCACCACTGGCTTCACATCGTCACCCTTCGTTGCGCAACGTAAGAAATCTAGTATGGAGTTCGTGGCCGATTCCTCGCAGTTTGCGCGTGATGCGATGGCACATGCCCAGAGCCTGTATTCGACGGCTCTCCGCATGACACGTAATCGGGCAGATGCAGAAGACCTCGTGCAGGAGACCTATCTCAAAGCTCACCGCAGCTATGCCACCTTTGAAGAGGGCACGAATCTCAAGGCATGGCTCTTTCGCATTCTCACGAACACGTTCATTAATACGTATCGGGCCAAACAGCGTCGGCCACAGGAGTCCGACCTCGGCGACGTCGAAGACCTCTATCTCTACCGACGGCTGCCCCAAATCGTCGCCCAAAGCGCTCCCGCCGAAGAGCAATTGCTGGACCTGTTCCCAGCCGACGAGGTGCGGAGCGCGATCGAGAACCTCCCCGAGGCATTCCTCCTCCCCCTCCTCCTGTCAGAAATCGACGGCTTCACCTACAAGGAAATTGCGGAAATTCTGGAAGTGCCGATCGGGACGGTGATGTCGCGGCTCCATCGGGGAAGAAAAGCCCTCCAGGAAGCGTTGTATCGGTACGCCATGGACCGTCACCTCATCACCGACGAAGGAAGCAGCAATGGCTGATTGCAACGAGACGCTGCGCGAACTTGACCGCTTCCTCGATAATGAACTCGCGTCCGAAGTGCTCGGCGACATGATGGTGCACCTCGACCAGTGCGTCGACTGCCAACAGGCCTTCGAGTTCCATGCAGAACTGCGTGCGGTCGTGAAGAAGGCTGCGGGTGACGAGCCGCTTCCAGAGTCGTTGCTCGGTCGGATCAAGCAGTGCTTCGGTACGGACCTCACCGTCGATACCGACGAGTCCTGACCAATTCACTACGCTTGACTCCATGTTCGCAGTCGTTTGGCATTTCTGGCTCGGTCTCATCCTCTTGGTCGTCGGCGGGCTCTCGCTCGTCGGCCTCATCGTTGGATACCTGTCGAAGGTGACCGCCATGAAGTATCCGAACCGTCGTCAGCGCAAGGCACAGAGCTAGTCGCTTCCCGCCATGACCGCATTTCGTGATGCGGTTCGTCAACACGACTTGGTGAATTCCCTCCTCCCGAGGTGTACGTTCCCGCATCCCGGCACACACGTCGATTGCGCGGTGTCCGGAGGAGCCGACTCAGTCACGCTTCTCGTGCTCGCCGCTGCCCATGGTTGCGAACCGACCGCATGGCACGTTGATCACCACCTGCGGTCAGATGGCGCACGTGAGGCCGCGCTCGTCGAAGAGCTGGCGACCCGACTCGGGTGTGGGTTCGAGCTGCGACACGTCACCATCGATGCTGCAACCAACGTGGAGGCACGTGCCCGCGAGGCACGATTCGCGGTCCTGCCGAACGGCGTGATGACTGGTCACACTGCTGACGATCAGGCCGAGACGATGCTGGTGAACCTCATCCGCGGGGCAGGGTCTCGTGGGCTTGCAGGAATGACGCCATCTATGACCAAACCGATCCTTGCGCTTCGCCGGTCAGAAACACACGCATTGTGTGCGGCACTCGGGCTTGAGGTGGTTGCCGATCCGACCAACGACTCGAGTGCCTTCCAACGCAACCGCATCCGCAACGAAGTCATCCCCTTGCTGAACGAGATTTCCTCGCGGGATGTCGTTCCGGTGCTCACTCGCCAGGCCGACGTGCTCCGTGATGACGACGCACTTCTGGATGAACTCGCGCGAACAATCGACCCGACCGACGCCAAGGCGCTCACCGCTGCCCCGCGCGCGCTTGCCCGACGAGCGGTTCGGCTGTGGCTCACTGGCGACTACCCGCCAGACGTCGCCACGGTCGATCGAGTGCTCGGTGTCGCGGCAGGTGATGCAACCGCGTGCGACATCGAGGGCGCGCGACGCGTCCGACGAAGCCAACAACGACTGATCCTCGAGGACATCGACCCGCAGAAACCCTGAGGAACCAAAACACCACTCGTTCAATCTGGTGTATCGTCTCGCAGAGTTAGAAAAGTCAGTGACAGAAGGGTCGAGGGTTCGTGCCACCAAAGCTGCGAGGGAAATGGGCGCTCGGGATCACTCCCCGCAACCTCACCTGGTTCATCAAGGACAAGCTCGCGATCTGCGAACGTCCTGGTGGATTCGGCACCAACCATCGGCGGGTTCGACGCCAGGAAGAAATCATCTGGCTGCGAGAGAACGACTTTGACTTCGTCGTGTCGATCCTGGCCGCCCCACACAACCTGCACAACTACGACGAACTGGGGATGCCGTACCGTCACCACCCACTCCTCAACGCCGACGACATGGATGCGTGGCTGAAGTCGTTCTACCGCGACCTCGATTCGCTCCTCCGCGAGAACAAGAAGCTCATCGTGCATGCCGAGGAAGTGAGTGACCGACTGATCGGGCTCATGGGCGGCTTCATTCGGTGGTCAGGTCTCGTCGATGACGCATCACAAGCGATCATGCTGACCGAGCGCATCGGGTCGCGTCAGTTGGACCCCGCGTCACGGGAGTTGATCCTGCGCGTTCACGAACTGCGCTGACACCCCTTCAAACGACACCGTTGTAGTGTTGCCTTCGTGAGTGGTCGTCGGATCGTCGTCACCGGTCTCGGTGGTGAGCTTGGCTCACTCGTCGGGACGCTCCTCGAGGAGCAGTCCTGGGTCGGCTCGATCGTCGGGCTCGACACCAACCCGCCGCGTCGCCGGCTGAAGCGCAGCGCCTTCCACCTCGTGGATGCGACCGATCGACGCAGCATCATGCAGATCATCGCCGATGCCGACCCACACGTCATCGTGCACATCGGGGTGTGGGAACCTCACGCCCGAGTCCCCGCACCCGATGCCAAAGCCTTCACAGATTCGATGAGCGAGGCGGTGTTCGATGCCGCCATGCACGTGCCACACCTGGAGTCGGTCGTCGTGCGCAGTGGAATCGAGGTCTATGGCAGCCACGGTCACTGGCCGAAGATGCCGAACGAGCACCAGCCCTTGGAGCCAGAGTCGACCTTCGGGCACATGTTGCTCAACCTCGAGCACCGCGCGAGCGAACTCGCGATCCAGCGCGGCACTGCGATCACCATGCTGCGTCTCGCTCCCGTCGTCGGTCCGCACGTGCCGAGCCCACTCGGACGAGTGCTTCGGCTCCCACTGGTGGCATTCAATCCACTCGGCGCGCCAGAGTTCTCCGTCGTCGAGGACCACGACGCAGCGGCCGCCTTCGTTGCCGCAGCGCAGTACTCGCCGCACGGGGCGATCAACATCGTGGCTCCGGGTTCGATCAGCGTGACCCAGGCCGCTGCGCTCGGTCGGCGTCTCGGAGTGCCAACGATCGGTCCGGGTTGGTGGATCGCCTCACAACTTGCGACGTTCGCGGGCGCACCGGTGCCGGACCACGTCACGGAACTTCTGATGAATGGTCGTTGCGCGTCCAGTGAACTCGCTCGGGAACTCCTCGGGTTCCAGCCCCAGCGCTCGACCCACGAGGTGATCGAACACCTCTATGAATGGCCGAGCGTGATCCGCTTCGCGACGGACGCTGCCTGAGCCATGCCGTTCGTCAACGCTGCCGATGGCACACGCATCCACTTCGAGGTGACTGGTCGCCGCAAGGGCACGCCAGTGGTGCTCATTCAGGGACTCGGCGCAACGAAGAGCGGTTGGAACCTGCAACGCGTCGCCATGGCGACCAGGTACAACACGATCGCCCTCGACAATCGTGGAGCGGGACGAAGCGATGCGCCGACCCGACCATTCACGCTCGAACAGATGGCAGACGACGTCATCGCCGTGATGGACGCAGTCGGCGTCGACTCGGCACACATCGTCGGGGCCTCGATGGGTGGCGTGATCACCCAGATCGTCGGCGTGAAATACCCGGAGCGAGTGCGCTCACTCACCCTCGTGTGCACGGCATGCCGGAATCATCCGTGGCGGGAAGACCTCCTCAAGTCCTGGGCGACGACCGCCCAAGATCAGGGGATGCTCGCCCTCGGCAAGAACGCAGCCCAGTGGGTGATGAGCCCGCGGTCGTTCCGACGACTGCTCCCCGCCATCGGCTGGCTCGGGCCACTCTCGGTGTTCCGCAGCAAGAGCCCGTTCGTCGCCCAGGTGAATGCGATCCTGCAGACCGATGAGACCCTCACCGACCAGCTCGCCACGATCACAGCCCCGACACTCGTGATCGTCGGCAACCAGGACGTGCTCACGCCACGAGGCGACTCGGAGGAATTGGCCGACATCATCCCCAATTCCGAACTCGTCGTCATCTCCGGTGCAGCACACGGGCTGATGATCGAGCACGCCTCCACGTTCAATCGCGAGGTGTTCGGCTTCATCGACCGCGTCGAGTCGCGTCGGTCGCTCGCAGTCAGCCAGTGACCGCACG
>CAYFJS010000059.1:0-5382 GCA_964343495.1 uncultured Acidimicrobium sp. | reverse complement strand
GAGATGTGGTCGGTGGTGCACTTGCCCTTGGCCTTCATGAGCACGGGAAGCTCGAGATAGTCCTTGCCGTCCCACGGCGTGAACGGCTCGAGGAGTTGCAAACGAGAACTCTTCGGATCGACGGCGACCGTGATCTTCGAACCATCCGCCGGTGGGGCGATGAACGTGTCGTTGCCGGCGTCGTATCCCTTCTTCGGCAACACCTCGCCGACGGGGGCATCGAGTGTCACGCTCGAGCCGTCGGGGGCGGTGAGGGAGTCCGTCGTCGGGTCGAAGTCGAGGCGACCGGCGAGCGCGAGGGCGATCACCGTGTCGGGGCTCGTCACGAACGACAGCGTGTTGGCGGACCCGTCGTTGCGCTTCGGGAAGTTGCGGTTGAAGGAGTTGACGATCGTGTTCGGCTTGGAGGTGATCTCCTTGGAGCGCTCCCACTGGCCGATGCACGGACCACACGCATTGGCGAGCACGGTGGCACCGATCGCCTCGAGGTCGGCGAGCAGACCGTCGCGTTCGATGGTGGCGCGGATCTGTTCGGAACCCGGCGTGATCAACAACTCGACCTTGGCCTTCAGTCCCTTGGCGCGGGCCTGACGCGCGACCGATGCCGCACGCGTGATGTCTTCGTAGCTCGAGTTCGTGCAACTGCCGATGAGGGCAGAGGAGATCTCGAGTGGCCAGTTGTTCAGTTGAGCAGCCGAACCGATCGCATCGCCGACCTTGTGTGCGCGGTCTGGCGAGTGCGGTCCGTTGATGAGCGGCTTGAGTGCCGACAGGTCGATCTCGATCACCGAGTCGTACTGCGCGCCGTCGTCCGGACGCAGGTCGGCCTTCACGGCATCGGCTGCGGCCGCGATGTCGGCACGCGAGGTGGCGCGCAGGTAGTCGGCCATGTGCGTGTCGTAGGGGAACACCGAACAGGTCGCGCCGATCTCTGCACCCATGTTGCAGATCGTCGCTTTGCCCGTCGCAGAGATCGTGTCGGCACCCGGGCCGAAGTATTCGACGATCGCGCCGGTGCCGCCTTCGACGGTGAGCACGCGCGCAACTTCCAAGATGACGTCCTTCGGACTCGACCAGCCCGAGAGCGAACCGGTGAGCTTGACGCCGATCACCTTCGGCCAGCGCACGTTGAACGGGAAGCCCGTCATCACGTCGACGGCGTCCGCGCCACCGACACCGATCGCCACCATGCCGAGACCACCGGCGTTCGGCGTGTGGCTGTCGGTGCCGATCATCATTCCGCCGGGGAAGGCGTAGTGCTCGAGGACGACCTGGTGGATGATGCCGCTGCCGGGACCCCAGAAGCCGATGCCGTATTTCGCCGACACGCTCTGCAAGAAGTCGTAGACCTCCTTGTTCACGTCGACCGCCGAGTTCATGTCGGCGCGTGCGCCGACCTTGGCCAAGATCAGGTGGTCGCAGTGCACGGTCGAGGGCACCGCCGTCGTCGGCAGGCCTGCCGTCATGAACTGCAGCAGTGCCATCTGTGCGGTGGCGTCCTGCATCGCCACGCGGTCGGGCGCGAAGTCTGCGTAGCTGCGACCGCGCTCCATGTCCTGGGTCTCTGGTGCACTCAGGTGGTTGATGAGGATCTTTTCCGTCAGGGTGAGGGGACGACCGAGGCGCTTGCGTCCGAGTGCCACGCGATCGGCGAGGCGCCCATAGACGGACGAGACGAGTTCGATCGGGGTTCCGGCACTGACGGTCATTGGGGGCTCCTCATATATATGGCGTGCAGATGGCTTGCGTTGGACGAGATTGTATACAAGTATAGTACAAGTGCGCAGCATCCGGTATCACGACATCGCCCAGACCGTGCGGTTGCGCATCGTCGAGGGCGACCTCGCCAGTGGTCGTCTCCTGCCGAGTGAGTCCGAGCTCTCCAAGGAGTTCGCCGTCAGCCGCGTCACCATCCGTCGCGCACTCGAGGTGCTGCGCGACGAAGGGTTGATCGCCGCGCGCCAGGGCTTCGGCTGGTTCGTGACGGGGGACCCCGTCAGCCAGCCGCTCGGCCGCCTCGGCACCATCGAGGAACAACTCACGCACCGCGGCGTGAAGAGCGAGCGGCGCATCATCGACTTCGGGTTCGAAAAGGCGACCAAGCGCATCGCCAAGATCCTCGACTGCGAGCAAGTGTTGCGCGTGAAGCGCGTCAACATGGCCGACGACGAACCCTTCGCCGTCGTCACCGTGTGGTGTCCCTATGAGCTCGGCAAGAATCTCTCGCGGGCCCAGGTGGAATCGACGTCGTTCTACAACTTGATCGATCGCGAACTCGGCGGGGCAACCCAGACGATCGGCGCGGACCTCGCCACGACCGAGGAGGCCAAGCTGCTCGAGATCCCCGCCGGGTCGCCGGTGCTCAGTTGCGACCGCGTGACGACCGACGTCGACGGCAAGGCGGTGCTCGTGTCGCACCACGTGTTCCCCGCGATGCGCACCAACTTCGTCGTCGACCTGCCATCGGTGCCGCCGTCGATCGCCCCGACGGGTCTTCGACTCGTCGACTGACCGACTCACGCCTGTTGCTCCCGTCGCCGCACCATCACGACGGCCTTGGTGCCGTGTGACGGTCGATTCGCACACACCGGTTCCGTGGTGAGGCGAACGTGGACGATGATGCGCTGCGAGCACTGTGGACATTCCCACAGTTGTGAACGCACCGGACGGGGTTCGTGTGACATGCAGTCCTCCTTGACTGGGTCGATGGAGGCAGCACTGTAAGCAGGGGTGGTACGGGGATTGCAACGACCCCGACGAGTTGGTCCCTCCTACGGAGGGACCAAAAATATTTTTGCGAGGGTCGATTCAGCGACCCTCGAGGGGGAATTCGACTACCAGGAGTTCCAGTGCATCACTTGCGACAGCGGCAGGCGATTCGCCGGCTTGAAGTCGGTGCCCTGCGTGTAGGCGATCGGGAAGAGCCCGCCCTGCGTCACCTTCTCGTACGGGATGCCGAGGAGTTCTGCGGCCTTCTTCTCGCCGTCGTTCATCAGGTGGATCGTCGTCCACGCCGAGCCGATGCCACGGTTGCGCAACGCGAGCATGAAGCTCCACACGGCGGGCAGGAGCGATCCCCACGCACCGGCGCCCATCGCCACGTCGATGTTCTCGAGACGACCCTCGATGCACGGGATCATCAGATACGGCGCACGCTCGAAGTTCTCCGAGAGGAACGTGGCCGAGTCGCGCACGCGACCCATCTGCGAATCGCGCTGGTCGCCCGTCGGGCGTCCCGGCAGGCTCGCGTAGATCTTCCAGTTGTCGCGATAGATGTCGGCGAGGGCCTTCTTCTTGGCCGCGTCCTCGACGACGATGAAGTGCCAACCCTGACGGTTGCCTCCCGTCGGCGCCTGGAGCGCGATCTCGAGGCACTCCTCGACGATCGAGCGCTCGACGGGCTTGTCGAAGTCGAGGCGCTTGCGCACGCTGCGGGTGGTCTTCAGGACGTCATCTGCGGAGAGGTTCAGTTGCATACCTCTCAGTGTGTCATGCCACGATGGGGGACACCTGATCGATCGGAGCCATGCGATGAACATCCCCGGAGTCACGAGCGAGCGAGTGGTGATGACCGTCGTGGACGGGGTCGCCGACATCCGCATGAACCGCCCCGACAAGCGCAACGCCCTCGACAACGAGATGTTCACCTCCCTCGCCGCTGCCGGCGACTACGTGAAGACCCTGAATGACGTGCGGGTCGTCGTCCTCTCGGGCGAGGGCGCCTCGTTCTGCGCCGGTCTCGACTTCGGCTCGTTCCAGGCGATGGCCGGTGGCTCGACGAACTCGGGATCGATGAACGCAGGCTCGATGGAAAACGGCCGCATCACGCACCTCGCCCAGCAGGTGTGTTGGGTGTGGCAGGAAGTTCCCGTGCCGGTGATCGCCGCCGTGCATGGTCACGCACTCGGTGGCGGCATGCAGATCGCACTCGGCACCGACATCCGCATCGTGCACCCCGACACACAACTCTCGGTGCGCGAAGTGCACTGGGGCCTCATCCCCGACATGACGGGCACGCTCATGTTGTCGCGCCTCGTTCGACCCGACGTCGCCAAGGAACTCGTCTTCACCGCCAAGGTGATCAGCGGCAAGGAAGGCCACGACATCGGTCTCGCCAGTCACCTCTCGAGTGACCCACACGCCGATGCGATGACGCTTGCCCGTGAGATCGCCTCCAAGAGCCCGGATGCGGTGCGCGGCGCCAAGCAACTGATGAACAGGTTGCTGAACGACGGGGCAGCAGGGCAGTTCGCCGCCGAACGAGAGACCATCCACCAACTGATCGGTTCACCGAACCAGGTCGAGGCCGTGATGTCACACTTCGAGAAGCGCCCCGCGGCCTTCACCTCGACGGGGTTGTTCCGCACTGGTTCTCGCTAGCCTGTAGCAATCGGGCCAACGTCGTCCCGGGTTCGCGACAGCCGTCGCGGATCACACTCAGTTTTGAGGACGACGATGCATTCAACCTTGCCGCCTGCGCGCGGTCTGTATGACCCACGATTCGAACACGACGCCTGTGGCGTGTCGTTCGTCGTGGACATCAAGGGTCGCAAGAGTCATGGCATCGTCGCGAGCGCACTCGGTGCGCTGTGCAGCATGGAGCACCGCGGTGCGACCGGGGCCGAGCCCGACACCGGAGACGGGGCCGGAATCCTCGTGCAGATTCCCGATGCGTTCCTGAGAGCGGTCTCGGGAGTCACACTTCCTGAAGTTGGTGCGTATGCAGTGGGGATCGCCTTCCTCCCGTCGGATGGTGCGCTGTGTGAAAAGGCGATCGATTCGATCGAGCGAATCGTCGCGGAAGAGGACTTGCGTGTCATCGGGTGGCGAAGTGTTCCCGTCGATCCGTCGTGTTTGGGGGCGAGTGCGTTACGAGTGATGCCGACGTTCAAGCAGCTGTTCGTGGACGACCCGCGCGGGGCGAAGGGGATCGACCTCGATCGCAGGATGTTCGTCGTGCGCAAGCGGATCGAGCACGAACTGCCCGCCGAACAGCGGACGTACTTCCCGTCGCTGTCGTCACGGACACTCATCTATAAGGGGATGCTCACCACGCCACAGCTCGGCATGTTCTTCCCGGACCTCTCCGATGAGCGGTTGGTGTCGGCGCTCGCACTCGTGCACAGCCGGTTCAGCACGAACACGTTCCCGTCGTGGCCGCTCGCGCACCCGTATCGCTACATCGCCCACAACGGCGAGATCAACACGGTGCAGGGGAACCGCAACTGGATGCGCACGCGTGAGTCGATGGTGGCGAGTGCGTTGATCCCCGGTCTCGAGCGTGCGTTCCCGATCTGTTCGATGGGCGGGAGTGACTCGGCGAGCTTCGACGAGGTGCTCGAGTTGTTGCACCTGGGTGGTCGCAGTTTGCCGCACGCGATG
>CAYFJS010000058.1:0-5427 GCA_964343495.1 uncultured Acidimicrobium sp. | reverse complement strand
CCCTGCACGACATCACGGGGCGACTCCACACCTCTAACACCGTGGAACCGACCCGTCGGGCACTGACAGTCCAGTTTCATCGATTCCTCGGAGGATCTCGTTGTCTGCTCGTCAGCGCGTGCGTGAACTACCCCTCGACCAATTGCTCGTCGAGGCGCAAAAGATTCGTGACCATGCCTTCGGCACTCGTGTCACCTATTCGCCCAAGGTCTTCATCCCGCTCACGATGTTGTGTCGTGACAAGTGCGGGTACTGCACCTTCGCCCAGCCTCCCGCACGACTCGAGAACCCGTATCTGACCCCCGACCAGGTGCTCGCGATCGCCAAGCAGGGCGCGCGGCGCGGTTGCCACGAGGCGCTCTTCACGCTCGGCGAGCGTCCCGAGTTGCGCTACGACGTCGCCAAGCAGTGGTTGAGCGACAACGGCTATGACTCGACGGTGCACTACCTGCACGACATGGCCGCACTCGTGCTCGCCGAGACGGGACTCCTGCCGCATGCGAACGCCGGTGCGCTGTATCGAGACGAGCTCGCGATGTTGCGCAGCGTTTCGCCGTCGCAGGGAATGATGATCGAGACCTTGCGCGACGATCTCGACTGTCACCGCGGAGCACCGGACAAGGTGCCGCAGCGCCGCCTCGACACGCTCGAGTGGGCCGGCGAACTGTCGATCCCGTTCACGACGGGGATCCTGGTTGGCATCGGCGAGTCGCGCGAGGATCGCCTGGACGCACTCGAGGCAATCGCGGACTCACATCGCCGACACGGCCACGTGCAGGAAGTGATCGTGCAGAACTTCCTGCCCAAGCCGCGCACCGGGATGCAGCACGACGCACCGTGCCCGCAGGATGAATACCTGTGGTCGATCGCCGCGGCACGCCTGATCTTGCCGCCCGACATCCACCTGCAGGCACCGCCGAACCTGAGCGACGACTTCGGCGTGCTCCTCGATGCCGGCATCGACGACTGGGGCGGCGTGTCCCCGGTGACGGCGGATCACGTGAACCCCGAGCGACCATGGCCCGCACTCGACACGTTGCGTCGCGTCACCGAGTCGCGCGGACGCACGATCGCTCCCCGACTCACCATCTATCCCGAGTACGCGCTGCGCCCCGAGCGCTGGTTGGAGCCGTCGCTGCGCTTTGCGGTCATGGATCGCAGTGACGCAGAAGGACTCGCACGAGACGACGAGGGCGAGGTGTGGCCGGAGAAGGTGACGGCAGCAGACGTCGTCGCCGACGGCGCCGAGGTCGTCCTCGTCGGTCACCGCAGTACGCAGTGGTACTCGGGGGCGAACAATCCCCCGCAGGTCCTCATCCCCGAGTCATCGCCACGACCGGAGGTCTCCGGTGCAGTCCGCGAGATCTTGCGTGGTGTCGAACTCGGCCACCGCGTGGACGAGGATCAGATCGTCGCGCTGTTCGCCGCACGCGGACCAGAGGTGCGGGCGATCGCGGCCGTCGCCGATGACCTGCGCCGCGAGGCGGTCGGCGACACGGTCACGTGGGTGCACAACCGCAACATCAACTACACCAACGTGTGCACGTTCAAGTGCAAGTTCTGCGGATTCTCCAAGGGGCCACTCAGCCTCAACCTGCGCGGCACCCCGTATCTGCTCACGTTGGACGACATCGCCGCGCGTGCCCGCGAGGCGTGGGATCTCGGCGCCACCGAGGTGACCCTGCAGGGCGGCATCCATCCGAACTTCGACGGCAACTACTACATCGACGTCACGCGCGCGGTGAAGGAAGCGGTGCCGGACATGCACGTGCACGGCTTCACCGCCCTCGAGGTGACCGAAGGTGCCAAGCGCCTCGGCGAACCACTCTTCACCTACATCTCACGCCTGAAGGACGCCGGGCTCTCCTCGCTGCCGGGCACGGCTGCCGAGATCCTCGATGACGAGGTGCGCGCGGTGCTGTGCCCCGACAAGATCACGACGGACGAATGGCTCGACTGCCATCAAGTCGCCCACGAGGCGGGTCTGTCCTCCAACGTGACGATCATGTTCGGGTCGATCGAACAGCCGCGCAGCTGGGCCCGCCACATCGTGCGCACGCGTGCACTGCAGGAGATCACCGGCGGATTCACCGAGTTCGTCGGACTCCCCTTCGTGCACATGGCCTCGCCGATCTACCTGCAGCGCAAGTCGCGACGCGGCCCGACGTTCCGCGAGACGATCCTCATGCACGCGATCGCCCGCATCGCCTACCGCGGCCTCATCGACAACATCCAGTTGTCGTGGACGAAGATCGGCGCGGACGGTGCACGACAGCTGTTGCGTGCGGGTTGCAACGATCTCGGCGGAACGCTGATGGACGAGAACATCTCGCGTGCCGCCGGTGCGAACCACGGCCAGCACATGACCGAGACCTCGTTCCACCACCTCGTCGACCCACTCGGGCTGAAGCTGCAGCAGCGCACGACGACCTACGGTCGACCGGATCGCGAGCGGGCGGTCGTCGCCGGCAGCTAGTCGCGAACGGCGCGAGCCGCCGCGATGTCGACAGCGAGTTGCGCCTTCAGCGCATCGAGACCGTCGAACTTGCGCTCGCTGCGCAGGAACTTCGTGAACGTCACCTGCACGCGCTCACCGTAGAGGTCGCCAGAGAAGTCCAGCAGGTGGACTTCGAGCAGCGAGTGATCGGCGTGCTCGACGAAGGTCGGGCGACGACCGAGGTTGATCGCACACTGATGGGTGGAGCCATTCGCGAGTCGTGCGACGCCGGCGTAGACGCCGTCGGCGGGCAGGCACTGCGTGGCGGGCACCTCGACGTTGGCGGTCGGGAATCCGATCTGTCGTCCTCGCTCATCCCCGTGCACGACCACACCGCGCACCTCATAATTGCGTCCGAGCAACTGAGCAGCGATCTCGACCTGGCCGCCGGCGAGTGCGCGACGGATCGCCGTCGAACTCACCGGCTCGGCGACGCCGTCGGGTCTGGCGATGAGCGCGATCGGGCTGACCGAAAAGTCGTGTGTGGCCCCGACTTCGCGCAACAACGCGACGTTGCCTGCTCGCTTGTGGCCGAAGTGGAAGTCCTCCCCGACGATCACCTCGCGAGCGCGAAGGTCGCCGACGAGCGCGCGCTCGATGAACTGGGTCGGTGACTCGGCGGCCCGTTCGGCGTCGAAACGCACGACGTAGACGGCGTCGATCCCCGTCGACTCGAGGAGCTCGAGCTTCTGGTCGAGGTCGGTCAACAGCTTCGGCGCGGATTCGGGACGCACGACGGAGGCGGGATGGCGATCGAAGGTCACGACGACGCTCGCGCACTCGAGTTCCACGGCACGCTTCCTGACCTGGGCGATGACCGCGCGGTGGCCGAGGTGCACGCCGTCATAGGCGCCGATGGTGATGACGCTTCGTCGGTCGTCGTTGCGCGGAGCTGCGCGCTCGGCGTCACCGATGATCTGCACGGCGATTTACGCTATCGGTTCGGCAAACACGACGCCCGGTTTGGCGGCGTCGCCACCGTGTTCGTACACCGCGACGAGTCGTGACTGCTCATCCACCACCGCCCACGGGCCGTCACCGTCGAAGAGCGGCAACGAGCGACCGTTGCGAATCAGTGCGACGACCGACTCATCGACGACGACATGCGCCATCCCGCGCAGTGCCTCGCGCGACGACCCCAACTCTGCGTCATCGATGCCCACTGCATCGGCCAACGTGAACGGCCCGATCGAGGTGCGGCGCAACCTGCGCAGGTGCGCGCCACCGCCGAGTGCCTCGCCGAGATCTGCAGCGAGCGTGCGGATGTAGGTGCCCGACGAGCAGGTGACGTCGATGGAAAACACGTGCGGCTCGGCAGTTGGCGCCACGGCGAGCGAATGGATGGTGATGCGGCGCGCCTTGCGCTCGACTTCGATCCCCTCGCGGGCAAGTTCGTGCAGGCGCTTGCCGTCGACCTTGAGCGCCGAGACCATCGGCGGAATCTGTTCGATCTCTCCGACGAAGCGCGATGCAGCCGCCTCAACGTCGGCGAGCGTCACCGCGGACATGTCGAACGTTGCAGTCGTCTCACCGGAGTCATCGAGCGTCGTCGTCGTGGACCCGAGCACGACCTCGCCGACGTAGGACTTGGACATGCCCGAGAGATACGTCATCAGTCGCGTCACGTAGCCGACGCCGACGAGGAGCACCCCGGTCGCGTCTGGGTCGAGCGTGCCGGCATGACCGACACGCTTTTCGTTGAATCGTTTGCGCAACTTGGCGACCACGTCGTGGCTCGTCATGCCCGCAGGCTTGTCGATGACGACGAAGCCGTTCACCGACGGCGGTCGACGCTTGGCCATCGAAGGTCGCGACTACTCGTCGTCGCGACGACGGGTGTGCATCGGGTCGTTGCGCAACACCTCGTCGATGCGCTCGGCGGCACGGATCGCATCGTCGGGACGGAACTCGAGCACGGGTGTGCGGCGGGCCTTGATCTGGGTCGCGATCGCATGCTGTAACTGCTTGCGATGCTCCTGCAACGCCTCGATGATTCCTGCATCGCCCTCGACACCCTGCAGCGAATCGAAGTACACGATGCCGCGGTTCATCTCCGAGTCGACGTCGATCGAGGTGATCGTGACGAAAGCGAGGCGGTCGTCGTCGATGCGCACGAGTTCCTCGGCCACCACTTCGCGGACGGTCTCGGAGATGCGAGCCGCACGTGGGTAGCTGTGCTTGCGGCTGTTCGAGGATCGCGATTTCGACCGAGAGTTGCGCTTCACCTTGTCCTCACCGCTTCGTTGCCTGCTTCACCGTTGAATCACGGTCTGGCTCATCTACGATACGGAGGCTATGTCGGCACCGCGCGCCACGACCTCGATCACGGGCAACGCCCCAGATTCCAAGGTTCCCGCCTTCCGCTACAGCGCGACGCTCGCCAACCAGATCGAATCCAAGTGGCAGGACGCCTGGGACGACAGCGGCACGTTCCACGCCCCGAACCCGGCAGGGCCGCTCGCCGAACCCGACAAGGTGGCCGGCAGGGACAAGCTGTTCGTCCTCGACATGTTCCCCTATCCCTCGGGCGCGGGTCTGCACGTCGGGCACCCGCTCGGGTACATCGCCACCGACGTCTTTGCCCGTTACAAGCGCATGACCGGGGCGAACGTCCTGCACGCCCTCGGCTACGACAGCTTCGGTCTGCCCGCCGAGCAGCACGCGATCGTCACCGGCATCCACCCGCGCATCAACACCGAATCCAACATCGCCAACATGCGTCGCCAGTTGCGCAGGCTCGGTCTCGGCCACGACGCGCGCCGCAGCGTGAGCACGACCGACGAGGCGTTCTACAAGTGGACGCAGTGGATCTTCCTCACGATCTTTTCCTCCTGGTACGACACCGAGAAGAAGAAAGCCCGCCCGATCTCCGAGCTCATCGCCGAGTTCGAGTCCGGGAAGCGCTCAACCGGCACCAAGGAATGGTCGAA
>CAYFJS010000057.1:0-5450 GCA_964343495.1 uncultured Acidimicrobium sp. | reverse complement strand
TCCTCGTTCTGCGGGCGAAAGTTCCCGGTATCGGTCGCCGAGCCGAACCGCGTGGAAAGGTTCAAGTCTTAGGCACTCTCGAATCGAACGGTCACCGAACCGAACACGATGACATCGCCATGGCTCAGCGTGACCGGGTCGATAACGGGCGACCCGTTGACGGTGGTGCCGTTTGTGCTGCCTTTGTCAGTGAGCCACCATTCGCCGTCGCGACGCGAGATCTCGGCGTGGACTCGACTGACTGACGGGTCGGCAATGACGATCCCGCACGTCGGTTGGCGACCAATCGACGTCGACGCGCTGTCAAGGGAGTGTGACGACTTGTCAGCCATCGTCAGGGCGGCAACGGGGGTCAGGGCATCCGCAGGCTCTGGTTTCGGAGCCGCTTTCTGAATCGGCCGCTGATGAGGGGTCACCTTGCAGGTGCCGCGCTCGACGGTTCGGTCGATCACGATGTCGACGTGTGGTTCACCGAGCAGTTCATAGCCTTCAAAACGCGCATGATGGCCGATTGCTTGGCGGAGTTCGTGGGCGAGGGATTTCTTCGCGTAGTCGAGCGCGCGAGCATCGGGATCGCTGATTGCGATGACGTAGGCGTGAGGCAGCGGGGAGACCCGTGAATCCGCCAACTGATCCATTTCGGCAATGAGGGCCCGGCCGATCGAAATGGGTCGCAGGTCGCCGGTGCGCTTCAGCGAAAACACCTTTTCAGTGTATTCCCAATCAGCGCGAGTAGACCTCGTTGTTGTAGAACCGCTTCCATCGTCGCTCCAAGGCGAGCCCTTCTTCTTGTGTCACCGTCTTGTCTCGCGTCAGCGACTCGAAGTGATAGAGGCGTGCGAGGGGCGTCCACAGGATCTTGAGGTCACTTTCAAGAACCTTGTTGCCGAGATCGACGTCGTTGAAACTCACGGGGTAGTCGAGCGACATTCCACCGACCGCCATGTAGGTCTGCTTGCGCATCGCCACGCATGCGCCGGTCACACCGCTCACGCAGCGCGTCACGAGATATGCGCCAAACTTCCCTGGCGCGTTCCCCCGGTCACCCGCACCGAGGTGACGTGGCGTCGGGTCGTTGATGTGTCCCGCGCTTTGGATTCGTCCGTCCTCGAGTAGGAGCATCGGGCCGACCATTCCGACGGACTCATCCTCGAGGAGGGCGGCGAGGGACTCCAACCAGTCGGGTGTGATCACCTGCGTATCGTCGTTCAAGAGCACGATGACGTCGCCTTCGGCATGGAGTACTCCGACGTTGCACTTGTCGGCGAAATTGAAGGGGAAGGGGTAGTCGATGACCCGCACGCGCGGATCGTCGACGAAGTCCCACGACGCGGGTTCTCCGCCCGTTGGGGGAACGTCGCGCATCACGATGACCTCATAGTTGTCGTACGTAGACAGGTTCAAGATGCTGTTCACCGCATTGCTGACGATGCATGTCGTGACACCCCACACGCGCTTCAGGTCCCCGCGTGTTGGAATAATGATGCTGATCTTTGGTCGTGCGGTGAGCTCTCGTCTCACGAGCGTGAATCCAGGCCGGATGCTCGATGCAGTCGCTTTCACACCAGTTCTCTCGAGGTGTTGTTCGATCGCTTTCTGCGCCGAGACGAACGCGTAGGGTTTTGCGCTCACCTCTGCCGCGGCCGAACCTGGAACGACCCGCCAGTGGTAGAGCACGGTCGGAAGGTGGAGCACCTTGCGCGCTTTCTCGGTCGCGCGAAGGATGAGGTCGTAGTCCTGGGAGCCGTCGAAACCAGACCTGAATCCGCCGATGAGGTCGAGGAGCTCTGCTCGGAACACGGAGAAGTGGCAGCAGTAGTTCTGACCCTGGAGGCGATACGGGTCGAAGGGCGGCTTGCGGAACACGTCGTAATGATTTCCGTGTTCGTCGATCTTGTCTTCGTCGGTGTAGACGTAGTCGACGCACTCGTTGCCGTCTTCGCGGAGCCGTCGGTCGATTCTCTGGAGCGCTTCAGGATGCAAGATGTCGTCGTGGTCAAGCAACCCGATGAACTCTCCCGTTGCGAGATCGAGTGAATCCTGGCTCGCTGCAACGATTCCCCCGTTGGTCTCGCGGACGTGTAGGCGAATGCGGGAGTCACGTCCAGCCGCCTTTTCCAGTTCACGGCGCACTTCGGGGTTCGGTGAGCAGTCATCAGTGATACACCACTCCCAGTCTTGGAAGAGCTGACCACGAACCGACGCGATGCAGTCGCGAAGTGCCTCGATGGGCGGGTTGTAAACAGGGGTGACGATGCTGAAGCGCGGCATGGGCTTGAAACTCAGCCCCTGCGCAAGACCCGCTTGGCGAGTCTGACGGGGAGCATCGCCATCCGTCCGAGCTTCCACGTCGTACTCTCGTGGGCTCGTTTGAGTTGATTGCGGGCTCGTTTGAGCTGTTGCTGAATCTCGGCGACGTGAATGTGGAGCTCGCCGAGTTCTGCTGCCTTACCCATGGCGTAGTCACGTGAGTGGATCAATTGCGTCGTGAGATCGTTGATCTGTCGTTCGAGGCCATTGATCACCCCCTCGAGACGGGCTACTTCGGTTCGAAGTTCGGGAATTTCACTGATGCGAAATTGATGCTGGATCGTTCCGATCTCTGCGAGGAGTCGTTCGCGTGAGGCATCTTTCAAGTGAGAGGGCACGTCGAGTGGCGCTCCCTGTTGCGACATACACCACGATGTTACAGGAGCACCTGAGCGTGGTTGGAGTGTCTGAGCGGTGTTGCTAGCGTCAAGTTGTTACTCGGGCGAGTGGCGAAATGGCAGACGCGCTGGCTTCAGGTGCCAGTGTTCGCAAGGACGTGGGGGTTCAAGTCCCCCCTCGCCCACGATGGGTCAACTTGCAGAATTGCGTCGATCACAGAACCTTCTGTGGAACCTGACGCTGCGCGAACTCCGTGCGAAGTATCGCCGATCGTTCTTGGGCTGGGCTTGGTCGATGCTCAATCCGTTGTCGAACATGTTGATCTACTGGTTCGTGTTCGGCGTGGTGTTCGGGGCGACGGCGCCCAAGGGGCACCCGTCCGGGCTGCAGGTCTACGCCCTGTACTTGTTGACGGGAATCCTTCCCTGGGGATTCTTCTCGCTCGTCACCAACCTCGGCATGGGTTCGCTTCTTTCCAATGCGACCCTCGTGCGCAAGGTGTACTTTGCCCGCGAGACGTTGGTCTTCGCCCAGGTGATCTTTTCATTTGTCCAGTTCTCGATCGAAATGTCCCTGCTGTGCGTTGCGCTCATCATCGCGGGGAGTCCGATCCTGCCGTGGATTCCCATCGCCTTCTTCATGATGGTGCTCCTTGCGATCTATGCGAGTGGGTTCGCACTCGCCCTTGCAGCAAGCGCGGTGTATTTCCGCGACCTGCGCTACCTATGGACGATCATCATTCAGGTCATGTTCTTTGCAACCCCGATCATCTATCCGCCGGATCGACTCGAAGGTCGACTTTCGCGACCTCTGGAGATTCTCTTCACGTGGAATCCGATGGCCGTCTTCGTTCAGTCGTTCCGCCACCTCCTCTACTCCGGCACGTCACCCGAGTGGAGAAACCTCGGCTATCTCACGGTGGTGTCGTGCGCGACGCTCGTTGCCGGCTGGTTCATCTTTGTCGGACTTTCCCGCAGGATCGCCGAAGAACTGTAAGCGTCGGTACTACTGACCGACCGACCACGTCGACGGGACGGCAACGACACCTTCTTCGAAGAGATCGTGCTGGTGGACTTCGAAGCGAATCCAGTTCGCACAGTGGTCGTACTCGGTGGTTCCGGTCGAATCCGTGCAGGCAACCGTGAGGTAATAGGTGCCCTCGAGGAGCGGAAGCCTTGGGATCTCGACGTTGACCTGTGACGATTCCGAACCGCTCAGCGTGGCACCACTTCGCAGCGACGTTGCCGACCACACGACGTCACCGTCGAGCTTGGTGATGACCACCTTGACGATGCACGACGAAACGGTTTTCTGCGGCGTTAGACGAATGCGGATCGTGACTGGGTCGTTCGATTCCACCCGCTCCGTTGGCGTGTCTCTTGACAGCAACTGCACGTTGTCGATGCGCACGGCATCCGTTCCCCATCGCTCACGGAAGTCGGCGTCCTTTGCGGTGTGCTGCGTGTAGCTCTCGCCGGTGTAGGCAGCAATCACTTCCGCCGCGGGCCCGCGCATCTTGAGCTTCCCTTTTTCCAACCACACGACTTCCTTACACAGGTTCTGCACGGCAGGGAGACTGTGGCTCACGACGACGATCGTTCGACCGTCGCGGCGGAACTCCTCGATCTTCTCGCTGCTCTTGCGCTGGAATGCCTGGTCTCCGACGGTGAGCACCTCGTCGATCAAGAGGATTTCTGGCTCGACGTGGGTAGCGATCGAGAATCCGAGGCGGATCGTCATGCCGGATGAGAAGTTCTTGACCGGTGTGTCGATGAAGCGTTCCAGACCTGCGAACTCGACGATGCTGTCGAACTGGCGGTCGATGTCCTTCTTCGACATCCCGAGAATCGCACCGTTCAAGTAGACGTTCTCGCGCCCAGAGAGTTCGGTGTGGAAACCGGCACCCAATTCGAGGAGTGCAGCCACGTTGCCGTTGACGCTGACCGAGCCCTTGTCGGGACGGTAGATCCCGGTGAGGCACTTGAGCATCGTGCTCTTCCCCGAACCATTCGAGCCGATGATCCCGAGCGTCGAGCCGTGCTCGACGGCGAACGACACGTCATCCAGTGCCCAGAACTCCTCGAATCGTGCGCGGCGTCCGCGAAGGATCGCGGCCTTGATGTAGCGATTGCGCTCGTGATAGAGGCGAAAGTTCTTCGACACCGAGTCGACGACGATTGCGGGATCGCTCATATGCCCTGCCGACGCTATCCGAGGCTCGCTTGGCGTGCAGGTGATCGCAGTTGTTGGAGGTGCGCACGCAACGCCGCCGGCAACACCTTCTTGTCCCAGTTGATGATGAGTGAGTCCGCATGTTCGACGTAATAACGCTGTTCTTCTGTCGGATTTGCCGAGTCTTGATACCAGGGCATGTGGCGCGCGGTATACGGCGGCGCAGACCGGAGTGCCTTGTTGTTCTGATGGTGCTCTCCGGGGCGGTACATCGCAAACGTGGTGTCGATTTCGGCGACGAAGTATCCAGCAGGTCCGGGGTTCTTCCAGAACTGTGATTCCCACAAGATGACATCGTCGCGGTGCTCATAGTGCTCGGGCAGATCATCGAGGCGGAGGCTGAATCCGACCTTGTCAATCTCAGGGTGGGCGATCAAGGTGTCGCGAAATCGATCGAGAACGTCAGTCGGGCACTCCGCGCACGGCACGACGTCGGGATCGGTGACGACGAAATGCTGCTTCAAGCCGAGTCGCGTGACGAGCCCACTCAACCACGGCGAGCGATGTCCGAGGTTGGTCGAGTGTCGCACGACATGGTGGGGACTCGTGTCGAGGTAGTCGACCATCGG
>CAYFJS010000056.1:0-5464 GCA_964343495.1 uncultured Acidimicrobium sp. | reverse complement strand
CGCACTTCACGATGGACGTCGACGGTCGCAAGATCCCGAACGGGTTCTTCAGCGTCGTGTTGAACACGAACCCCTACACCTACGTCGGCAAATACCCGATCAAGCTGTCGAGCGCGGCGTCGCTCGAGAAGAAGCTCGTCGCCGTCACCTTCCGCAAGATGACCACCCCGCTCATCCTGCGCACGCTGTATTCGGCCCTCCGCCGGGATGGTCTCCACTCCTCGAGCGGCATCGACATCGCCACCGACGTCGATCGTGTGAAGTTCACGTTCCCCGCACCGTTCCCCTATCAGCTCGACGGGGATTACTTGGGCGAGACGACGACGCTCGAGATCGAGCACTGCGAGGACGCACTCCTCCTCGTTCGCCCGCGCGGCGAGTTCTAGTTCGCGGCGATCTTCAGCGCGACGTCCGGGACGTTCGTGCAGATGCCGTCGATGTCCCACGAGATGAGTTCTGCCATCCGCGCGGGATCGTCACACGTCCAGGTGTTGACGGCGAGCCCGTGGGCGTGCATGACCTCGACGGTGTCACGGGTCAGGGTCTTGACATACGGGTGCAGCGCACGGTGGCCGGCGGCGACGAGGTCCTTGGCGAGCGCCTCTGCGTCGTCGACATCGACGACGAGGAACGCGGTCGGCAACTCTGACCACAGGCGCACCGTCTCGTCGATCGTCTCGCGACGGAACGACGACACGAGCCACTGATCGGGGGCCCCGCGACGACGAAGCAGCTCGACAGTGTCGCGGGTGATCGACTCGGTGGGATCGAAGTCGGGCTCCGTCGGGTCGTTCTTGATTTCCACGTTGACCCACATCCCCGCGCATGCATCGAGTGCGGCATCGAGCGTCGGGATATGGGTGGGGAGGTCAGACAGCGAGTGCGTGGTGAGTGCAGAACCGTCGTCGAGGACGGGATTGTGGTGCACGATGAGTTCGCCGGAGCCGCATCGTCGCACGTCGAGCTCGACCGAATGGCTCCCCATCGACTTCGCGGTGGCAAATGCCATCAATGTGTTTTCGCGTTCGGCCTTCGATGCTCCGCGATGAGCCATGATCTGCGGGCGTCGTGCAGTTCCGTACGGCAACCAGCGGCCAGATGTCACACCCGCAGGGTATCGGTCGATGCGTCACGAGATCGTCAAAAAAAGTTTGTGGCAACCCCTTGTAACCGAGGAGGTCCCCGCCTATCGTGACGGCGTCTTAGCCGCCATCGTCAATCGGGGGATTGCCTTGTCGATACTTGCCACCAGCCTCGCTCTTGGATCCGCCGACTACGCGTGGCGCAAGCAGGCACTCTGCCGGGACACCGACCCCGAACTCTTCTTCCCCATCGGCACGACCGGCCAGGCACTCCTCCAGATCAGCGAGGCAAAGAACGTCTGTCGCGAGTGTGGCGTGAAGAAGGAATGCCTCGACTTCGCAATCGAGACCAACCAGGACTGTGGCATCTGGGGTGGCACGTCCGAAGACGAGCGACGCCAGATCCGCCGACAGATGGCGGCAGAGCGCCGCGCAGCACGCGCGACGGCCTGACCAGCTAGGACGCGTTCACCGGGACGCGCAGGTCGACGACCGTGCCGCGGTCGGCATTAAGGGTCGGCATCCCGATCGTTGACGCATCGTCATCGCGCGCGGCGCGCATCTGAATCGTTCCAGCCAGCTCCGTCGTCACGAGCGTGCGCACGATGGACAACCCGAGCCCGGTCGCCGTGGCGAAGTTGAAGTCGGAGGCGAGTACCAAGCCGTCGTTGCTCACCCGGACATACAGCGCCTCGTCGTCGTGCGACAACTGCACGAGCACGTGTCCGCCCTCGCTCCCTTCGGGGAACCCGTGATCGACCGCGTTCTGCAACAACTCGAGGATCACGACGGACAGCGGTGTCGCAACGGTGGCGGGAAGTCGAGCGCCGTCGCCCTTGACCTCGAAGCGCACTGGTCGGTCCTTCGACTGCAGTCCCTCTTCGACGAGGCGCATGAGCGGTCGCACGATCTCGATGAAGGCGATGTCCTCGCCGGGTTCGCGCGACAACGTCTCGTGCACGAGGGCGATCGTGCGGATGCGGCGCACGGATTCGCTCACCGCCTCCTTGGCCTCGTCCGAGGTGAGTCGGCGGGCCTGCAGTCGAAGCAGGCTGGAGATGGTCTGCAGGTTGTTCTTCACGCGGTGGTGGATCTCGCGGATCGTCGCATCCTTCGTGAGGAGCAGACGATCGCGTCGACGGAGTTCGGACACGTCGCGCAGCAACAACACTCCGCCCGTGACCTCGATCGACTTGCCTGAGCGCTTGAGGAGCGGAATCGAGCGAATGAGGAGCGTCACCTCGGCGGTCTGCTCCACCTCCTCGATCACGGGTTCGCAACGCTCGAACGAATGGCGCGCGACGCTCTCTGCGACGCCGAGTTCGGCGAGCGTCTGACCGACCGCGTTCGTGCTCACGCCGACACGATGGAGCGCGGAGACCGCGTTCGGTGACGCGTAACGGACACGGGTCTGTCCGTCGAGGACGACGACGCCGTCGCCCACGCGTGGCGCGACACCCGCATCGGCGACGCCGCTCGCGAACGGATAGAGACCTGCGGCCACCATCTCGGAGAGGCGCGCGAAGATGTCGGCATAGGTGCTCTCGAGCTGGCCCGCACGACGTGCATTGTCCGTCACCCACTCGCGCGTCAGGATCGCGATGATCGTTCCGTTGAAGCGCACCGGGATCGCCAGCATGTTCGCCGGTCCGCCGATCGCCTGCACGAAGATCTCACCCGTGACGATCTCGCCCTCCGCGAGGCAACGATCGAGCACCATGCATTCGCTCTCGCTCGCCCAGGAGTTCACGTAGTCGGCTTGATACAGCGTCTGGCCGGTGGCCGCGCGCACCTGCGCGGACGTCATCCACTTGCCCGCCGAATCCCGCAGGTACAGGAGCATGTCGGCGAAGGAGAAGTCGGCGAGCATCCCCCACTCGGACACGAGCGTCGAGAGGTGATCGATCGACGAATCGTCGAGCGTGGTGTGTTCGGTGGCGATTTCGACGAGGGTCGGCATACGGTGCCTCCAGTCTGCCCTACGTGCGCGTGACGCCTCGACCGAGCTCGACGAGGGATCCGACGTCACCGATGTCGCTCCCCCGCAGACCGGAGACCCACACGTTCGCCCCGAGCGGCTCGAGCGCCACGCGCAACTGGTCGAGGCGTCGCTCCTGGATGCTCGAGACCACCTCCATCGCGGCCACGCGCTCGAGCGCCCCCGACAGGACGCGCGACACGTCGAGTGCGTTCGCACCTGGCAGCGCTCCGAGGATCTCCTCGACCGCGGGCGAATGAGGAGTCACCTGGCCGAGTCGATCGGCGGCGCCATCAGCACGCATCACGACGTCGCGGTCGAGCACGCGGTTCGCCACCACCCCGCGCAGGCCGAACTTTCGCGTGGCGAGCTCTGCGAGCAAGTACTGCGCCTCGTACAGAGGGGCGGTCTCGAGGGTGGTGACGACGACGAACGACGTCCGCTCGTCCTGCAACGTGCGTTCGACGTCGGCCGCACGCGTAACGAAGCCCGACTCCATCGAGCGCAGCAGCGTGAAGAACTCGGTGATGTCGCCGAGGAAGCGTTGCCCGAGGATGCGGTCGGCGACCTGGAAGAACGGCCGCGACGCGAGCGACAGGATTCCCGTCGAGGTAGCCGTCGTGAGCAGTTTCAGGAGTCGCGAGCCGAAGAACTCCCGCATCCGCCGCGGGGCGTCCAAGACGTCGAGTGCGTTGCGCGAGGGCGGAGTGTCGACGACGATGAGGTCGTAGTTGCCCGAGGAATACTCGGCATAGAGCCGTTCCATGGCGATGTAGTCGTGCGAGTGCACGAAGCGCTCGGTCAAGTTGCGATAGAGCGGGTTCGCAAGCACGCGATCGCGAATCTCTGGGTTCGGGGCGTGGCGGTCGATGAGTGCATCCCAGCTCACCTTCGTATCGATCATCGCCACGTGCAACGTGCCGCGACCCGAATGCCCTGCGAGGTCGACGAGGACCGGCTCATTGCCGATGCCACTCAGTCCGAGCGCGTCGGCGAGGCGCCGAGCCGGGTCGACGGTGAGGACGAGCACGCGCGCATCGCGTGTGGTCGCGAGTGCGGTTCCGAGTGCTGCCGCCATCGTCGTCTTGCCCACACCCCCGCTACCGCATACGACGACGAGCGAGGATCGACCGACGAGATCGTCTGCGCCGTTCACGTGAGTTCCCCCGCGAGCGCACTGGCAAGCGACTCATTGATCTTCGACGTCGCCACGCGAAGTTCGGGCACCACGGTGAGCTGCAGACCGTTGCGCCCCAGGTATGCCGACAGCGAGCTCAGGTGTTCCTCGGCGTTCTCTCGTCGCTCGGCCGACAATCTCGCAACCTCACCGATCGCGCGCACGTCTCGAGCGAGTTCGGTATCGCGAACGTCGAGCGCTCCGAGGACCTTCCGTAGGAGCGCGCGGTCATCGGGCGTGGTCACGTCGTCGTACACGCGATTGGCGATGACGCCGGCGACGTGCACCTTCGTCGTTGCGGCCAGCGTGTCGATGAGCGACATCGTCTCGACGACCGGCATCTCCTCGGGTGTCGTCACGACGACCACCCCGGTCGAGTTCTCGTCGTGGAGGATCTCCTGCATCCAGCGGGTCTGGTCGCGGATGATGCCGACCTGCACGAGTCGCGCGAGCGATGCGGGTGCGTCCACCTGCGCCACGATGTGTCCCGTCGCCTCGGCATCCACGACGACGATGTCGTAGTTGCGCTCGCGCACTTCCCAACACAGCTTCCCGACCGCGAGGATCTCCTTCACACCCGGTGCGGCCTGGGCGACGAAGTCGAACATCTTGGCGAGCGGACCGATGCTCGTGATGAACGGGATGCGCACGAACAACTTGAGGTATTCGCGCAGCGCATCCTCGGTGTTCATCGCCATCGCGAACAGGTTCGGCGCCACCTCGCGCGGAGTGAAGGTGAGTGCGGTGTCGTTCAGCGTCTGGGCGAGTGCACCCTTGGCATCCATCTCCACGACGAGGGTTCGCTTGCCCTCGTTCGCCGCCACGCGTGCGAGCGCACCGGCGATGCTCGATTTGCCGACCCCACCCTTGCCCGTGACGAACAGCAGGCGGCGGTCGAGCAGCCGACTTGTGGTCAGCTTCCGAAGCCCAACTTGCGTGCGCCTTCCGGCGCGCCGAACTCGACGTAGGCGACCTTCGCGCTCGGTACCACGACCTCGCGACCCTTGTCGTCGGTGATCGACAGCGTCTCGGACGTGCCTGCGAGTGCCGCGTCGATCGCCTTGCGGGCCTTGGCCACCAATGAGTCGTCCGACACTTCGACCATCAACTCTCGTGCGACCTGCGTGATTCCGATGCGGATTTCCATGGCGACGTCCTTTGCGTTGGTCTCAGTGAGGCTAATTGACCTTGAGTGCCGCGCTGAATACCTTCTTCGGCTTCATCTCG
>CAYFJS010000055.1:3110-5692 GCA_964343495.1 uncultured Acidimicrobium sp. | reverse complement strand
GCGGCGATCTGTTCACCCTGACCACTGCCGCCGAGCACGATGCCGAAGTCGACCTTGCCATCCCTGACGGCTCGCGCCACCGCCGCGCAGATCGGTGGATAATCGACGCTCTCGGTGGAATTGGTTCCATGGTCGACCATGGTGTGCCCGAGCGAGCCGAGATGGGCAATGAGGTGCTGCTTCAAGTCGTATCCGGCGTGATCCGAACCGATCGCAATCGAGAAGTTCCCCATCCCTGTCACCGCGCACGAGCATAGGTCACGTCTGCGAATCGACGCGGTCGTGCGCTGCACTCCACTCAATAGAGTTCGGTGGGTGACGATCGACCCTCGAACCCCCGTTCTGGTCGGTCAGGCCCAAGTCCTCCAACGCGAAGACGACGTCACGCTCGCGCGAGGACCGATCGAGTTGATGTCTGATGCGGTCCGCGGTGCCTTCATCGACGCGGGATGCACGACTCCCACGGCCGTCGATGCGATCCATGTCCTACGCACGCTGTCGACGAAGGTCCACAATCCAGCTGCGGCGATCTCTCGCGCGACGGGAATCGCCGCACGCGTCCACGGCTACACGACACACGGCGGCAACCTTCCGCAGGCACTCGTCAACCTCGCATCACTCGAAATCCAGGCGGGTCGCGCACAGTGCATCGTGCTCACCGGTGGTGAGAGTTCGCGGACTCGCCGCCGCGCACGAGCCGCCGGAGTCACGCTCGACTGGGCCGTCGATGATTCGGTCTCGGCACTTGACCCCGAGCCGACGCCGATCGGAGGAGAGCTCGAGATGCTCCATCCCCTCGAGATCGAGCGCAACATCGTGCTCCCGATCGAGATCTACCCAATGTTCGAAACCGCCTTGCGTCACGAATCGGGTATGACCCTCGCCCAGCACCGTGCCCACATCGGCGAACTGTGGTCACGGTTCAGTGCCGTCGCGGCGAACAACCCACATGCATGGATCCGTGACCACTTCAGCGCCGAAGAGATCGTCACCGCTTCGCCGAGCAATCGGATGGTCGGGTATCCCTACACGAAACTGATGAACTCGAACAACGACGTCGACATGGCGGCCGCACTCATCGTGTGCTCGGCGGAGTGGGCCGACTCGATGGGCATCGCCCGCGACCGATGGGTGTTCCCCGTGGCGGGATCGGATGCGCATGAACACAATTTCGTGTCGCATCGCTGGTCATTCACCGATACACCTGCGATTCGTCTCGGCGCTCGACGACTCCTCGATCTCGCAAAGTGGTCAATCGACGACGTCGACGTCATCGACCTGTATTCGTGCTTCCCTTCCGCAGTCCAACTCGGCGCTCGATCTCTCGGACTTTCACTGCACGATCGCCTCACGTGCACCGGCGGACTTTCCTTCGCGGGAGGGCCGTTCAACAACTACGTGATGCACGCGATCGCCACGATGATGATCGAGCTTCGCGAATCACGCGGCAACACCGCTCTCGTGTGGGCAAACGGTGGTTACGCCACCAAACACTCCTTCGGCGCCTATCAATCATCACCGCCCGATCATCCGTTCCTCCACGATTCGCCACAACGCGAGATCGACGCGCTCCCGAAGCGCCGTGCGGCGAGCGCAGTCGATGTCGCCGGCGACGTCGTCATCGAGAGCTACAGCGTCATGCACGACCGCGACGGTGCGCCGAGCAGACTCGCGGCCTCGGTCCTGACCACCGACGGAACTCGCTCCTGGGGCATCTCGCACGACGCCGACGTCATGGCACATGCCATCGCGCATGACGTGGTCGGTGAGGTTGTCCGCTTGCAAGCATCTGGTGAGATCGTGAGCGTGACGTGACGACGGATACCTTCCCCCGTCAATACGCCCGCACGCAGCGCCTCACACTCGGCGAGCCGCGCAACATCGTGGTCTCGCCGGACGGCGCACGCGTGGTGTTCTGCAGGTCGTCGTCAGGCGCAGATTCGACCAACTCACTGTGGGTCTTCGACGTCGCGACCGCAACTGAGCGATGCATCGTTGACGCACGGTCGTTCGGTTCGAATTCCGACGAATCGGATCTCGAGCGATCCCGCCGCGAGCGTGCGCGCGAGGGTGCGGGTGGAATCGTCTCGTATTCCTGCGACGCAGACGTGCGATCGGCGGTCTTCGTCCTCCACGGCAGGCTCGTGATTGCCGACGTCGTGCGCGGTGAAACGAGCGACATCACCCCGAGCGGTCCGACGGTGTTCGATCCCCGCCTCAGCCCCTGCGGCAGACGGGTGTCGTATGTCGCCGGCAACGAACTCCACGTGCGCCGTGAAGATGGCTCGGTCACGTCGGTCGCTCACGGCGGTGGCGATCTCGTCAGCTGGGGTCGGGCGGAATTCATTGCGGCAGAAGAAATGGGTCGTCACCGTGGTCACTGGTGGTCGCCCGACGGCGAGCGCCTGGTCGTTGCGCGCGTTGATGAGTCTCCCGTGGATCGCGTGTGGATCGCCGATGCCGCCCGGCCAGACTCTCCGCCGCGCGCGGTGCGCTACCCAAAGGCCGGGACCCCGAATGCACGAGTCACCCTCGTGATCAGTGACCTCGCTGGCACGCACGTCCCCGTCACGTGGGACGAC
>CAYFJS010000055.1:0-3010 GCA_964343495.1 uncultured Acidimicrobium sp. | reverse complement strand
TGACTCCCGCCCACCTCCACGTGCGCTCCGTCATCGGTTCGTCGGACACTCGGGTCTGGATCTCCGCGAACGACGTCGAGCACCCGGAAGTCCTCGACACCTATTCGGTCGCACTCGATGGTTCGACGTGCGAGCGCGTCACCGATGGTGACGGCGTGAATACCTCGGTGATGTCCGACGCAACGCGCGTGACACGCTGCGCAACCCTCGGTTCGACCCGCGCACGATTCGTCGTCTCTGGAGATTCAGAATTGCAGAACCTCGCCGAGACCCCACTCGTCACACCGAACGTGACGCTTCATCGGATCGGTCCGCGACGCATCCCGACCGCGATCGTCACCCCAAAAAATCGGAGCGGTGGCCCACTCCCCGTCCTCTTCGATCCATACGGCGGGCCTCACGCACAACGCGTGGTGGCCGCATCGAGTGCGTACTGCGCATCGCAGTGGTTCGCCGACCAGGGATTCATCGTCGTGATCGCCGATGGTGCGGGAACGCCGGGCCTCGGAACCGACTGGGAACGCGCGGTGGCCGGTGACCTCGCCGAACCCGTGCTCGCGGATCAACTCGCGGTGCTCGACGAACTCGCGACGTTGTGTCCTGATGCCGACCTGACGAAGGTCGCCATTCGTGGATGGAGTTTCGGCGGCTATCTCGCCGCCCTCGCGGTGCTCAGAGCTCCCGACCGCTTCCATGCTGCGATCGCGGGTGCGCCGGTGACCGACTGGCGGCTGTACGACACGCATTACACCGAGCGTTACCTCGGCGATCCGTCGCTCGACGCCGGCCCATATGAGTCGACGAGCCTCATTGCCGATGCCGACAAACTCTCACGTCCACTCCTGTTGATCCACGGACTCGCCGATGACAACGTGTTGAGCGCCCACACGCTGCAGTTGTCCTCTGCACTCCTTGCAGCAGGACGACCACATGAGACGCTCCTCCTCAGTGGCGTCTCACACATGACGCCCCAAGAAGTCGTCGCGGAGAATCTCCTCCTCCACCAAGTCGAGTTCTTGCGACGCTCGCTCCACCTCAGCGCGAGCTGAGTTTCCCCACGACGAATCGATCACGACCAGCGAGGTCGCGATGCGTCACGACCTCGACGAATCCCGCAGCAACCATGTCGTTGGTGACTGCAGCGGCTTGGCGATATCCGATCTCGAAGATGAGCACGCCGCCGACTCGCAACCACTGGTTCGCACCAGCGATCACCGTGCGGATGTCAGCGAGGCCGTGGTCCTCGGCGAACAATGCCGAGTGCGGCTCCCACTCGGTGACGGCCGATGAAACTTCGGGGTCGTCAGGCGCGATGTAGGGAGGGTTGCAGACCGCGACGTCGATCGACTGTGTGAGTTGAGTCGGAAGCGCGTTCCACCACGAACCGTGGGCGATCTTGACCCGCGAACCGAGGCGACCGAGCGTTGCGACGTTCGCGCGCGCCACGTCGAGGGCATCCTGTGATGCATCCGTGAGCCACACCTCGACCTCTCGGGGATGACTCTCGGCGGCTATCGCCAGGCCAATCGCGCCACTTCCGGTCCCCAGGTCAACGACGCGCTGCGGAGCAGCGGTCGATGCAAGTGCGGCGAGCGCGTGGTCGACGATGAGTTCGGTCTCCGGACGCGGAATGAGCACTCGCGGATCGACGAACAGGTCGAGGTGGCGGAACGCCCACCGCGACATCACGTACTGCAGCGGCTCGCCAGCGAGTCGGCGTGAGAGCATTCGATCGAGTGACGCCATCATCGCCGTCGTCGGTGTCTCGTCGAATGCGGCGACGAACTCGGCACCGTCGAGACCACTCGCGTGCTCGCACAGCCACCGTGCCTCGTTCGGATCGGAGAGCCGAACCGCGGCGTCGGCGAGGACGTCGCGCCACGTGATGGACTCGGACATCACACCGAACTTGCGTGTGCCAACTGCTCGATCTGATACTGCGCAGTCAGCGCATCGATCACGGGGTCGAGGTCGCCGGCGAGGACGTTCTGCAGTTGATACAAGGTGAACCCGATTCGGTGATCGGTGATCCGATTCTCCTTGAAGTTGTACGTGCGGATCTTCTCCCCACGACCACCCTTGCCGACCTGTGCGCGGCGCTCCGCCGACATCTTCTCGGCCTGTTCGTCCTCGCGAAGTTTCAGCAAGCGAGCACGCAACACCGTCATCGCGCGCAACCTGTTCTGCAACTGACTCCGCTCGTCCTGCATCGCCACGACGACACCCGTCGGTTTGTGGGTGATGCGCACTGCGGAGTCGGTCGTGTTCACACCCTGTCCACCTGGGCCGCTCGCGCGATACACGTCGATCTGCAGGTCCTTTTCGTCGATCTGCACGTCGACTTCCTCGGCCTCCGGCAACACGAGCACGGTCGCCGACGACGTATGGATGCGACCCTGACTCTCCGTCACTGGAACACGCTGCACACGATGCGGTCCGCCCTCGAATCGCAATTTCGTCCACACCGAATCGCCCTTCAGTACCAACGTGGCCTGGTTGATTCCGCCCATCGGCGACGTGTCGAGCGACAACACCTCGACGCTCCAGCCGTTGCGGACCGCATACGCGTTGTACATGTCGAAGAGGTCGCGCGCGAAGAGGTTCGCCTCCTCGCCACCCTCTGCACCGCGAATCTCCACGATGATGTTCTTGCCCTCGTTCGGATCCGGTGGCAGGAGCAACACCTTCAACTCCTCTTCGAGTGGGCCAATTGAGGAGGTTGCTGACTCGAGTTCCTGCTGCAGTTGCTCCCGCTCAGAACCTTGTGCATCTTGGAGGAGTTCCTTGGCGGCCTCGACGGTGTCGAGTGCGTCGCGATAGCGACGGATGCATTCGACGAGCGGGGTCTGCTGCTTGTAGCGCCGGGATGCTTCCTTCAGTTTGCGCTGATCACCGAGCACCTCGGGGCTCGCCAAACTCGCCTCGAGTGCCGAATAGTCGGCTTCGATGGCTTTCAGTCGTTCCAGCACGGGCTTCAGGCTACGCCACGGCTAGTCGCCGTGGGCTTCCA
>CAYFJS010000054.1:0-5729 GCA_964343495.1 uncultured Acidimicrobium sp. | reverse complement strand
CACTAGACGATGGGGGCTCGGACGAAAACTCGGTTGAGAGAGCCCTTGAAATCTACCAGCGGGCCGTTTGGTTTCACCCGGGCGAATCATCGGTCTCGGGGTAGATACCCACTTGGGCGGTCACCATCCAGTCGAGGAGCCAACCCAGGTAGCCGTAGAGCTGATGCTGACCGAACGTCGGGTCCGTTTCATCGATGTCGTCATGGTCGTCCTCACTCACCGCGAGCAGCGTCCCGAGGAGGAGCCTGATGCCATTCGTCGACTTCATCAGGGCGTCGAGGTCTGCCTGAGTGAGCGTGAGCACGTCGTCATTCGCTGACCGTTGAATGAGTTGTCGAACGTGGTCGATCGAATGCATGTGAGACGCGAGAAGCTCGGTGCGCATCAACCGCTGGTATTCCTCGTCGTGCTGAGGGTCTTGGTGGTAGGCGGTCGGAAAGAGGCGCTTCACCGTCTCTGAGTCCTGGCCGTCAGTTAAGGCATCGCGAAACTGACCAAAGAGATCGTTGAGCACATCGCGATCGGATCGTTCAATCGAAAGCTGGTACGAGCCGTCGTAATTGCGAGTGATCGGACCGTTCGATTTCATACTTGTCCCGAGTCGTCTTTCTGCATGGTCGCCCACAACCCGTGCTCGTGCAGTCGGTAGACATCGATCTCTGCCTTCTCTCGGCTTCCTTGGGAGACAACCGCACGACCCTTTTCATGGACATCCAACATGAGCTTCGTCGCCTTCTCCAGGCTGTATCCGAAGAGTTTCTGAAATACGAGCGTCACGTATGACATGAGGTTGATGGGATCGTTCCAGACGAGCACGATCCACGGTCGGTCACTGTGTGTCGCCTGTTCCGGATCCGCGCTGCGAACGTCGAGGGGAGCGTCAACTACATCGGGCACACCCCCATTGTGTCGGGGTGTGACATGAAGCGGTGCGAGGAGTCGTGATTGGCTCATCGAGCGCACCAGCCGTAGCCTGTCTGCGTGCCACTCGGCGTTCGCCCCCTTGTTCCGTCGCGGATCTTCAGCCATCGAACGGACCCAAAGCGTCTCTCGAGTGGGGGCTTTTGGGCCTACGTCGCATTAACGAAGCCGCGAATCGTTGAGTTGTTGCTCGTGACAACGATCCCGACGATGGTGCTCGCCGAGCGGGGTTGGCCGTCGTTGACGCTGATGATTGCAACCTTCTGTGGTGGCGCGCTTGCAGCCGGTGGGGCGAACGCCATCAACATGGTGATCGACCGTGACATCGACGCACTGATGGAACGTACGAAGCATCGTCCGCTCGTAACCGGTGCGCTGACACCGCGTCGCGCCCTCGTGTTTGCGGTTGCGCTTGAAGTCGTTGCCGCAGCTGTGCTCATTCGGTGGGCCAACGTGTTGTCTGCGGTGCTTGCCCTGTTGGCCATGGCTTTTTATGTCGTGGTGTATTCGCTGTGGTTGAAGCGATCAAGCCGTCAGAACATCGTGATTGGTGGGGCCGCTGGTGCGGTGCCCGTCTTGGTGGGTTGGGCGGCGGTAACCAATTCACTCGGTTGGGCCCCGGTCGTGTTGTTCACCGTGATCTTCCTCTGGACGCCGCCGCACTTTTGGGCGCTGGCGATTCGTCATCAGGACGATTACCGCGCAGCGGGGGTGCCGATGCTGCCCGTCGTCACCCCGATCCGTGAGACCGTTGCGTCGATGGTGCGCTACTGCGTGGCACTCGTCGCCGTCTCGCTGAGCCTTGTCCCAATTGCGGATCTCGGGCTGATCTACGGAATTACAGCAGTGCTATTCGGGGTGGCGTTTGTCATTGGCACCGTCCGCCTCGGGTCCAATCCGACCGAAGCAAAGTCGATGCGCCTGTTCTCGTTCTCCATTACTTATGTCACGGTCCTCTTCGTCGCCATCATGGCGGATGTCCTGATCCTGGGCTGAATTTCGCACAACGAGAAGTTCGGACCGAGACCCCGCCCATTGTTAGTGTCATATCCGTCATGTCTGCGGTCAGCGCACCCCCTGCTATGAGCTCAAACCCCTCGATTTCCTCGGCGGGGGCCGTCGGGGCATGGTTGACCACGACCGACCACAAGAAGATCGGCCGGCTGTTCATTGGCGTGAGCGTTCTCTGGCTTCTCGGCGTGAGTGGGGTCGCCACGGTCCTCGGTTTTGAACGCGTCGCGGACACGTCGAATGCGTTCGATGTTGATGCCGTCCCGCAGTTGTTCGCATTCGCGCGAGTCGGACTGATGTTTGGCGTGGCGTTGCCGCTCCTGATTGGACTGGCGATCGCGGTCGTTCCACTTCAGATCGGCGCGAGGTCAATTGCCGTTGCGCGCGTTGCTGCGCTCGGTTTCTGGTCCTGGGCGTCGGGAAGCGTGATGGTGATCGTGTCGATCCTCGGCAATGGCGGTCCTGGTGGCGGGAACATCGACCTCGTCGATGTGTATCTCCTTGGATTTGGAATGGTGCTCGTCGGTTTGCTCGCCGCAGCGGTGTCGCTGTGCGCGACGGTGATGACTGCACGATGCCCCGGAATGTCGCTCGATCGCGTGCCGATGTTCAGTTGGTCGGCGCTCGTCACGGCGGTCTCGGTGCTGTTGACCGTTCCCGTTGCACTTGGCAGCGTGATCTACGTCGCAGTCGACCACCACTTCGGACGCATCGTGTTTGGTGGCAACAAGGGGATCGACACGTGGCTGGGCTGGTCACTTGGACATCCGCAGTCCTTCGTCTATGCGTTGATGTCGTTTGGGATCCTCGCGGACATCGCCCCCGTCGCTGCTCGTCGTCGACAGCTCGTTCGTGGAGGAATGCTGGTTGCGATCGGGTTGGTCTCGACCGTCGTGCTCGGCACGGTGAGTCAGACCCCGCAGGTATTCGAGTGGAGTGGAACCGCTACGGACAAGGTCAAGAGCCTCATTCCGTACGCATTGTTTAATTTACTTCCCGTGCTCGGTGCGCTCGTCGTGCTTGCGCTGGTGTTGTTCACGCTCGTCAACGGCAAGCCTCGGTTGCTTGCGCCATTCGTTCCTGCGTTCCTCGGTGTCGGCATGATCCTGACAGGCATGTTGGGCAATGCGGTCGAGCACCTGTCGAGCGCAGGACTCGCCGGGACGGTGTTTGGCGAGGGAGTGTCGTACTACATCGGTTATGGCGCGGTGTTGAGTGCGTTCGCGGGGATCGTGTTTTGGGCACCCAAGTTGTGGGGTTCGACTCCACCCGCTCCTGCGGTACTCGGAATTTCTGCACTTGCGTTTATTGGGATCGTGTTGTCGAGCCTGCCGTATTACGTGGCTGGATTCGCCGATCAACCGGCTGGTGCGGTCGGCGACTTTGACTACAGCGGTCCGACATCGCTGTGGAACGGTGCGAGCATGGTCGGACACGGGTTGATCGCAGTGGTGACACTGCTTGCGTTCGTCGGCCATTTCCGTGGACGAACTGTCGCGACAGAGGATCCGTACGATGCCCACACCTTGGAGTGGATGACTGCATCCCCTGCTCCAGCGGACAATTTCGTTGAGACTCCGCGCGTGTCGTCATCTACCCCTTTGCTCGACCAGAAGATTCCAGCGGAGGCTCGATCGTGAGCGCTTCAGCAGACCGTCAATTGCCGGTTGGTGCGCCACCAGCACCACGCAACACGATCCTCGTCGCTGCGGGCGCCGTCGCAGTCGCAGGGACCATGTTGATGTATGGGATGTTGGCGACGTGGTTCAAGTTCCGTGATGCTTCTCCACTCCGAGTCGCCAAGAACGGAAAGATGATTCGCGATTGGTTGCCCGCCGACATTGCGATTCCCGAAGTCGCGACGAACACGCTGATGATCACCATTGTCGTCACCTGTGTGATGGCGCAATGGGCGGTGTATTCGGCAAAGCGCAACGATGCCTCGCATGCCGGTCTTGCCCTCATCGTCACCTCGATGCTCGGTGTAGCGCTGATCAACGGCCAAGCTGCCGTCTACATGCAGATGGGTATCGGCATCCTTGACGGTCCGTACCAGACAATGTTCTATGCAGTCACTGGAACGATGTTGTTCCTGTTGGTGACCGGTCTCGTCTTTTCATTGGTCACGATGTTCCGCGTCTATGCGGGACGAGTTCGCGATTACCAGGTCGTGAGCGCCCATGCCCTGTATTGGTATTTCCTAGCAATGACGTTCCTCGCCGTGTGGTTCGTCGTCTACGTGCAGAAGTAGGGAACGATGTTCACGACGGGATCCAAGTACTTCATCGCACTGAGCGCCTTGTCGAGCATCGCGCTCGCCATATATCTCATCTTCATCGGACCATCGTCGATCGGTGGCACGGCACTCTTCGGAATGATCACGGCGACGGGGCTTCTCGCTGGTCTTGCGCTGTTCACTCGCGATAGTGACACGGAGTCGGCGTCTGGTTCGCAAGCTGCAGTCTCTGCGCCATCTGCGAGCATGTGGCCGGTCGTCTCGGCACTTGGCGTGGTCGTGCTCCTGCTTGGCACCATCACCACACCGATCGTGTTCATCCTCGGCATCGTCGTCATCCTCGCGGCGTTGGTCGAGTGGGTCATCCAGGCGTGGAGTGAGCGTGCTTCGGGTGACGCTGCGTACAACGATCAGGTTCGTAAGCGCATCTTGAATCCGCTCGAGTACCCAGTGCTCGCAGCTCTTGGGCTTGGTGTCGTCATCTTCTCGTTCTCGCGCATCATGTTGGCCATCGACAAGAGCGCCGGCGCGGTCGGATTCATCGTCGTCGCCTCTCTCGTGCTTCTCGGTGGAATCCTGTTTTCGGTTCGTCCGAATCTCAAGCGTGGTTTGGTGACTGGAATCTGCGTCGTTGGCGTTGTCGGTTTGGTGTCCTCGGGTATCGCGGGGATGGGCTCGGGACTGCGCGAAGAGCTCGTGAAGGCGGCAGAAGAAGGTCACTATTTGCACCGTGAGTGTGGAGCAGAGAAGTCCGAACACGGCGACAAGCTTGCGCTCGAATCGGTGTCCGCCAAGAGCAGCGTGATCGCCACCATCGAATATGTCGACGGCAAGTTGGTCGGAAATGTGCAGGGTATCGACGGCGACCAAGAGACGTTGACCGTTCCACGGTCGAATCCGACGAACATCTTGTTCCGCAACAAGACCGAGGGCGAATTCAGACTGGTCGCACACCTGGGTGAGCGAGCGGTCACTGAGGGCGTCGTCGAGAAGGTCGAAGTCTGCACGCAGTTGATCCCCGAAGGTGCGGAGCAGTTGCTCACCTTGACGATCCCAAAGCCTGCCGCCGACAAGCCGTACACACTGGAAATCGCCGGAGTCGAGGGCCAATCAATTGAGGTGATCGTCCCGTGAATCACGATCGCACGTATTCCCTTGTCGGGAAATGCGTCAATAGGCTGAAGAACATGTCGTCGCGCGTGCGCAATGGTGTCGTACTCGGTGTCGGCACGCTCGTGTTGGCGAGCTGTGCATCGAACGCACCACAAGATACGTGGGCACCAAAGGGTCCGAACGCCAAGACCATCGACGATTTGCAGAAGCCAGTATTCGCGGTGGCCGGGATAATCGGTCTGATCGTTGCCGTCACGGTCGGTTATGCGATTTACAAGTTCAAGGACCGCGGACAGCCGATTCCAGAACAAACGCACGGCAAGCCAGCGCTCGAAATCACGCTGACGATCATTCCGGCACTCATCCTGACGGTGATCGGCGTGTTCACGTTCCGTACCGTGTTCGACTTGTCGAAGACCTCTGACACCGAGATGATCATCAACGTCAC
>CAYFJS010000053.1:0-5781 GCA_964343495.1 uncultured Acidimicrobium sp. | reverse complement strand
CGCGGCGTCAACGTCGTCGTCGTCGAGATGAGCGGTGCGACCGAAGAGCTCGCCCACGACATCGCGGTGCACATCGCCTTCGCGCGTCCGAAGTACCTGAAGAAGGAAGACGTCCCCGCCGACGTCGTGGCCGCCGAGCGCGCGACGCTCGAGACCGTGACCCGCAACGAGGGCAAGCCGGAGGCCGCGATCGCCAAGATCGTGGACGGCCGCATCCAGGGCTTCTTCAAGGACGTCGTGTTGCTCGAACAGCCATACGCCAAGGACGACAAGAAGTCGGTGGCCCAGGTCATCGGGAACGCCTCGATCGTTCGCTTCGTGCAGGTGGAAATCGGCTAGTAATACAGATACCGATGAGCCCGTCGCCGACGACCACACCACGATGGAAGCGCATCGTGCTCAAGTTGTCGGGCGAGGCGTTGGCGGAGAAGTCCGGCTTCGGTCTCGACACTGACACGCTGCACCAGGTGGCCACGGAGATCTACGAGGCCAAGCAGTCGCTCGGCGTCGACATCGCCGTCGTCGTCGGTGGCGGCAACTTCTGGCGCGGGTTGAAGGGTGCTGGCCAGGGCATGGATCAGGCGCAGGCCGACTACATGGGAATGATCGCCACCGTGATGAACGGTCTCGCGCTGCAAGATTCGCTCGAGCGCGTCGGGCAGCAGTCGCGCGTGATGACCGCCGTCGAGATGCCCAAGGTCGCCGAGCCGTACATCCGTCGTCGCGCGGAGCGTCACTTGGAGAAGGGTCGCGTCGTCATCCTCGCGGGTGGAACGGGCAACCCGTTCTTCACGACCGACACCGCGGCCGCGTTGCGTGCCGCAGAGATCTCCGCGCAAGCGATCCTGAAGGGTACGCACTCCGGCGTCGATGGTGTGTACACCGCGGATCCGAAGAAGGATCCGACGGCGACGAAGTATTCGCACATCAGTTATCTCGAGGTCATCAACAAGGGATTGAAGGTGATGGATTCGACTGCGATCACGTTCTGTCGCGACAACAATCTGCCGATCGTCGTGTTCAACCTGCTCCAGCGAGGCAACGTCAAGTCCATCCTCGAGGGCGCGCAGATAGGTACGCTGGTCGAGTGATCGACGAGACACTGCTGGACGCCATGGACAAGATGGCGAAGGCCTTCGATCACGTCCAGGCCCAGTTCTCCTCCGTGCGCACCGGCCGCGCGAACGCCTCCTTCGTCGACAAGATCATGGTCGACTACTACGGGGCGATGGTGCCGATGCAGCAGCTCGCCACCTTCCAGGTTCCCGAGGCCCGCCAGCTCGTCATCAAGCCGCACGACCGCGGGGCCATCCCGGCGATCGAAAAGGCGATCCAGAGCGCCGACCTGGGCGTCGCCCCGTCGAACGACGGCGTGATCATCCGCCTGACCTTCCCGATGCTCACCGAGGAACGCCGCAAGGAATACGTCAAGCTCGTGAAGAACATGGCCGAGGACGGTCGCGTCTCGCTGCGCAACGTGCGCCGCGACGCGCGCAAGGCCCTCGAGACCGCGGAGAAGGATGGCGACATCTCCAAGGACGAGCTCGAGCGTGCCGAGAAGGAACTCGACAAGATGACCTCAGAGCATGTCGAGCAGGTCGAGAAGGCGTTCAACCGCAAGGAACAAGAACTGTTGGAAGTGTGAGGACACGACATGAGTGATGACGACACCAAGCGCAACCGACGCGACGAGACCGGCTCGGATCCGACGATCGACTTCGGTGACGAGTTCGGCGTCGTGCGCTTCGCCGACGAGGACGACTCTGGTCCTGCCCTCTCGTTCGGCAACGAGACCGAGCAACTCCCGCACTGGACCGAACCGCCGACCGGAGACCTCCCGCGCTTCATGAAGGGCGAAGACGACGACGCGACGGACGCGCCGATCCGCATCGGCGACGATTCGACCGACGTGTGGGGCGCGTACAACGACACCTCGGCATCGCGTCCGCGCGTCGATCTCACCGGCAAGACCCCGCGCTTCGAGACCTCGACACCGCCACCTGTGCAGCGTCCGCGCCGCGAGGGGCCGATCCGCATCGGCACCGACCCGACGGGGGAGAACAGCCGACCGATCCCACGCGATCCATCCGCGTCCGCCGGTCGCACTCGACCCGCGCAGGTGACGCGCTCGCGTCGGCCCGGCGACCCGCGCCAGGCTCGACCCGCGACGGGTGGCATGCAGCGCCCCGCATCTGGTCCGACCGCCGGACGTGACCTGCCGATGGCGACCGCCGTCGGTGCGTTGCTCGGTGCAGCCTTCATCGGTGCGGTCGTGTGGCGGCCAGCAGCAGTCGTCATCCTCGTGACCGCCATCATCGGCATCGCCTCGTATGAGTTCTTCACGCAGATCCGCACCGCGCACTATTCACCGGTGATGCCAGTCGGCGTCGCGGCGTGCGTCGCCGCGCCACTCGCCGCGTACTGGATGGGCGATGCGGTCCTGCCGCTCGTCATCGTGTTCAGCCTGATCGCCTGCGGGATCGTCTTCGTCGCGGGCGACTCGATCGACATCTCCCCGACGCCGCAGATCGCGGTCACGCTCTTCGGGATCATGTGGATCGGACTCTTCGGCTCGTTCGCCTCGCTCATCTTGCGACTGTCGACGACGGGTTCCTTCGCCGGGTCGAACGTCGGAACGGACACGCTGTTCATCATCGTCATCGGTGTGATCGCCAACGACATCGCCGCATACTTCGTCGGTTCCGCCGTCGGTCGCACGCCGCTGCGCGACTGGATCAGCCCGAACAAGTCGACCGAGGGCCTCATCGGCGGCACGCTCGGTACGTTCGGCGCCGTGATCATCGTCGGCCTGCAGAGCACCACGTGGAATGGTCTCGGTGAATGGCTCGCACTCGCGATCGTCATCTCGCTCGTTGCACCGCTCGGTGACCTCGTCGAGTCGATGATCAAGCGCAACCTCGGCGTGAAGGACTTCGGCACGATCCTCACGGGTCACGGTGGCGTGCTCGATCGCTTCGACAGCATGCTCTTCACGCTGCCCGTCGTGTACTACCTCGCCTTAGTCCTGCAGCCCTGGGGATAGGCGCCGATGCGCGTCGCCATCGCCGGGTCCACCGGCTCGATCGGGACGCAGACCCTCGACGTCATCGCCGCACTCGGTGAGTCCGTCGAGGTCGTCGCGCTGAGCGTCGGGTCTTCGGTCGAAGGCGTCGTCGCGCAAGCCAAGAAGTGGAAGCCCCGAGTCGTCGTCGTCTCGGACCCCGCGGCTCGTGCCAAGGTCGCTGCGCAACTCCCCGGCGTCTCCGTCGTCGGAGAGCCGGTCGCACTCGTCGAGGACGCCGACGTGGTCGTCAACGGTGTCGTCGGCTTCGCCGGACTTCCCGTCACCGTCGCCACGCTGCGCGCGGGCAAGCGACTCGCGCTCGCCAACAAGGAGAGCCTGATCGCGGCGGGGCCGGTCGTCCAGCCACTGCGCGCGGTGCCGGGTGCCGAGATCATCCCGGTGGATAGCGAGCACTGCGCGATCCATCAGTGCCTGCGCGCATCGGTCGCGCCGGACAGGGAAGTGTCGAGACTTCTGTTGACCGCGAGCGGCGGTCCATTCCGCGGCAAGGGTGCCGAGGAGTTGAAGCGCGTCACGGTGGAGGAGGCGCTCAAGCATCCGACGTGGTCGATGGGTCCGAAGATCACGGTGGACTCCTCGACGCTCATGAACAAGGGTCTCGAGGTCATCGAGGCGCACGAGTTGTTCGGCTTTTCCTACGACCAGGTCGACGTCGTCGTGCATCCGCAGTCGATCGTGCACTCGATGGTCGAGTTCACGGACGCCGCGGTCATCGCCCAGCTGTCGATGCCCGACATGCGCCTGCCGATCGCCTATGCGATTGGTTATCCGAGCCGTGGGGAGGTTCCGTACGGGCGCATCGACTGGACGAGTTTGTCCCGACTGGATTTCCAGGCGCCCGACAGGAAGACTTTCCGATGCCTCGACTTGGCCTATCAGGCGGGGCGCATCGGTGGCACCGCCCCGGCATGGCTGAGCGCAGCCAACGAGGTGGCCGTCGAGGCGTTCCTCGCCGGGGCCACGTCGTGGTGGTCGATCGCCGACATCATCGAGGAAACCTTGCAACACCATGACGCTCAACTACCCACCACGGTGGAGGACATCTTGCAGGCAGACGCAACGGCCCGACGTGTGGCGCGTGAGGTACTGAACGCGTGAGTGACACCTATCGACGCCTGCGCGACAACCTCGTCGCAGGCGGTGACACCGCCGACTCGTCGAAAGACGAGCAGAACCGCATCACCTCGATCCTCGTCGGCATCGTCATCCTCGGGCTGTTGGTCTGGCTCGGGGTGTCGAATCCGTGGAGCCTCGTGTTCGTCGTCGGACTCATCGTGTCGGTCTTCCTGCACGAGGTTGGCCACTTCGTCACCGCGCGCCGCACGGGCATGAAGGTCACGCAGTTCTTCATGGGGATGGGCCCGCGCATTTGGAGCACCCATCGCAACGGCGTCGAGTACGGCGTGCGCGCGCTGCCGATCGGTGCCTACGTGCGAATCATCGGGATGAACAACATGGACGAGTGCGACCCGGCCGACGAACCGGTCGCGTATCGCTCCAAGTCGTATCCGCGCAAACTCCTCGTCGTCAGCGCGGGATCGCTCATGCACATGATGATCGCCTTCACGTTGTTGTTCGGTGTGTTCGTGACCGCCGGTCGCTACGACGAGACGGGTCGCGTCCGCGTGGTCTTCGATGCGGCAGAGAACTCACCAGCGCAGCGCGCAGGAATCCAGCGCGGGGACGTCATCGTCTCGGTGGCGGGCCAGTCGGTGCGAACGCGATACGACTTCATCGTGCAGGTCGTCGATCGCAACGCGGGCGACGTCGTCGACGTGGTCTACGAGCGCGATGGCGTGCAGCGCACCGTCCCCGTCGAGTTGGCGGCCAATCCCAGCAATCCGGACATCGGCTACATGGGTCTCGCGACGGAGAGCACGGGTTACGTGCGTCAGTCGCCGATCGCCGCCGCCGGCCACGGATTCGTCGACCTCGGACACACGATCGTCGACTCGGTCACAGGCGTGTTCGTCGTGCTCAACCCACGCAACATCGTGCGCAACGTGACCGCGGACAATCCCGACCCCGCCACGCGGCCGACCACGGTGATCGGCGCGACGCAGTTCGGCGGAGACGTCGGCGAGAGCGAGGGACTGAAGGGCATCTTGATGATGCTCGCATTCGTCAACGTGTTCTTCGGCGTGTTCAACATGCTCCCGCTGCTTCCGTTCGACGGCGGTCACGTCGCGATTGCGACCTACGAACGAATTCGTTCGCGCGGCAACCGTCGGTACCAGGCCGATGCATCCAAGATGGTTCCCGTCGCAGTGGCGGTCACCGTGTTGATGTTGGCGCTCTTCCTCGCGGGCTCGTACTTGGACATCGCCAAGCCCCTCTAGGGGTGGCACACTTGAGGGCGATGGCAACGTACCCCCGTCGACAGACGCGCCAGATTCACCTCGGCAAGGTCGCCGTCGGCGGCGGCGCACCGATCACGGTGCAATCGATGACGATCACCAAGACCGCCGACGTCGAGGGCACGCTGCAACAGATCTACGCGCTCGCCGCGGCGGGTTGTGACATCGTGCGCTGCACGTGCAACGAGGCGGAGGCCGCCGAGGGGCTCGCCCAAATCGTGCCGCGTTCGCCCGTGCCGATCGTCGCCGACATCCACCATCAGTACAAGATGGCCCTCGCCGCACTCGAGGCCGGCGTCCATGGCTTGCGCCTGAATCCCGGCAACATCCGCAAGCCCG
>CAYFJS010000052.1:0-5783 GCA_964343495.1 uncultured Acidimicrobium sp. | reverse complement strand
CTCGCGATCTCGCGACCGGCGAGATAGGTCTGCAGTGCGCGCATCTCTGCGATCAACGCGCCGTGGCGACGTGCTGCGTCTGCTTGGCGCTCGAGTGGCTTCAAGTTGCGTCGCACTTCACGCAACAGATCTTGTGCGCGCAACAGGTTGGCTTCGGTGCCCTCGAGTCGACGCTCGGCTTTCTCCTTGCGCTTGCGGTGCTTCAACACACCGGCTGCTTCTTCGATGATCGCGCGACGATCCTCGGGCGAGTTGCTGAGCACTTCGTCGATGCGACCCTGGCCGATGATCACGTGCTGCTGACGACCGACGCCCGCATCGGAGAGCAACTCCTGCACGTCGAGCAGTCGACACTCGACGCCGTTGATCGCGTACTCGCTCTCGCCGGAGCGGAACAGCGTGCGGCTGACGGTGATCTCGGAGAACTCGATCGGCAAGAGGCCCTGGGAGTTGTCGATGGTGAGCATCACCTCGGCACGGCCGAGGGCGGGACGGCGGGCGGTGCCGTTGAAGATGACGTCGTCCATCTTCTGGCTGCGCACGGCCTTCGGGGCCTGCGCGCCGAGCACCCAGGCGATGGCGTCCACGACGTTGGACTTGCCGGAACCGTTGGGGCCGACCACCACGGTCACGCCGGGCTCGAGCTCCATCGTGGTGGAGTCGGCGAAGGACTTGAAGCCCTTGAGGGTCAGGGATTTGAGAAACACGTCAGACAGCGAGAGTAGTTGATGACTCCCGACCCCCCGACATCGCCACGACGGCGACTCGGACGCGACGGGCACATGAGCGCCGCGCGTCTCGAGTCGCCGAAGGACCCCCGATCAGGCGTTGACTTTGGGCATGATGTCGTGGACCAGACGCTTCAAGTCGTCGATGGTCTTCGACACCGGCACTCCCGAGAACGGCGGCCAGATGAGCGGCATGTTCATGCCGGCTTCGCGGTACGCCTTCAGGCGGTCCGTGATCTGACGCTCGGTTCCCACGAGCAGGTTGGTCAACTTGTGGTTGTCGGTCTGGTCGACTTCCTCGTCGGTGATCGTGAACCAGATCATCGAGCACATGTCGAAGCCCTCGTCCAGGGTCCGCTTGCTGCCGATCTCCTGCAGTTCGCGACCGATCTCCTGCTTCCAGCGGGCGATCTCGGACGGGGTGTCCTGAATGCCGATCCAGCCGGCGAGGCCGTACTTGGCGATGCGGCTGGCCGAGCGCTTCGGGTCCTTCAGACCGCTGAAGTAGATCGGCGGGTGCGGATTCTGGACGGGCTTGGCACCGAAACCGGACCGCTCGAAGTCGGCGAATTCGCCGTGGTATTCGAAGATGTCGTTCGTCCAGATGCCCTGCATGATCTCGAGGGTCTCGCGCACGTGCTTGTGACGCTTCGGGAAGATGTGCGAGGCGCTCGCCGCGGCGAACTCCTCGGGCATCCAGCCCGAACCGACGCCGACGTTCACGCGACCACCCGAGAGGTGGTCGACGGTGGCGATCTCACCGGCGAGGACTGCCGGTGCGCGGTATGGCGTGTCGATGATGCTCATGCCGATGCGGACCTTCTTGGTCTTGGCGGCGAGCCACGGGATGAGCGGCATGCCGTGCAGCCACTTGCCTCGCGAGGAGACCGGCATCTGCAGCGGGAACTGCTCCATCATTCCGAACGGATACGTCATCTCGGCGCGGTCGGACTTCTCCGGCACGATGATGCGATCGAGCGTCCACACCGAGTCGAAGTTGAGGTCTTCGGCGACCGCCGTGAGATCCTCGAGCTCCGCCACCGTGACCTCGTCACGGAAGTTCGGCAGGTACAAGGCCAATTTCATTTTTCTCATCACTACCCCCATTGCTTTCGTGTCTGGCGTGATCCCCAAATAAATATCACGCGTGATACATCTGTTCTATCACGCGTGATATGATTTTGCAAATGTCTCGTCCGACCGATTCCCCGCGCCACAAGCGGAGCCAGGCCGGCCGCCTCGGGGACCAGCTCTGCTTTGCCCTGTATGCCGCCACCAACGCCATGACCCGCACCTACCGACCCCTCTTGACCGAGCTCGACATCACCTACCCCCAGTACCTGGTGCTCCTCGTGCTGTGGGAACGCGACGGGATCCGCCTCGGCGAGATCGCCGAGGAGCTGTACCTGGCCACCCATGCCGTCTCGCCGATCATCGATCGGCTCGAGGAGGCCGGGCTCGTGCAGCGCGAGACCGACGTAAACGACGCTCGATCCGTGCGCGTGGTCCTCACGAAGGCAGGTCGCGCAATGGAATCCGACGCGGCACAAGTTCAAGAGGCCGTTCGCTGCCACGCGGGGCTTTCCTCCGCGAACATCACTGAACTGCGCGCTCACCTGCGCGCACTCACCGAGAACCTGCTCGCCGAGTAACTCCTAGTTCGTCTCGGCGGCGAGCCGTTCGCGCAGTTCGCGCTTCAATACCTTGCCGTAGTTGTTCGTCGGGAGCGAGTCGACGAAGCGATAGTCCTTCGGGCGCTTGTAGCGGGCGATCCCGTTGATGCACAGCTCGTCGAGCTCGGCGATGCTCGGCGCGGATCCCTCGGCCACGACGAAGGCCACGACCGACTCGCCCCACTCGGGGTCCGGTCGCCCGACGACGGACACGGCGCGCACGCGATCGTGTTTGAGGAGCACCTCTTCGACCTCGCGCGGATAGATGTTCATGCCTCCACTGATGATGAGATCCTTGGAGCGGTCGCGCAGCGTCAGATAACCGTCCTCGTCGAAGCTGCCCATGTCGCCGGTGTACAGCCAGCCGTCACGGATCGCCTCGGCGGTGGCCTCGGGGTTGTTCCAATAGCCGTCCATCACGACGTCGCCCCGCACGAGCACCTCGCCGATCTCACCGGTTGGCACCTCCTCGCCCGCGTCGTTGGCCACCCGCACCTCGACATCGGTGCGCGGAATGCCCACGCTCTGGGCATGCTCGCGCCAGCGGGGATGTGCGGTGTCGGCATGATCTTTCTTCGACAGCGCGGTGATCGTCATCGGTGTCTCGCCCTGGCCATAGATCTGTGCGAGCTTCGGCCCGAACACCGCAAGGGCGTCCTCGAGGTCCGCGAGGTACATCGGCGCACCACCATAAATAATGGTCTTCAAGTTGGAAAGGTCCGCCGCGGCGATCGCCGGATCACCGGCCAGGCGCTTGATCATCGTCGGTGCGGCGAAGAACGACGTGCCCGGCCAGCGCGCGATCAACTCGGCGATCTCCCCCGCATCCACGCTCGCCGACCGCGGGATCACGCTGACCGCGCCGCGCGCCACGTGCGGCAGTCCGTACAGACCCGACCCGTGCGACAACGGCGCAGCGTGCAGCACCGCATCGGTATGGCTCACCTCGTCGATGTCGGCGAAGTAGCTGAGCGACATCGTCACGAGGTTGCGATTCGTCAACGTCGCGCCTTTCGGCCGTCCGGTCGTGCCGCTCGTGTAGAACAACCACGCAGGATCCGTCGTGCGCCGCGGTGACAGCGGAATCGCGTCGCCCTTCGTCGACTCCCACTCCTCGCCCGGTGCGACGAGCATCCTCGCCAGTCCCTCCACGTCGTGTGCGTGTTCGTCGTCGGTGACGACGAGCGATGCGCCGGAGTGCTCGATGATGTAGGCGATCTCGTCGCGATGCAGTCGCGCGTTCACCGGCACGACGACGAGACCTGCGTGCCAGGCGGCAAACATCGCCTCGAGATACTCCGGTCGATTGCGCATCACGATCGCCAGTCGGTCCCCTTCGCCCAAACCGAAGCGATTGCGCAGACCGCCGGCGAGCGCACGGGTCGTCGCAGAGAACTCGCTCCACGTGGCGTGCACGTCGGTGGAGTCGGCGATCGCCGGGGCATCGGGGATGCGAGCCGCATGGCGATGGACCCAGGTGGCGAGGTTCATCGCGGCGTTCCCCCGATTTGTATCATGCGTGATATAATATCGGTCGACGACCAACCCGAGCGAAAACCCGCTCGGTCGCCGGGGAACGACCATGAAGCTCGACGCACAGCACGCCCTGCAGCGCCTCGCGGGCCACGACCACGGGACGCTCTCCACCCTCCATCCCGAGCGCGGGATCGATTCGGTGCCCGCCGTCTATGCCCTCGACGGAGACTCCTTCCTCGGGATCCCGATCGACACCATCAAGCCGAAGAAGTCGACGAACCTGCAGCGCGAGCGCAACCTCGACGGCGACCGCCGCGCGACCTTGCTCGTCGACCAGTGGGATGCATCCGATTGGTCGAGGCTGTGGTGGGTGCGCGTGCGTCTCGAGCGCATCGACGCCGACGCGACCCACGAAGCACGACTCGCCGACCTGCTCGCGCAACGCTACGTGCAGTACCGCGACAAGCCGTTCGACCACGTGATGGTGTTCGCGATCCGCTCGATCACCGGCTGGTCGGCGACCTGAGCACGACTCAGCGCTGACAGACCCCGCAGTAACAGGTCGTGCGACCCGCGAGCGTCGTGCGCGAGATGCGCGCTCGGCGACAGGTGAGACACTCCTCACCGGCCCGTCCATAGACGCGATGCTCGAGTTGGAACCACCCCTCGTTCCCCTCGACGTCCACATATTGGGTGTCGGTCAGCGTGCTGCCACCGGCCTCCACGGCCCGTTCGAGCACCGCCACGATCGACTCATGCAACCGCTCGACGGTGGCCATCCGCAGCGACCCCGCTACGCGGTGCGGGCTGAGCTTCGCCCGATGCAGGATCTCATCGGCATAGATGTTCCCGATCCCCGCCACGACGCCCTGGTCGAGCAGAGTCGCTTTCAGGTTGGTGCGCTTGCCACGCAGGCGGTCTGCCAACACCTCGGGCGTGAAGCCGGGCGCCAACGGGTCGGGGCCGAGACGCGCGAGCTCGGGGACGAGCTCATTGGCGTGCTCGGGGTCGAACACGACGACCTCGCCGAACGTGCGCGGGTCGACGAACCACAGCTCACCGGGGGCGAACTCACTCGTTCCCTCGAGGTGCGCGACGACGTGGGTATGCGGTGGTCGCTGCGTGCCGGCCTCGACGACGAGCACTCGACCACTCATGCGCAGGTGGATCATCACGGCATACCCCGTGTCGAGATCGCACAGCAAGTACTTGCCATGGCGGCGGGTGGCGACGATCCGCGCGCCGGACAGCCCGTCGATCAACTCTTCGCGACTCGTGCGCCGCACCGTGCGCTCACGACCGACCTCGACGCGCGTGATGCGACGATTCAGCGCCACGCGGTCGATCCCGCGGCGAACCGTCTCGACCTCGGGCAGCTCGGGCACGATCAGTCGTTGGAGTGTTCGCGGGCGAGCGTGTCGCAGGCCTCTTCGGCTGCGAGCTGTTCAGCTGCCTTCTTCGAGCGACCCTCGCCGAAGCCGAGCTCGCGCTCACCGACGAACACGGTGGCGTAGAAGGTCTTGTCGTGGTCGGGACCTTCGTCTTCGATCTTGTAGTGCACGTGTTCGCCCAGCAACTTGGATGCCATCTCCTGCAACCTGGTCTTGGCGTCCAGTCGATCGAGACCGTCGATTGCGGCCTGCAGGCGTGGCTCGATGAGTGACGTCAGCACCTTGTGCGCGGAGAATGCATCGGAGTCGAGATAGATCGCCCCGAAGACGGCTTCGAGTGCATCCGAGAGGATCGAGGTCTTCGTGCGACCCGCCCCCTGTTCCTCGCCACGCCCGAGCAACAGGCACTCCCCGACGCCGAGTTCCTCGGCGAGATCCGCGAGCGCGACCGCATTCACGAGGCTCTTGCGCAGGTCCGTGAGCTTGCCCTCGTGCAGGTCGGCGTGCGCGCGATA
>CAYFJS010000051.1:0-6029 GCA_964343495.1 uncultured Acidimicrobium sp. | reverse complement strand
CGATACACCGGGCGCCGCGTGATGCGTGCATCGATCTTCGACTCATAACCCTCGTAGTGCGGTGTATTACGCCACTTGTCGACGAGCGGCCGAGCGGAAGACGGCGGGTTCTTCAGCCAGGTGAGGAACGTGTCGTGCGGATTGCACGCCGAGATCACCATCTCGGCCTCGAGGATGCGACCGTCTGCGAGTTCGACCCCACGCACTCGCGAGCCTTCACACAGGATTCCAGAAACCTTCGTAGACGTGGCGACGACTCCGCCATTGGCTTCGATGCTCCGACGCAATGCGATCGGCACCATCCCGCTCCCGCCGACCGGCCGCCCGACGTGAGCGACGTGTCGCATCCCATAGACGAGCGCGGCGAGTCCCGTTCCCGGCGTATACGGGGAGACGCCCCACACCGTCGGTCCGGTGACGAGGGCGGGTCCGATCAACAATTCGCTCGTGAAGAACTTCCGCAGCACCTGCGCCGCCGACATCTTGCTCCATGCGAGCATCGTCGAGACACCACGACCACGCTTGGCGAGCACCTTCCCGATGAGCGACGGCCGAGTCGGTGGTTGGCTCCCCGCCTCGAGGATCAATTCGGCGACCGGCATCGCCGCCCGTGCATATCGCCGATACCCCTCCACCTCGTCGGGGAAGAAGCGACGAATCACCTCGAGCTGGCGGTCGAGATCGTGGAACAACGGCCACACACGCCGGTCGCCCCACGAGGTCGCGAGCTGCGTTGGGTCGACGTCGATATAGCGAAGACCGAAGCGGTCGAGTCCGAGGTCCTCCGTGATGCCCGTCGTACGAAACGTGAGGTGGTCACAGTTACAGATATTCACGGTGACGCCCGCAAACTGCTCAGATGCGGCCGTGCCACCGACTTCGCTGCGCGCTTCTACGACGAGCACCTTCACGCCAGCCTGAGCGAGATACGCGGCGCACACGAGGCCGTTGTGTCCGCCACCAATGACGATCGCATCGAAGCGATTCTCGGGCACTGCGCTTGCTGCCATCAGTGCAGTATCCCACAGCAGTAGGCTTCGTCCATGGCGCAGATCAAACGTCTCGGCGATCTGAAGGGTCCCGACGTCAATCGTGCGATCACCCACTCGTCGATCTTCGTCCAGCCACTCGGCGCAATCGAACAGCACGGGCCACACCTGCCGCTCAACACCGACGAAGTCGTCGCGACCGCCGTCGCCGAGGCAGCCGTCGCGCAAGCGCCAGCACACCTCGACGTATGGCTCCTCCCGACGCTCACCTACACCAAGTCCAACGAACACGCCTGGGCTCCCGGCACTATCTGGCTCTCCCCGACGACGTTGCTGTCGGTTCTCGATGACCTCGGTCGCAGCATCGCCCGCACGAACGCACGCAAGCTCGTGTTCCTGAACGGACATGGTGGCAACTCCGCGCTGCTGAACGTCGCCAATCGCGAGCTGCGTCTGCACCACGGACTACAGACGTTCACGACGCACCCCTCGATCCCACCCGACCAGGGCGGAGCGTCGGCGGCGAGCGAGCTCGGAATGGGCGTGCACGGTGGGACGGATGAGACCGCACTCATGTTGCACCTTCGACCGGACCTCGTAGACATGTCCAAGGCCGTGCGGCGCGTGCCAGAGAAGCTCGCCCGTAACTCTTTCGTGCGCTTCGGCGGCACAGTCAGTTTCGGGTGGCTGTCGAACGACTTCTTTCCCGAGGGTCACGTCGGCGACCCGACGCACGCGACCGCCGCGAATGGCAAAACGATGTTCGAAGCCGCAGTGGCGAACTTCGTCGCCGCACTCGGCGAGATTGCAACGTTCGACTTCGGTCGCTAGTTAGACGCTGCGCACGACGCGCCACGAGCGCATCGTGCAGGGTCTGAACCAATCGCCCATCTGCGCATCGACTGCGGCGCACTGCTCCGGCGTCACGGCTCGCCAGTGTGCGAGGGATTCCCACCAGATCACCACGGTGACGACGCCCGGTTCATCGTCGTCGATCCACGTCTCCTTGCGCAGGAATCCCGGAACGGTACGCAGGAACCCGGTCCACACGCGATGCTCCACCTCGAGCCATGCGTCGCGATCGGCATCCGTCACCTCGAAGCGCAGCATTTCGATGACCGTGCTCATTACTACATCATCGCAGAAACGACGATGGCCCGGGTTTCCCCGGGCCATCGCACGTACTTCTTGCTTGATCGTTACGGCAGAGTGATCGATGGATCGATGAACTCGTTCGTCGCGATGTCGGCCGACGTGATGCCGTCCTTCATCTTGGCGCCGATCTTCTCGTAGGTCGGAACCGCGATGCCGATGAACGAATCGATGCGGGCCATGTCGAAGCTACCCAGCGTCCCGTCGGGGCTGTTGGCGATCAACTTGTTGTCGAGCGCGAGCTTGACTGCTGCATCGGCCTGACCTGCGTCATACAGCCAACCGTTGTTGAACTGGGTGACGAGATCGAGGATCAACGCGTTCGTCTTGGCCGGGTTGGTGACGTAGTCGACCTGAGCCTGCTGGATGATCGGCACGAGGAGCTTCAAGCAGTCCTTGTACTGGGTGATCGTCTCCGGCTTGCCACCGAGCGCCTGTGCGTAGGCGGTCCAGCCTGCGTCGTGCACCGTCTGGTACGCAACGGGCTTGGCCCAGTCCGTGAGGACGTTCTCGTAGTAGTACGGCTCGGAGGTCGCGAATCCCTGCTGTGCGGCCTTTCCACCGTCAGCGACGAAGTTCGCCGGCGTACCGTCGTACGTTCCGTCAACTTGTGCCTTGTCGAGGATGCCGTTGGCAGTGAAGTACTCCATGTAGGCCGCGCCACCGAAGTAACGGACCTTGGCTCCGGTCGCCTTCAAGTCGGCGATCGTCTTCACGTTCGGGTAAGTGGCCGGGTCCCACATGATGATCTGCGGGTTGATGTTGAACGGCGCGACAACGCTCATCGTCGGGAATTCACCCGAGTCCTGAACGGCACCGTCGGTGCTCACGAATCCGAGGAAGATGTCCGGATCCTGATACATCATCGAGGTTGGCGACTGGAAGCCGACTGCCGGGCCGCCCGAGCGGACCTGGATCTTGACTCCGGTGTCTCCAGCCGAGGTCACGAGCGGACCCGTGACGCGAACGCCTGCTGCGTCGACCTCATAGCCGTCGCCGACCATCTGGTACAGGAATCCGTGCTCGGACTCCGGGTTCCAGTCGGTCTGGAAGGTGACGGTGTCGGGGCAGATTCCCGCGAGCGAGACGCCCGTCGGTGCTGCCGCCGCTGCCGTCGTATCGGTGGCTGCGTCGTCGCCCCCACCGCATGCGGCAAGTGTGACCAGACTCAGCGCGCCGATAATGGCTGCTGCTTTCTTCTTCATGTGCTCCCCTTTGTGTGTGGTGTGTGCTTGCTTGCGGTAGGCGGTCATCATTGACCCCTCGTTGTCGTGTGCCATTTGCCGATCGCCTTCTTCGAGATGAAGCCGAACACAATGAACACGACAAGACCAAATGCGCTCGCCAAGATGATGGCGGCTATGAGTTCCGAACCCCAGAGGCGACCGCGATAGATATCGATCTGGGCGCCGATGCCAACGACGCCGCCCTGGCGGAAATAGAAGTCACCGACGACGGCGCCAATGACACTCAAACCAGCAGAGATTCGTAGACCGACGAAGATGTTCGGCAATGCGGCTGGGAATTGCAGCTTCAGGAGCCTGGTTCGGCTGCTCGCCCCGTGCAGTGTGAACAGCTCGTGCTGGCTGCGTTCCACCGACAGCAACCCGAACAACGTGTTGTTCACGATCGGGAAGAACGCGATCAACACGACGACGAGGATGCGCTGGGTCTGAATGCCGTCCACGAGCGCACGAATAAGCGGCGTCATTGCCAGGATCGGGGCGGACTGCAACGCGACGAGATACGGCCAGGTGGCGCGCTCCACCCAGCGGCGAGTCGCCATCGCAATGGCGAGGGTCATCCCGATCACGATCGTGATGAGTAGTCCGATGACCGCAACCTGGATCGAACTCCACATCGAGCGAAGTATCGGATACAAGCCGCGCTGGTCACCAGCACTCCAGGTGAGGAAGCCCTCATTGACTACACGGTGCGGAGTGGGTAGAAGGAACCGCTTCTGCTCTGGGAGGATGAGCGTGGAGAGCGCGTACCACAGTCCGATGAAAAGGATGAACACGACTGCGGGACCTGCGACGTCACTCGCTCGAACTCGATTCGTTGTCTCGACGGGAGCATCGTCACCGTGGCGAGTCGACGGTGGCGTCACAGCGATTTGCGCTTTCAAATCCGTCACACCAATGCTCCCCGAAGCGCAGCCGAAACCTCTCCACACAGTTCGGCGAATTCCGGCTCGTAGCGCAAAGAATGCGAACGAGGATACGAGAAGGGGACGTCGAAGGATGCAACAATGCGTCCCGGACGAGACGACATCACGAGCACCTTCGTCGACATGTACACCGCCTCGGCGATGGAGTGAGTGATGAACAATCCCGCAAAGCCTTCGAGCTGGAATAACCGCAAGAGTTCGTCGTTCAGGCGCTCACGAGTGATCTCATCGAGGGCACCGAATGGTTCGTCGAAGAGGAACACCCTCGGCTTCATCACGAGTGATCGCGCAAGCGACGCACGCATCTTCATTCCACCCGACAATTGCTTCGGATACTTGTCCTCAAAACCAGCAAGCCCCACGAGGTCGATCACGCCACGCACTCGGCGTTCACGTTCGGTCTTGTCGATGCCATGGAGTTCGGCGATGAGTTCGACGTTCTTCCAAACGGTCCTCCATGGCAGGAGCGTCGCATCTTGGAACACGTAACCGATGCTGTCGCGATCGACATCGCAGGAACCCTCAGTGGCGGTCTCCAAGTTGGACGCGATTCGCAGCAGGGTCGACTTGCCACAGCCACTCGGCCCGACAACGGTGACGAATTCGCCGGGGCTCACGCTGAACGACGTTCCGCCGAGCGCGCGGGTTCCGTCGGGGAACGTCATGCCGACATCGGTGAACGAGAGCGCCCCAGCCACGCAAGCAGGATAGTCCATGTCGCAAAGTCGCCTCAGGCCGGTAACCCAATGATCACTTAGGTTTTTGTAAATCCAACCTCACGCCTGATGGACGACCGCCCCTCGTCGCAGCACGAGGGTCCGAGGCGCACCCGAGGCGATCGCCTCGCGGACCGAGGAGACAGGAGTGACCATCAGGTCAGCACTCGCCCCGACCCGCGGGCCGGCCATCTCGATTCCGAGCACCGAACGCGCAACGGTACTCACCGATGCGAACGCGTCGTCGGGCAGCAGATGAGCGGTGAGCACCATCAAACCCGCCGCTTCGAGGGGGTCACCGCGACCGATCGGATTGAACGGATCTTGAAGGTTGTCGCTACCCGCAGCAACCTCGACTCCCGCCTCGCGCAATGCACGAACCGCCGTCAACCCACGCGGCATTGCGGTTTGCGACTCACGACCTTGCAGGAACAGGTTCGTGTGCGGTAGCGCCACTACTCCAATCCCAGCCGCGGCAACGGCCTCCGCAATCGAGTACTGAATCCCTTCCGGCTGCACGCCGAGGCTCACGCAATGGCTCGCTGTCACGCGATGCTCGAAGCCGGTATCGATCACGCGTCGCGCAAGATCCCCGAGGGACAGCCGGTCCACGTCGGTGTGCTCGTCGGTGTGCAGATCGAGCGGCACGCCGAGTTCTCCGGCGAGCTCGACGAGTACTTCATTGGCCGCGCTCGCATCGACGTCCAGGTGCGGGCAGCCGCCGAGGATGTCCGCACCCATGCCGATCGCCTCGCGCGCGAGCGCGCGATGAACGTCGCCATCTCCGCCCACGAGTGGCCATCCGACGAGGGCGACGATCTGCAGGTCGACGAGATCGGCCGTTCGGCGGCGCACCTCGAGAAGTGCCTCGATCGAGGTCAACCCGTTGTCGTCGGTGACGTCAGCGTGCGTGCGAATCGTCGTCACGCCATGTCGCACCATGGTGTGCACCGCGCGCTCGGCACGCTCGATCGTGTTGGCAACCGTCATCACGCCACGATT
>CAYFJS010000050.1:0-6208 GCA_964343495.1 uncultured Acidimicrobium sp. | reverse complement strand
TGGCGTGCGAGGTACGCGGAGCCGAAGCCGCCGTCGAAGCTCGCGACGTCGGCGTCGGTCTGCTTGAAGCGCGCGTGTTCCTTGCTCGCGAGCGTGAGGTCGGCGACGACGTGCAGGCTGTGTCCGCCGCCGGCCGCCCAACCCGGCACGACGCAGATGACGATCTTGGGCATGAAGCGGATCAGTCGCTGCACCTCGAGGATGTGCAGTCGACCGCTGCGCGACGAGTCGATCGTCGATGCGGTCTCGCCTTCGGCGTACTTGTAACCGTCCTTGCCACGGATGCGCTGGTCGCCGCCGCTGCAGAACGCCCAGCCACCGTCCTTCGGGGAAGGTCCGTTGCCGGTGAGCAACACACAGCCGACGTCGGTCGTCTGACGCGCGTGGTCGAGTGCGCGATACAGCTCGTCCACCGTCGCGGGCCTGAACGCGTTGCGCACCTCTGGGCGGTTGAACGCGATGCGCACGGTGCCGTGATCCTTGGCGCGGTGATACGTGATGTCCTGGAACGCAAAGCCAGCAACCTCGTCCCAACGCGAGGCGTCGAAGATGTCGGACACGTGCTTGGCCATGCATCCATTGTCGCAGGGGAATGTGCCTGCGACACACCGCAGGTGGAACTTATGTGGTGCGCGGAATGGACCGACGATGCGCGTGTTCGGGGTGTTCGGCGACGAACCGCTCGGCCCACTCGGCGTTCAGCGCATCGGACTGCGACTTCGTGGTGGGCGGCGGGACGACGTCCACGTGCGCACCGACGTGGTCGAGCACGAGCCGAATCGTCGCATCCATCTCGCGCGTCAGTTGCTCGTAGGTGATGTGCAGCGGCGTGATCGAGTGCTCGGCGAAGTAGCGGTCCCAGTCGGCGTTCTCGGACGCGATGCGATCGAGAGCTGCGAGGATCGCCTGAGCGTCGTAGCGAGGCTCGCGGGTCACCTCCATGTTGCTGTTCCAGCTCTCGGTCTGCGCGGCACGCACGAAGGAGATCGCCTGGCGCAACTCGTTCTCGCGGGTGATGCGCAACCACGACACCGGTGCACCCCACAGTGAGACGTCGACGCCGAGGTCCAGCATGTGTCGCTTGTACTGGTTCCAGTGCATCTTCACGCCGAACACGCCATTCGACGTCGTGTTCACCTCGGCGACCTCGCGCAGATAGTCGATGAACGACGATGTCGAGAACGAGGAGATGTCGCGCCACGGGAATCGCCCCGTCGCCTTGCGGGCGATCGCCATCGGCAGGGCGCTCGCCTTGATGCGGGGGGTGTGGTGGCGATCGCGGAACGTGGCGAAGTTGTTGGTCTGGATGTTCAGGTATTCGACGGGGTTCCCTGCGGCCTTCGTGGCGCGCAGGATGCTGCACAGCAACGTGCTGCCGGTGCGCTCGACCGAGGCGATCGCGAGCAGTCGGCGTGTGGTCATGTGCGACAAGCCTAGGAGCCGAACGAACGCACAAAGGGGAGACTGGGGAGCGCGGGCGAGGTTGGTACGGTATCTACGCCCCGACCAACGGTGAAGTGGAGTGACCATGGCAATGCCAACCAAACAAGAGTGGACCAAGCGCGCGGAACAGAAGGTGAAGCGCACGCAGTTGTTCATCAACGGCAAGTTCGTCGACGCCGCGAGCGGCAAGACCTTCGATTCGATCAACCCACGTGACGGCAAGTTGATCACCGAGGTCGCAGAAGGTGATGCCGAGGACGTGAACCGCGCAGTCGCGGCCGCCAAGGCGAGTTTCGAGGCCGGCGTGTGGCGCGAGATGGCCCCGCTCGACCGCAAGAAGTTGATCCTGCGCTGGGTCGAATTGATCCACGCACACGCCGAGGAGCTCGCACTCCTCGAGACGATGAACTGTGGCAAGCCGATCAGCGACTCGCTCAACGTCGACGTTGCCTCGTGCGCCAACAACATGCAGTGGTACGCCGAGTGCATCGACAAGCTGTACGGCGAGATCGCCCCGATCCCGCGCGACTCGGTCGCCCTCATCGAGCGCGAACCAATGGGCGTCGTCGGCGCCGTCGTGCCGTGGAACTATCCGCTCATCATCACCTCGTGGAAGGTCGGCGCCGCACTCGCCGCCGGCAACTCGGTGGTGTTGAAGCCGGCCGAGCAGTCGCCGTTGTCGGCACTGCTGTTCGCCGAACTCGCCACGCAGGCAGGGCTTCCCGATGGTGTGTTGAACGTGGTCCCGGGCTTCGGTCCGACCGCGGGCGGTGCGCTCGGTCGCCACATGGACGTGAACAAGCTCGCCTTCACCGGGTCGACCGAGGTCGGCAAGTACTTCTTGAAGTACGCCGCGGAGAGCAACGCCAAGGCCGTGTCGCTCGAACTCGGTGGCAAGACGCCACACGTCGTGCTCGGCGACCTGCCCGACGTCGACGCCGCAGCATCGGCGATCGCCTGGGGCGTGTTCTACAACGCCGGTCAGACGTGTCACGCGGGAACGCGCGTCATCGTGGATGCGCGCGTCGAGGACGAACTCCTCGAGAAGGTGCGCGAAGTCTCCAAGTCGATCATGCCGGGGGACACCTACGACCCGGCGACGGCGATGGGAACGATCGTGGATCGCACGCAGTTCGATCGCGTGAACGAATACATCAAGATCGGTGAGTCGGAAGGTGCCACGATCCACACGGGTGGCAAGCCCGTCGAGCCGGTGCCCGGTGGCGTGTTCATTCCGCCGACGATCTTCAAGGACGTCAAGCCCGGCATGCGGATCGAAAAGGAAGAGATCTTCGGACCGGTGCTCGGTTCGGTGCGCGTGACGAGCGAGGAGGATGCCGTGCGCATCGCCAACGACACGCAATACGGTCTCGGCGCCGCGCTGTGGACCCGCGACGTGAGCAAGGCGCACAAGATCGCCCGTCAGTTGCGCGCGGGCACGGTGTGGGTGAACACCTTCGACCGCAGCAGCATCGTGACCCCGTTCGGTGGCTTCAAGCAGTCGGGCACCGGCCGCGACCGCTCGCTGCACTCGATCGAGGGCTACACCAACCTGAAGACCACCTGGATTCAGCTCTAACCACATCTCGAGACGCTCGGAGGAACACATGCGCTGCGGATTCATCGGACTCGGACACATCGGCAAGTACCTGGCGGGGAGCCTCGTGCGCAACGGATTCGAGGTCACCGTGTACGACCTCGACCCGAAGGCCGTCGAGAACCTCGTCGCCAAGGGCGCGAAGGCCGCCAAGTCGATCAAGGAAGTGTGCGACGCATCGGACACGGTGTTCACCTGTCTGCCCTCGCCGCGAGCGATCGACACTGTCGTCGCAGGTGCGGGCGGCGTGATCGAATCACTCGCCGGTCGCGCAACGCGCGGCACGTGGGTCGACATGAGCACGAACGACCAGAGCGAGACCGAACGACTCGGCGCGATCGCCGAATCGAAGGGCGTCAACGTGCTCGAGTCTCCGGTCACCGGTGGCGTGCACAAGGCGGCGCACGGTGACATCACCGTGCTCGTCGGCGGCAAGACCGAAGTGTTCAAGGCACACGAGAAGGCGCTGAACGCGATGGGCAACCCGGTGCTCTACATCGGGGATCTCGGCAAGGCTGCCGTGATCAAGGTGATCACCAACATGCTCGCCTTCATCCACCTCGTCGCCGCGGGCGAAGCCCTGATGCTCTCCAAGCGTGCAGGTCTCGATCTCGGCGTCGCCTTCGAGGCGATCAAGCAGTCGTCGGGCAACAGCTTCGTGCACGAGACCGAGAGCCAGGTCATCCTGAACGGCTCGTACAACATCAACTTCACGATGGATCTCGCTCTCAAGGACCTCGGCTTCGCCATGGGCTTCGGCCGCGAGTTCGGCGTCCCGCTCGATCTGGCCGGTCACACGTACCAGACGTTCATCCGCGCCAAGGAGGCCTACGGCGGAAGTGCATGGTCGTCGCAGGTGGTCAAGCTGCTCGAGGATGCGACGGGCACCGACCTGCGCGCCCCGGGATTCCCCGCAGAACTGGAATAGCCTGACCCCATCAAACACGTGGGGGTGTGATGGGGGTCGTCAAACAGACGCGACGCGAGCTCGCCGCTGCGTTCCGTTGGGCAGCACGCCTCGGCTATCACGAGGCGGTCGCGAACCATTTCAGTGCGGCGGTCTCCGACGACGGCCAGCGCTTCCTGGTCAACCCGGTCGGCAGTCACTTCTCGCGCATCCGGGCGAGTGACCTCGTCGACGTCGACACGTCGCGCACGGGGGACTCGCTCTCGTTCGGCGTCGATCCGACGGCGTGGGTGTTGCACTCACACATCCATCGCCACGTGCCGCGCGCCAGGTGCATCCTGCACACGCACATGAAGTACGCGACCACGCTCGCGTGCCTCGAGGGATACGAGTTCCAGATGACCGATCAGAACGCGTGCCGGTTCCACGACACGATCGCCTATGACCGCAACTATTCAGGACTCGCCCTCGACCCCGAGGAAGGCGAGCGCGTCGCGGCACTGTTCGGTGCCGACAAGGAGGTGCTCTTCCTCGGCAACCACGGCGTGATGGTGATCGGCCCGAGCGTCGCCGAGGCCTTCGACCTGCTCTATTACCTGGAGAAGGCGAGCGAGGTCCAGGTGCTCGCACTGTCGACCGGGCGACCGCTGTCGATCATCCCCGACGAGGTCGCCGCGCACGCCGCACGACAGTGGCGCGAGTACCCCGATGCGGCACGACTGCACATGGACGCGTTGATGGCGATCCTCGATGAGGAGAGCCCCGACTACGCCAAGTAGTAGTTTTTGACGAGTACTTCGGGCGAAGTGGCCCGAGTTGAAGCAAAGGTGGACAGATGAAAGCTGCAGTGTGTCGCGAATTCGGCAAGCCCCTCGTGATCGAGGAGGTCAACCTGGCCGATGAAGGCCCGGGCGAGGTTCGCGTGAAGATCGCCGCAGTGGCGATCTGCCACAGCGACATCACCTATGCCGACGGCGGCTGGGGCGGCACGTTGCCCGCGATCTTCGGACACGAGTGTGCGGGAGTCGTCGAGCGCGTCGGCCAGGGCGTCACCACGGTGAAGCCGGGCGACACGGTCGTCGTCACGCTCATTCGTTCGTGCGGTCACTGTCACGGGTGCAGCCGCGGCATGCCCGTCACCTGTTCGACGCAGTTCCCGCTCGATGCCAAGTCGCCGATCACGGATGCCAAGGGCAACTCGATCGTGCAGAGCATGCGCACCGGTGGATTCGCCGAGTACGTCGTCGTGCACGAGTCGCAGTGCGTCTCGGTGCCGACCTCGATCCCCGCACCGAGCGCTTCGTTGCTCGCGTGCGGTGTGATCACCGGATTCGGTGCGGTGACCAACACCGCCAAGGTGACCCCGGGCAGCCACGTGGTCGTCATCGGCACGGGTGGCGTCGGACTCAACTCGATCCAGGGCGCGCACGTCTCTGGTGCGCGCAGCGTGATCGCCGTCGACATCGCCGACAACAAGGTCGAGGCCGCCAAGAAGTTCGGTGCGACCCACGGCGTGAACTCGAAGACCTCGGACGTCACCGCCAAGGTGATGGAGATCACCGGTGGTCACGGTGCGGACTACGTGTTCGTCACCGTCGGCGCCAAGCAGGCCTTCGACTCGTCCTACGGCATGCTCGCCAAGGGCGGCTCGATGGTGATGGTCGGCATGCCGGCGAGCGGCGTGATGTCGGAGATCGACCCCGGCACGATGGCCGCCTACAGCCAGAACATCCTCGGCTCCAAGATGGGCTCGGCCCGCATCCAAGTCGACATCCCGAACCTCGTCGATTTGTACTCGCAGGGTCGCGTCAAGTTGGACGAGCTCGTGACGAAGACCTACAAGCTCGAGGACATCAACGAGGCCATCGACGCCGTCAAGCGCGGTGACGCGCTGCGCAACGTGATCGTGTTCTGACATGAAGGTCGTCGACGTCAAGACCTTCGTGGTCGGGAACCCGCCACCACGATTCGGTGGTCGGTACTTCATCTTCGTCAAGCTGACGACCGACACCGGCATCACCGGCATCGGCGAGATCTACACCGCCACGTTCACGCCGCACATGGTCGCCAAGATGACCGAAGAAGTTGCCGCGCGCCACGTCGTCGGCCGCGATCCGTTCCACATCGAGGCGATGTGGCGCGAGACGTACGGCCGCGGCTACTCGCTGCGCCCCGACCTCACGATGGGCGGCATCGTGAGCGGTCTCGAGATGGCCATGTGGGACATCTGCGGCAAGGAGACGGGCAAACCCGTCTACGAA